>JAEZBZ010000021.1 GCA_023412745.1 Pseudomonadota bacterium | reverse complement strand
CGGCGAGAAGGGCGAGCTGTATATCGGCGGTCCGGGCCTGTCGCGCGGCTACCTGCATCAGCCGGAGCTGACTGCGAAAACCTACGTCGACTGGGTGCCGCCGACGGATTGCGCGGCGCCGGACTCCGAGCCACCGAAAGCGCGCCGTCTCTACAAGGCAGGCGATCTGGTGCGCTGGAACGAGGATGACGAGCTGGAATTCTTCGGCCGCATCGACAGCCAGGTGAAGCTGCGGGGCTATCGCGTCGAGCTGTCCGAGATTGAGGCGGTGCTGATCGAGCAGCCCGAGATCACCACGGCCAACGTGCGCATTTATGAGAAGGACGGCATGCAGAGCCTGGCCGCCTGTGTCCTGCTGGCCGATGACGTCGCGACGCTCGACCGCAACCACATCCTCGCCGTGTTGCGCGACCGCCTGCCGGTTTACATGGTGCCTGCATATCTCGACGTACTCGATGCTTTCCCAATGCTGGCCAGTGGCAAGGTCGATCGTTCGCGGCTGCCGGCCCCTGTGCAGGCGCTGGTCGCCGAGGATGACAGCGACGCTGAGATGACGGCGTTGGAAACCCGCATCGCCGAGGTATGGGCGAAGCAGCTTCACGTTCCAAAGGTTGGCGCGGAACAGGACTTCTTCACCGATCTCGGTGGCCATTCACTCGTTGCGGCACAGCTCGCGACCGCGCTGCGCACCGCTTTGGGGCATAGTGTGCCGGTGCGTGACATCTATGCGCATTCGACGGTCCGCCAATTGGCGGCGCACGTCGAGACGCTGACCACCAAAGCCGCCGAGGCAACCTCGGGCAATGCCTGGGCGCGCGCCGCTGCTCTGGCCTCGGCCAAGAACGCAACACCCGTGCGTCCGTGGACGACTGTTTTCTTTCAGGTCATCTACCAACTCTCGATCGTCCCGATCCTGTCGCTGCCGCTGCTGTACATTCTGCCGTATGGCATCGACGTGCTGCAGAAGCGCGCTTCTGTGACCGATTTGGCGGTAATGGCGCTCGGCGTCGGACTGGCGACCTGGGCGGCGCTGCTGGTCCTGGCCATTGTTGCCAAGTGGGTGCTGATTGGCCGCTACAAGCCGGGCCGCTATCCGATGTGGGGCAGCCTGTACATCCGCTGGTGGATTGCCTCGCGCCTGCAGCACCTGAGCGGCATCACGGCCTTCAACGGCACGGCGCTGGCGCCGTTCATCTGGCGCGCCATGGGCGCCAAGGTTGGCCGCCGCGCGCTGCTCAACCCCAGCCTCGTCTATGCCTGGGACTGCGTGCGCATCGGCAACGATGTCAGCATCGGCGTCGATACCCAGCTCGCCGCGTTCCGTGTCGAACAGGGCCATCTGGTGATCGGCAACGTGACCATCGGAGACCGCTGCTTCGTTGGCGCGCATTCTGTGCTGGGTCTCGATGTCACGATGCAGGACGACAGCCGGCTCGACGACCAGTCGTTGCTGCCGGATGGCGTCGTGCTGGAGAACGGCGTGGCGTATCGCGGCTCGCCGGCGCAGCCCGCCGCGGTCAACGTGCCGACCGGCACGCCGGTGCGCTATGGGCCGGTGCGAATGTTCGTCTATACCCTGACGCAGCTCGTCGCCGGGTTGGCGATCGCGCTGCTGACGCTGGCCCCGGTCATGGCTGCCGGTGGTTTGATCGCCGCCTTGGCCGTGCACTATCCGGCCAGCGTCTCGGTGCCGGCGTTCTTCGCGCTGATTCCGGTAACAATGCTGGTGTTCGCGGTGTGGTCGGCGCTGTGCAAATCGCTGGTGCATCCGAACCCGCGCCCCGGCGTGTTCAAGGTCTACTCGTTCGCCTATCTTCAGCACTGGCTGTCCGCCATCGTTATGCAGATCATCCAGGTCGTCGGCATGCCGATCTTCACGACGGTTTATCTGCCGAGCTGGATGCGGCTGCTGGGCGCCAAGCTCGGCCGTCACACCGAGATGTCGACCGTCTGGCGCGTCAACCCGGACATGCTGGTCGCGGGCGATGGCGTGTTCTTCGCCGATGGCTGCATGATGGGCGGTGCAAGGACGCACATGGGCCGCTTCGAGGTCGCGGTCAACGCAATCGGCGACCGCTCGTTCGTCGGCAACAGCGCGATCCTGTCGACGGGCATCAACCTCGGCAGCAACTGTCTGCTGGGTGTTCTTTCGGCCGCGCCGCAGTCCGCGACGGATATTCCCGACAACACCGACTGGCTGGGCTCGCCGGGCTTCCGCCTGCCGAACCGCCAAAAGGTCGAAGGCTTCGATGCGAAGCTGACCTATCGTCCGTCGGCATGGCTCTATTTTCAGCGTGCGCTGATCGACGGCCTGCGCGTTGTCCTGCCGGGCTATGTGCTGGGCGGCATCGCGGTGGCCTCTCTGCTGGCCGTGCTGTGGGCCTACGAGCAGTTTGGCATCTGGGGCGCGTTCACGGCGATCCCGGTGATGTCGTGGTTCGCGATCACCGCCTGCATCGGTACGGTGGTCGGCCTGAAGTGGCTGATCATGGGACGTTTCCATGCGGTCGTCGTACCATTGTGGAGCCGCTATGTGTGGTGGAACGAGCTGATCAACGGCATCTACGAAGCTCTGATGGCGCCTTTCGTGACCAACTTCTTCGGCACGCCGTTCGCGCCGGCCTTGATGCGGCTGCTGGGCTGCAAGATCGGCCGCTACTGCTACATGGAGACGGCGCTGTTCTCGGAGTTCGACTTGGTCAACGTCGGTGATCATGCCGCGCTGAACGCCGGCGTGGTCATGCAGAACCATCTGTTCGAGGACCGCGTCATGAAGTCGTCGAGCTTGACGGTCGGCGATGGCTGCTCGGTCGGCAACATGAGCATCGTGCTGTACGATACGGTGATGGAGCCGGGTGCGGTTCTGGGTCCGCTGTCGCTGCTGATGAAGGGCGAGACGATGCCCAAGGGCAGCCGCTGGCATGGCAGCCCGACGGTGGAAGCCTGAGGCAAATCCGGAAACGCGCGCGGTCAGAATGGCAGGCGCGCGTTCTCCTTCACCTCCTTCATGACGAAGAAGGTCCGCGTCTGGCGGCCGCCGGGCAGTGCGATTAGCTTCTGGCCGTGCAGCTTGTTGAAGTCGGCCATGTCGCGCACGCGGATCTTCAGCAGGTAGTCGAAATCGCCGGCCACCAGATTACAGTCGAGCACATCCTTCAGCGCCAGAACGGCCTTCTCAAATGCCGCGAAACTGTCCGCGGTCGAGCGATCGAGCACGACGCCGACCATGACGAGTGTGCCGAGCCCCACGGCCGCGGGTGCGATTTCGGCGCGAACTCCGGTAATGAAGCCGTCCTCGAACAGGCGCTGGGTGCGGCGATGACAGGTAGCGGCGCTGACATTCACGCGCGTCGCCAGCTCCGCATTGGTCAGCCGCCCCTCGTCCTGCAATGCGCGCAAGATCTTGATGTCGATGCGGTCTAGAGCAGGTGTGGAAAATCTTCCATTTTATAGTCCGTAAACGAGATATAACTACGATAACTTGCGATTATTCAGCGGGCAATCGATAAATTCAAACCCAACTTAGAGAGCACATTCCGCGGCAAAAAGCCTATTCTCCACCCATCAGATCGCCACGGAGAACAGGTCGATGTCGCTGCTCGCAAAGTTCGAACGCTATCCGCTCACCTTCGGGCCCACACCGATCGAGCATCTGCCCCGGCTGTCTCAGGCGCTCGGCGGCAAGGTGCAGATCTATGCCAAGCGCGACGACTGCAATTCAGGGCTCGCCATGGGCGGCAACAAGCTCCGCAAGCTCGAATACATCGTGCCGGATGCGATCGCTTCGAACGCCGACACGCTGGTCTCGATCGGCGGCGTGCAGTCGAACCATACGCGCATGGTCGCCGCGACGGCGGCGAAGATCGGCATGAAATGCGTGGTTATCCAGGAGAAGTGGGTGCCGCACTACGACGCCGTCTACGACCGGGTCGGCAACATCCTGATGACCCGGCTGATGGGCGCCGACAGCCGGCTGGTGGATGACGGCTTCGATATCGGCATCCGCAAGAGCTGGGAGGACGCCATCCAGTCGGTCAAGGATGTGGGTGGCAAGCCCTACGGCATTCCGGCGGGCGCGTCGGTGCACAAGTACGGTGCGCTCGGCTACGTCGGGTTCGCGGAGGAGGTGGCGAAGCAGGAAGCCGAACTCGGTTTCACCTTCGACTACATCATCGTCTGCGTCGTCACCGGCTCCACCCAGGGCG
>JAEZBZ010000011.1 GCA_023412745.1 Pseudomonadota bacterium | reverse complement strand
GAGCGGCAGAATGGCACCTTCGCACCAAAACCGCATCGGAAATTAAATAAAAAAGCGACTGAGTATCGCCAATTGTTGTTTGCTGGGCATGGCCTATTTGGATATCCGAGAGGTTGGGATGTCGCTTCTCGATCGCCACTGAAGGTGCGGGCACGCACACTGAAAAACGGCTAGTCCTACGCACACGCCTTATGGATCGATCGCGCGGTGAATTCGTTCTCCTGACAAGTGCAAATTTTCGGGGAGCGACGATGAGCCATCGGCATCTGCTCGGAACAGGAAGTTCGTCAACCTGGCACTGCAGGCATTGTCCGTTGTGCCGGGGTTCAGCCGCTTGAAGTTGTCGACGATCGTGGCGTCGGCATAGAGGATGCTGGCGCGCTGGTCGAGCATCGCGGTTCTGACGTTCAGCGACACGGTCCCGGCGGAGGCTTCAGCGCGCCGGGTATCACCTTGAGCAATGTGGACTTGCCGGAACCGTTAGGGCCGACAATGGCCACGCGTTCCGGTCCGATCATGGAAAACGACACATCGCGGATCAGCGGATGCGCTGCATCGTAGCCGGCGGTGGCACAGTCGATCGGTAACACCTGCCGGCCGCGGGCGAGATCGGTTGGCGGCAGAAGCTTCAAGGCAGGCATGCCGCCAAGAACGCTCATCGTGATCTCTTGATATCGCGCAGTGATTATAGCGGGAACGGCGGCATCATGATGTCGACGGCAATGCGGGGGATATCGGCGCCGGGGCCTGCTGCGTTTTGACCGATGCGCATACGGCCCAGCGGTGTTGGCATGGGCCGGATTCCTATGCATCGTTGGCCGAGTGGCAGACGAGCAAGGTGCGAAGCGATGAGCGAGCCGGTTACGATTTATGGCATCAAGGCCTGCGATACGATGAAAAAGGCGCGGGCTTGGCTCGACACGCACGGCATTGCCTACACCTTTCATGACTACAAGACCCAGGGCGTGAGCCGCGAAGCGCTGATGCAATGGGCCGCAATCGTCGGCTGGGAGACCCTGCTCAACCGCGCCGGCACGACGTTCCGAAAGCTGCCGGACGCCGACAAGGAAGGTCTGACCGAGGCCAAGGCGCTG
The DNA here is from genome assembly GCA_023412745.1 of Pseudomonadota bacterium. Lineage (GTDB taxonomy): Bacteria > Pseudomonadota > Alphaproteobacteria > Rhizobiales > Hyphomicrobiaceae > ZC4RG25. The sequence continues at coordinate 20,782 of JAEZBZ010000011.1, read as the reverse complement.
AAGCTGATGCTGGCGCAGCCTTCGATGATCAAGCGTCCAGTGCTTGAGGCAGGCGGCGGCAAGCTGATCGTCGGGTTCAAGCCTGAAACCTACGCATCGGCATTCGCCTAGATCCTCAGCCGTCGCGCTTTTGCGCATAGATTGATCTTTAAGCGTCGTCTCGGGAGAGCCTCACGGCTTTGTGTTCCCAAGTGAAGGAAGAAACAGCCGCCCTCTGTTGTTTTAAGGCGCTGAGATCTTTACTAATTTTGGCTAACCAAGCGCGTAGTCGCACGTTCGGAATTCAATTCCGTCGCAGTGGGAAACCACGCGAAATTCATGATCATGCCGTTCAATGACGGCACTGTTGTTCGGGTGAGCAATCTGGGCTTCGGCGAGTAAGGCACAAGGAGAGCGTCATTTCTAAAGCATGCGACGGGGCTGATCTGAAGCGTTTTGCGGGACGCATCGCAAAACGGCTTGCCCCGTGGGCCGCCTCTGCTTTGGTGCTGGCTTCGGGTCTCCTCCCAGCCCATGCGCTGGAAAGTTCTCCGGAAGTCAGTCCGCGTGCCACCGTTACCCTGGTTAGCGATTACGCTTCCGTTGTCCCCGGACAGACATTTCGCCTCGGACTGCGCCAGAAGCTTGCGCCCGGCTGGCACACCTATTGGAAGAACCCCGGCGACGCCGGTACCCGACCCGAGGTGCAGCTGACGCTACCGGACGGCGTCTCCGGCGGTGAAATCGTTTGGCCCGGCCCGGATCGCTTTGCTGTCGGGCCGGTGATGAGCTTCGGCTATGAAACCGAAGTCGTCTTTCCGATGACGGTTACGATGCCGGCAACGGCACAGCCTGGGCAGTTACTGACCGTCGAAGCCAAGGCTGATTGGCTGGTCTGCGAACGGGAATGCATTCCTGAGTCCGGCAGCTTCCGGCTGAATTTGCCTGTGTCTGCAACGCCGGTTGCGGCTAATTCCGATATCGCGTCGGCCTTCGCGGCATCTGATCAGCGCATGCCGGTCGCCAGCCCCTGGACCGCGGCGATCGCTGTCGAGGGTGAGGCGCTGGCGCTGACCGTCGAAGGCGCGGGGCTAACGCCTGAATCGGTCAAGGAAGCATTCTATTACCCGTCTGAATGGGGCGTGACGGTTCACGCAGCCCCGCAAAAGCTGTCGGTTGAGCACGGCAAGCTGACCCTGGCCGTAGCCAAGGGGCAGGCGTTCAATGCCGAAGGGCAACTCGGCGGATTGCTGGCCGTGACCGATGGCGGTGGCCAGAAGCGCTGGTTCGAGATCACGCCGTCGGTCAGCGCGGCGCCAATCGGCTTGAGGCCCAGTGGCTCTTTCATCGATAACCTGCCGCTGTGGCAGACGGCGCTGTTTGCCTTCATTGGCGGCCTGATCCTGAATCTGATGCCGTGCGTGTTCCCGGTGCTGGCTATGAAAGCGGCTTCGATTGCCAAGCTGTCCGGCGGTGAACTGCGCGAGGTCCGGCTGGCAAGTGCCTTCTACACGGCGGGCGGGGTGGTCGCATTTCTGGTGCTGGCGGGCGTGCTGCTGGCCATTCGGGCTAGCGGGACCGCGGTAGGATGGGGCTTCCAGTTCCAATCGCCGATTTTCGTGGCCGGCATGGCGTGGCTGCTGCTGGCGATCGGCCTCAACCTGTCCGGCGTCTATGAAATCGGACTGGGCATAACCGGCTCCGGGCAGAAGTTGGCGCAGAAGTCCGGCCATTCTGGAAGCTTCTTTACCGGCCTACTAGCCGTGGTTGTCGCGACGCCGTGCACCGCACCGTTCATGGGTGCAGCGATCGGGACGGCACTGACGGCGTCGGTTGCCGTTTGCCTGCTGATCTTCACCACCATGGCGCTGGGGCTGGCCGCACCCTATGCGCTGCTTGGCATCTTCCCGCGCATGGCACGCATGCTGCCGCGTCCCGGCCTATGGATGGTGCGGCTGCGTCAGGCGATGGCGTTCCTGATGTACGCGTCGGCCGCCTGGCTGGTGTGGGTGCTGTCGCAGCAGGCCGGTGATTTCGGTGTCTTGATCGTCATGGCGGGCGCCATCCTGGTCGGCTTGGCCGCATGGATCTACGGCATCGCGCAGCATAGCGGTGGGCGCGGCCTTCTCACCCGCGGGTTGGCGGCAGCATCGGTCGCGGCCACGCTGGCGCTGCTGCTGCAGCTCGATGGCGCGACGTCGCCGGGCGTGGCCGCGCGCACAACCGAGGCGCAAAATTTCGAAGCATTCAGCAATGCCAGGCTCGCCGCGCTCCGCAAGGAGGGCAAGCCGGTCTTCATCAACATGACCGCGGCTTGGTGCATCACCTGCCTCGTCAACGAACGCGCGACGCTGTCCACGGACGCTATACAGAAAGCGTTCAGGGACCATGGTGTTACCTACCTGAAGGGCGACTGGACCAATCGCGATCCGGAAATTTCGGCCTACTTGCGCAGTTTCAATCGCGATGGCTTGCCTTTCTATGCCTTCTATCCCGGCGGTGGGCGCGGCCCGGTGGTTCTTCCGCCAGTTCTGACCGAGGCAATTGTCGTGGGAGAGCTTCAGCGCGCCGCAAAGTGACACGCAATTCATTCATGAGCAGGAGAACAGAGTCATGACGGATACTCGAAACGCATCTCGCACGTTGGTGCGGCCCATCGACCGCCGGACACTTCTGCTGGGCAGCGCGCTTGGTTTCACGACACTGGCTGTCGGCGGCATGACGCTGCTGGGCCCGACGCCTGCTCATGCAGCGCCGCAGGTTGGCAAGCCGGCGCCTGATTTCTCGGTGGCCGACACCAACGGTGGCACGCAGAGCCTCGCTGATCTTCGCGGCAAGACCGTGGTGCTGGAATGGACCAATCACGACTGCCCGTTCGTCAAGAAGCACTACAACACCGGCAACATGCAGACGATCCAGCGCGAAGCCGCGGCGGCAAACGTCGTGTGGCTCAGCGTGATCTCCTCGCCTGAGGGCGAGCAGGGACACGTTTCGGCTGCGAAGGCCAATGAACTGACCACGTCGCGCAAAGCTTCGCCGACAGCGGTGCTGCTCGACCCGCAAGGCCAGATGGGCCGCGCTTACGGCGCTCAGGTGACGCCGCACATGTACATCATCAGCGCCGAGGGCACGCTGCTCTATATGGGCGGTATCGATTCCATTCCCTCCACCCGCGCCGAAGATCTTCAGAAGGCGACCCCCTATTTCCGGGATGCACTGACTGCGGTGGTCAAGGGTGAGGCGATCAAGAATGCCGTCACCCGGCCGTACGGATGTGCCGTCAAGTATATGTCCTGACGGCATGCGGGGGCGTAGCGGGCCGCACTCTCCCTGCTACGCCCATCTCCGATCACCATGCAAAGATTGTAATAAAGACTGTAGTCATGCGTGACGATGCAAAGACTGGGCGCGCGTCAAAGATTTCACGCCGACAGTTGCCGGTGCTCATGGCAGGCGCGGCGGCCGCGACCACCTTGCCTGTTCGCGCGCAACAGCCCGGCATCACGACCGGCGCTGCGATCCGCCAGGCTGCCGCCGATCTGCTCGGCGGCGTTGGCAGTCAAGTCCGCGCCGCGATCGCCTTTCCCTTTTCCGCGCCTGAACGCCATCGCTGGACGTATGTGCCCGGCCGTCGCGCCGGCGTGATGCTCGACGACATGGGCGCGCGCGAGCGCGACCTCGCGATGGCACTGCTGGCCGCGTCGCTGAGTGACCGCGGTTACGTAAAGGCGACCGGTGTGATGACGCTTGCCTCAGTCCTGCGCGAAACGCGCGGGTTTGGCCGTGGTTCGGGCGCTTATGCCTTCGCCGTATTTGGTGATCCAACGAGTGGCGGTGCATGGGGGTGGCGGATGGAAGGGCATCACCTTTCCCTGAATTTCACCGGGTTCGACGACGCCATCATTTCGACCACGCCGCATTGCGTGTGCGCCGATCCAACCGAAGTGCTGGAAGGGCCGCACGCTGGTCTGGCGCCGCTTGATCGCGAGGATTACATCGGCCGCGATCTGGCGCGCAATCTGGGCGCGGAACAGATGACGAAGGCGCGTCTAGATCGCGAGGTGCCCAATGATATCCGCGCCGGACCGCGCCGTGCGGCGCTCGCCGACAACGGTGGCATCGCGTACACCGAGCTGACCGACGAGACACAGCGGCATCTCATGCTTGGATTGGCGGAGACTTATCTGTCGAACCTTCCGCGGGTATTTGCAGATGCCCAGATGGCGCGGCTCACCGGACCAAATCGTGACGGCATGCGGTTTCAGTGGGCTGGTGGCTTAGAGACCAGCGACCTTCACTACTACCGGCTGCACGGTCCGACGTTGGCGATCGAATACGCCACGCGCGAGCGCGCAACGCACGTACATACGATCTGGCGCGAGCCCGGCAATGACTTCGGCCGCGCGCAACTGGCTCAAGCCGGCGTTGAGACGCTGCCGCCGGAGGGCGCGTAACGGCAACGGGTAATGAAAAAGCCCCCCAGCGAGGCTGGGGGGCTTCAGAGCTTCGGTCCGGGACTGGGGTACTCGGGGGAAAAGCCCGGACCAGAGCATCTGCCTCAATAGATTCCCGCGCAAAAGCGGTACTTGTTCTTCCAGTATGACCCGCCACCGCTTTTCCACTTCCAGAAGTAGTATTCGCACGTGCCCAGGCTCACGTAGCGGTATGGCATGACATGCCATTTGTGCCACTTGTGAACGTGATGCTTGTGAGACTTCGGGATGTGCTTGTATTTGTACTTGCCCTTGGCATCGGCATCAGTAGCCGTCATTGCTGAAGCTGCCATCAGGCCAGCGGCGACACTCATGATCACAAACTTGCTCATCTCAAACTCCTTTGAACGTCTTTCTTCTGTTTTTGTCCGGCCGGAGCCCCTTGAGGGGGATGGGCGCTCCGGCTTTCTGACCGCGGCGGTCGTTGCCGTCCGTCGATGAAGGCAGAGTGCACGATCCCGCGAGCGAGCGCTGTTCCGCGCGATACAGGGGGAAAAATTCGATCGCCACGCGATTTCCACCTGCACGCAGCGCAAGGCAGATGACGGATCATGTCCGTTGGCAGCCGGACGCGGCTCGACTACGGATGAAACCGTGGGAATAGGGCAGGCGCAAAAGGTCGAAATCGCATGATGAAGCAGGAGGATTCCGGCGACAGACCGCCGGACACGGCTTCGGTCGCGCCGGTCGCACCCGCGAGGACGCCGCTGTGGCTTGCTTTCGCGCCGATCGTATTCCTGTTGCTGTGGTCCGCGGGATATTCGGCGGTCAAGATCGGCTTGCAGTCGGTCGAACCGTTTCTGCTGCTGGCCCTGCGCTACGTTATCGTGCTGGCCGTGCTGATTCCGATCTGTTTCATCATCCGGCCGCGCCTGCCCGCGACGCCCGCGCAATGGTGCCATCTGATGGTCGTCGGCTTGCTGATCCAGGGGCTGTATTTCGGCGCGACCAATCTGGCGATCCAGCTTGGGGTCTCGGCGGCGCTGCTCGGCATCATTCTCGCGCTGCAGCCAATTCTCGTCGCGCTTCTGGCACCGCGGCTGACGGGCGAGATCGTGAGCGGCTATGCTTGGCTTGGCCTCATTTTCGGCATCGCTGGCGCGATCATTGCGATCCTGGCCAAATCCCACGTCGGCGATACCACGGCGTCCGGCATCGTGACGACGATCTGCGCCGTTCTGCTGATCACGGCGGGCACGCTCTATGAAAAGCGTTTCGGCAGCCACCAACACCTGGTGACGGCGAATATCATCCAGTGCAGCATCGGTCTGGCGGTGGTCTTGCCCGCCGCCGCCGCCACCGAGAGCATGCAGATCCAATGGAACTGGCCGCTGGTGATCTCGCTGTTTTATTCGGCGATCTGCAACTCGCTGGTTGCGACGAGCCTGCTGTTCGCGATGATCCGCTATGGCGCCGCCGCGCGTGCCAGCGCGCTGATGTTTCTGGTACCACCGACATCGGCTGCGATCGCGTGGTATGTGTTCGGCGAAGATATGCCACCGGCCGTCTGGCTGGGCATGATCCTGGCTGGCGTTGGCGTAACATTGGTGCGCAGAAACTAGCGCGGACCGTCGAGAGTAACTTGGCGGCGGCCGAGCCCGGCCTTATCACTGGTGCGGGTTGATCGCGCCGGAGGCGGGCTTGGAACTACGGGCTGCTCAGCGCAAGCGATTCCTGATCGTGCACAATCCGGTTGCCGGGCGAAAGCGGCGAAACCTGCTTGATCAGGTGTGTGCGAAGCTGACCGCTGCTGGCGCCGTCGTAACGGTCGAACAGGCCGATAGCGCGTCAGCGGATCGCGATATTGCCGAACGCGCGCGCAATTCCCGCAATTTCGATGCCGTCGTCGCAGCCGGCGGCGACAGTACTATCCGCGGGGTGGCATCTGGACTGATCGATGGCGATGTACCCCTCGGGGTTATCCCGACCGGAACCGGCAATGTTTTGGCGCAGGAGATCGGGCTGGCGCACACGCCGGGCGCCGTGGCCGACTGCCTCTTGCAAGGCGAGGCGACCGTAATTCATCCCGGCCGCGCCAATCATGAGATGTTCCTGCTGATGGCGAGCTTGGGGCCGGACGTCGCCATACTCAATAAACTCGACATGGATTGGAAGAGCCGCATCGGAAAGCTGGCCTATATCGTCCCGACCTTGAGGACGATCGCGGCGGCGCCACGGCAATTCACCGCAATCATCGACGGGCAGTCGCGGCGCTGTTCATGGCTCGTGATCACCAAGGCCGCTCATTATGGCGGGAGGTTCGTGATTGCGCCCCGACAGCGGCTCACCGATGCGGGCTTTCACGCGTTGCTGATTTCCGCGACCACCCGCGCCAGAATGATCAGCGCGCTCGCCGCGATCATGTGCGGCGCGGGGGAGCGGCACCCGGATGTCATTTGCATTCCGTGCGGCCAAGTCGAAGTGCCAAGCCAGATACACCTGACTTGGCAGATCGATGGCGAGCCCGCCGGCGCCAGCCCTCTTCACGTTGCGATGGCCACGCAGCGTCTCCGGCTGATCCTGCCGACTTTGAGGACCTAAACCGCTCTCGCAGTCGGCAAGCCGAGCACAAGTTCGTCCTGCACGCCGCGGACACCCGGGATGTCTTCGACCAGTACATGCAGCGCGCGACGCTGGTCGTTGGATCCGATGAAGCCATGGAACTTCACGACGCCATCGTTCACCACGGTATTGATGAACATCTTTTCGAGCCAGGTCACGTCGTTCATGCGCTTCGTGATTTCTGTATGGATGGCCGCATCGCTCACTGCAGCACCAGGTTCTGCTGGTCCGACCGTTGATGCCAGCAGCGCTTTCACCAGATCGCTGCGTGTGATCAGGCCAACGAGCCTATCTCCCTGCATGACGGGAAGCCGTTTGACATGATTGCTGTCCAGCGTTTCCGCGACTTTCCGCAGGGGAGTGTCGAATTCAACGGAAATCACGTTGCGCGACATGACGTCCACAGCCTTCAGGCCGCGAGTCTTCGCGTAATCCCGCGCCATCTGGTCCGGATCAGAGAATAGCGAGAGCCACCATTTTCTTTCGCGCTGGGTTCCCATCTCCACGCGGTGCATGAGATCACTTTCGCTCACGACCCCGACGACGGCGCCGCTCGCCGATACCACCGGCACGCCGCTGATCCGGCGTTCGGTCATCAGCTTTGCAATTTGATGGACTGGCGTCGAGGGCTGCACGGTGACAACATCGCGGGTCATGATGTCTTGCGCCTGCATAGTGCGACCTCCGTTTTTGTTCTTCGATATCTCCTAATTTAGTCAACGTTCCTCCGCCTGCGTTGTTCCTGATCAATCTTCGTCCCCATCCGGTTGGAAGGCCCAACACGGACCGCCGCAATTCGATCACAAATTGCTTGTGCAACTAAATTGTTGCCGCCGTTTGGATCACATGGAAATCGCGGGCGAGGGGAGTTCAGTGATGAAGGGATGCAAGGTGCTTGCCGGGGCGCTGGCGGCCGTGACCTGTCTCGGCTCGGCAATTCCAACGCTCAATGCGGCGCCTGTCAGCAGCCTGCCTCAGATCGCACGCGACGGGTCGATGACGTTGGCAGGCCGCAGTGTGCGCTGCGGTAACGTCCGCAACGTGCTCGACCGTAATTTGCCGAGCGAGGGCGCGGCCGCGCCGGGTGTGCTTATCATCAATCCGCGCCTGATCAATCGCATGCCGCAGATCGTGCGGTTGTTCGTGTTCCACCACGAATGCGGTCACCACAACATCGGGCAAAGCGAACTGGCCGCCGATTGCTGGGCGGTCGAGCGGGGAGTGGAGCAGGGCTGGCTGGATCGCAAAGGCCTCGGTCAGGTATGCCGTTCGTTCGGCAACATGCCGGAGACAGAGACTCACCCATCGGCCCAACGCCGTTGCGGAAATCTCAATCGCTGTTTTGCTCAGGCGCAGTCACGCCAGCAGACCAGGCAAGCTGCAAAGGATGCAGAGGCCAAGGCAGCGGCCGCCCGCAATCCGCAGACGCCATCGCCGACGCTGATCTCCGGGCCGACGCTTGTCGGTCAGGGCTCATCGGCCGCCGGAGGCAACCCCGAAGGCACGCACTTGAACGCGCCTGCAAACGCTCCGGTGCGCTAGGCGTACAGCTTATGCATGGACGGCGAGGCTATCTGCCGGCGCCTGATCACGATGCTCCAGCATGTCGTAGTCGCGTATGACGCCGGCGACGCGAAGGCGATAGTTGGCGAACACGCCAGCGCGTCCCTTTGCCTGCGTCACGCGATGGCCATCATGATTGCGCCAGCGCATCAGCGCCTCTTCATCGCGCCAGAACGACAGCGACAGCATTTTCGACGGATCGGTGATGCTCTGGAACCGCTCCACCGAGATGAAGCCATCGATGGCTTCCAGATGCGGGCGCAGCTTGGCTGCCAAATCGAGATATTCCTCGCGACGCCCGTCGGCCGGCCAAATCTCGAAAATGACGGCGATCATGATCGTCTCCTTCAGATTTTGAGGCACGATATCCGAGATCGCCGCGATCGTCACATTGGCACGAGAGATCGCGAGGCGCGCCAAACTACCTTTTCATCGCCTCTTTGCCAGAGAGATGATCAAGCAGAACCTTCGCCGTCCGCAACAGCTGAGCGTCGCCGCCTTTCGGCCCGAGCATTTGCAGGCCGAGTGGCAATCCGCCGGGACCATGCAGGACCGGCAGGCTCAGCGCCGGAACGCCCATGAGCGTCCAGGCGGTGCAGAACACCGGATCGCCAGTCGAACCCAGACCTTCCGGCGCGACGCCGATTGCCGACGGCGTGATGATCGCATCATAGCGCTCGAAGATCGCGGCCAGGCTGGCGCGCAGATGATCGGCCGTATCGCAGGCCGCCAGATAGTCCACGCCGGGCATCGCGCGCCCTTGCGCAAGCAGATCTCTCAGCCGGGCGCTCGACGCATCGTCGTTGCCGCGCGCGACGGGGCCGGAAAACCGATGCGCCATGTCGACCGACATGATCGTCAGGTGCGCGCTCCAGGCATCGGCGAAGTCGCCGGGCAGCGCTACGTCGGCGACACTGTCGCCAAGGCCGCGCGTGACCTCCTCGAACGCGGCGCGCGTTGTCGCCTCGGCTTTGTCCCAGAAGGGCGTGCGCATGAACGCGAATGTCGGCGCGCCGGGAATAGCACCGGTCAGCGCAGCGGTGAAGTCCGGTGCCGCGACAGGGCGAGTATCCGGGTCGGCCGGATCGTAGCCCGCCATCACGTCCAGCAGCAGCGCGACGTCGTCCAGAGACCGCGCGAAAACGCCGACATGATCAGCTCCAGAACGCCGCCGCGCGAGATCAGCCCGTGCGTCGGTTTGGCACCGAACACGCCGCAGAAACTGGCCGGCCGTATCACCGATCCGTTGGTTTGCGAGCCGAGCGCCAGCGGCACCATGCCGGCGGCCACCGCCGCGGCCGAGCCGGACGACGAACCGCCTGGCGTGCGCGAGGTGTCATGCGGATTGCGTGTCTTGCCGGGGTGGAAATAGGCGAATTCGGTGGTCACGGTTTTGCCGATGATCACCGCACCGGCCGCCCTCAGCCGAGCGACCACGGTGGCGTCCCGCGCAGGTCGGTGGCCAGCATAGAGGGGCGAGCCGTATTCGGTCGGGAAGTCGTGGGTGTCGAAGATGTCCTTGATGGCGACAGGCACGCCATGAAGGGGACCGAGCGGTTCGCCATCAGCTTGACGCCGGTCAAGCGCGCGGGCTTGAGCGAGAGCGTGGCCAGGGTCGAGATGGACGAAGGCGCGGATATCAGGCTCCAGGGCAGCGATCCGGTCCAGGCAGGCTGAGACATAAAATTCCGATGACAGGGCGCCGCGCGCGATTTCGCGCCGGGCATTTTGAGCAGTGAGCGTGGTAAGGGCGGCTTCGGTCATGGCACGGGGTTCCCGCAATTTGGCCGGCGGCTGATGTGCCGCATCGTGCGTTAGCGGGAAAAAGTGACCCAAGAGGAACCGGAGTACAAATACTAAGGCGTCTGGATATCAGTCAGTGATTCAATGATGCCGCAAAACTGGCTGCAGAATAATGTCCGCGGCTTCGTCGTCAGGAGGATGGGAGAGGTCCGCAGTCGCCCGATCTCGTTGATCGCCACGTAAGAAGTCGTTGCCTACCGATTAAGGATATTTTTGCATTCGACTTTGTACATAGCGTTTTATGTTTGAAAGACTTGCTGGGCAAACTTGTCACGACATGACAGGAAAATACAGGTCTGACGATGATTTGGGTGCTCGCCGCAATTCTACCAGAATTGTTGCTAGTTATTCTCTAGACCTCCTCACTATGGCATCTGCAAAAGTGTGCCTTTCTGGGCCGTAACGAGTACAGCGGAGTATACTGCGGCAGACAACCGCAGTCCGCATCGGCAGATGACATGGAACTAGCGACAATTCAGCGATTGCGGCTAGATCAATACTGACGTAGTAGGGGGGTCGGCTTGTGGAATGACGATCGAAGTCATGTTCATCGATGATGAGATGACGGAAGTTTCGCCCACGGGTTTTTCGAATGTGGCGGCTACAGGAGGGTGCCTCCGTCGGGGGGTGAAGCTATCGACGTGATTAATGACGTTCGAAAAAAGGCGCCGAACCGTCAGCGCTCTTCTTAGTTAAGTAGTAAACGTCCGGTCGGCGTTACCCGCGGAACAGCGGTGCTCCGGCCTCGCGGACTAGGTTTGTGTCACGGCCAATGGCCCCGCAGGACGAGAGTAGAGGGATATAAAGAGTCATGAGCATCGTCGATCGCGCCATGCACTTTTCTGGCGGACGCACCGGCATTCTCCTCATTCATGGACTTGGTGGCACTCCCGTAGAGATGCGTTTCGTCGCCGTGGGCCTGGCCCGCGCCGGATATACCGTGTCGGTGCCCCAGCTCGCCGGTCATTGCGGCAGCGCAGATGATTTGAGGGGCACCACCTGGAAAGATTGGTACGCCAGCATCGAAGAGGCGCACGATAAGCTGCTTGAGGAATGCGATACGGTCATCGTCGGCGGTCTGTCGATGGGCGCCGTGCTCGCGCTGCACCTCGCGGCTCAGCGCCCCGACACCGTGCAGGGCGTTGCCGCGTTCGCGCCGACGTTGAAGTTGGATGGCTGGGGAATTCCCTGGTACGCTTGGTTCTTCAACTTGTGCTTTCAGCGCAGCGTCGCGGACCGGTTCGATTTCGTCGAGCGCGAGCCGTTCGGCATCAAGGACAACCGCGTTCGCGGCCTGATCACGGCGGCGCTTGAGAGCGGCGACAGCTCGCAAGCTGGCCAGCTCAGCACGCCAGGCAGCTCGATGCTCGAGCTGCGCTATCTGGTGAAGACGGTCCAGGCCGAACTTGGCACGATCCGTCAGCCGGTTCTGATTCTGCATCCGCGTGACGACGATCGCGCCAGCCTCAGCAACGCCTTCCGCTTGCAGAAGGCGCTCGGCGGCAGCGTCGAGACGGTGGTACTGGAGGACAGCTACCACATCGTTACGTTGGATCGTCAGCGCAACATCGTAATGGAGCGCACCTGCCGCTTCATGGCTGACATCCAGCGGCGTATCGCCGAGCGTGCGGAGATGGAAGCCACCATCCAGGCTGCCCAGGTGAGCTCGCTCAAGGGCGGTGCGCCTCGCCCGGCCGCCTGAGCCGGACATCTCATTCAGTTTTGAGAATGACAAAGGCCCCGACAAAAAATCGGGGCCTGTTTCTTTGGGAACAGCGTCCTGTTGTTTGACGGTCCATGATCACATTCAAGAGATCGCAACGGGTCTGACGAGCACAGGCTGGACCCCTAAGGAGACTGTCATGAACAAGACGATCGCCATCGTTACGAGCATCTTGGCAACCGCTGCTGTTCTGGCGCCGTCCGCGCAGGCTGGTGTCCGCATCGGATTTGGTGTGCCGCTGGGTGCGATGATCCTCCATCATCAGCAGCAGGAAGCCTATCGCGCCGATGCCTATCGCCGGCATCAGGCCCGCGAAGCTGCTGAACTGCGCCGCGAACGCGCCCGGGCCCGTGCTGCCGCTGCCAAGGCCAAGAAGGAGCGCGCTGCTGCCATCGCTGCGGCGAATGCGGCCGAGGCCGCCAGGAAAAAGGCAGTCGCCGCTGCGGCTGCCGCCGCGCCGGCGACGACGGCCACGGTGGCCAACACCGAAGCACCGAAGGTCGAGACTAAGGTGCTGGCGGCCTCTAACTCGGTTGCGCCGACCCAGACCCAAGCCACCCGGACGGCTGAGAAAGAGCCCGCCAAACTCGAATGCAAGCGCTACTTCGCTAACGTCGGCATGACCATCTCGGTACCTTGCACGGAGTAAGCCGACGCCGGTTTTAAGGAATAGCCAGGGCGGATCCGATCAATCGGGTCCGCCCTTTCGCTTTTGCTGTCCGCGATTGCGAGGTGCGTGCGCTCAGGTCGGCGTGGGGGTGTCGTTCTGAGCGCTGACCTCGACGCCGCCGGCGAAACGCTGCAAGGCATCGACGCGCGCTTCGATCGAGGGGTGGGTTGAAAGCAGCGACATGCTGCTGCCGCTGAGCGGGTTCTCGATAAAGAACGCTTCCATGCGCGATGGCACGTCGAGTTTGGCGTTGCGCTCGATCTTGCGCAGCGCCCGGATCATCGCGTCCGGATTTTTGGTCAGCTCGGCCGCGCCCGCATCGGCCAGGTATTCGCGCGAACGCGACAGCGCAAAGCGGATCAGCGTCGACAAGCCCCACGAGATGAGAATGATCGCGATGGCGATGATGATGGCGAGCGCCGCGCCGCCGTTGTCGCGATTGCTGCTACCGCCGCCGCGCCTGCCGTCGCCCCGCGGCCAGACGCCATAAGGGAAGTTCCAGCGCCGAATCATGATGTCGCCGAAAAACGCGAAGATTCCGGCAAAGATGATCGCGATGACCAGAAGCTGCGTGTCGCGATTGCGGATGTGGGTCAGTTCGTGGGCCAGGACGGCTTCGAGTTCGTCGTCTGAAAGCGTGTCCATGAGGCCGCGCGTGACAGCCACCACGTACTCGCCTTCACGCAGGCCGGCGGCATAGGCGGTGAGCGCGGGCGTCTCGATGATCTGTAGGGCGGGCATCGGAATGCCGCGCGAGATGCACAGGTTTTCAAGCGCATTGTAGAGCTTGGGTGCTTCGGTGCGCGAGACGCCGCGCGCGCCAGTGGCCCAGCGGATCAATGTCTGGTGGAAGATCCACGAGATGGTGAACCACACGCCCGCCGATAGGATGGCGATCGGCCAGGCTCCGGCAAACTGGTCGGCGGCACGTTGCGCGATCTCGTAGAAGTCGCCGCCTTCGAACGCATTGATAAGCAGCAGGATCGAATACAGCAGCACGTGTAGCAGCACGACAAACCCGGCAAGGAGAAACCCCGACCGGATACGATTGGCTCTGATGTGGGAATACAGGCCATATGCCTGGAACATGGACCTAGCCTTCCACCGCTGTCCGTTCGCGCTCGGGACGGCCGTTTATCGTGGCCGCCCCCAGCCGTTTAACTGCGCAGCGTCATGCCGGATGCAAGACGCGCGTGCACGCCGGACTCTCTAGAATTTCACCTGGGGTGCTGCCGAGACGGTCGCGCGCTCGCTGTCGTCCAGATTGAAGAACTCCTGCGGGCCAAATCCGAGCGAGTTGGCAAACAGCACGGCTGGGAAGCCTTCACGCGTCGCGTTGTATTCCGCGGCGGCGTTGTTGAAGAACCGGCGCGCGGCCGCGATCTTGTTTTCCAGATCGGCCAGTTCGGTTTGCAGTTGCTGGAAGTTGGTGTTGGCCTTGAGGTCCGGATAAGCCTCCGCCAGCGCAAACAACTGGCGCAGTGCGCCTTGCAATGCACCTTCTGCGGCGGCCTGGGCTGCGGGACCATGCGCGGCGATGGCGGCGTTGCGCGCCTTTACGACGGCATCGAGGGTTTCGCGCTCGTGCTGGGCATAGCCTTTCACCGTCTCGACCAGGTTCGGCACAAGATCATGACGCTGCTTCAGCTGTACGTCGATGTCGGAAAACGCTTGCCTACAGCGTTGGCGCAATCCGACCAGACCATTGTAGGTGGCGATAACGTAGAAGACGATCAGGGCAAGGATGCCCAGAATGATCCAACCGGAATAGTTGCCCATGGGCTCTTTGCTCCTCTGTAGCAGCGACGCGCCGCACTATTGCCCCAGATAAGGGGCGCGGAAAACGAAAAAAGGACGTCCCCGGCCGGTTTTGACCGTGCTGCCCGCATCGGGTGGGTAAAGCGAGGTGAACGCCCGCGCCAGGCGGGAGCGTGGTGCGACGCTTGCACGTTCGGCGCGACGTGCTCGCTGTCGGGTTGCAGATATCAGGCCGTGGAATGGCAAGCGGGCAGGCACACGAAAACGCGCCCGCGCCGCTCGCTGATCCTGTGACTAGAGCAGCTTCTTGATGCCGTCCTTCAGCGCCGGCGCCAGATCGTTGCGTTCCAGTGCGTAGGCGACATTGGCGAGCAGGAAGCCGATCTTCGAGCCGGTGTCATAAATCTCGCCGTCGAAGCGGTTGGCGAAGAACGGTTGGCTTCCGGCCAGCTTGATCATGGAGTCCGTAAGCTGAATTTCTCCACCGGCGCCGCGCTCCTGCTTTTCAAGCAGCGCGAAGATTTCTGGCTGCAGGATATAGCGGCCGGTGATGTGCAGGTTGGAGGGCGCGGTGCCGCGCGGTGGCTTTTCGACCATCGAGCGGATCGGCGTCACCTTGGCCTTGGCGTCATCGACGCCGACGATGCCGTACTGGTGGGTCTGGTCCTCCGGTACCGGCGCGACGGCGACGTGATTGCCGCCATGTTCGTTATAGGCCTTGATCATTTCGGTGAGGCATCCCGGCTCGCCATGATGCAGCATGTCGGGAAGTACGAGGGCGAACGGTTCGTTGCCGACGATCTCGCGCGCGCACCACACGGCATGGCCGAGTCCGAGCGGCGACTGCTGGCGGGTAAAGCTGGTCTGTCCGGCGGCGGGAAGTTCTCGGGTCAGTGCTTCCAGCTCCGCCTTCTTGCCACGCTCTGCCAACGTCCGATCCAGCTCGAACTGGATGTCGAAGTGATGCTCGATGACGCCTTTGTTGCGGCCGGTGACGAACACGAGATGCTCGATGCCGGCTGCGCGGGCTTCGTCGACGACGTGCTGGATCACCGGCCGGTCGACCACGGTCAGCATTTCCTTCGGAACCGCCTTGGTGGCGGGGAGGAAACGGGTGCCCAAGCCAGCCACCGGAAACACGGCCTTGCGTATGGGTTTGTTAAAGCTAGTCATGAACATCTCCGCGAAGTCATTCTGCGCGTTGGAATTTTTCACGCTTATACATGTTGGTCGGCCTAGTGGCCGGGACATGGACGTCATGCCCGCAGTCCTGGCGACACGCTAGCATTCGATGCATTGCCATCCTGTTGATACCGTCAAGATCCCTCCCTGATCGTACAAACTTGAAGCGATTGTTGGGCCGCAACCCGGCAGACCATGCCCGATGCCGCGTCCCGGCGGGCGTCACGCCGCCGCATATGCGGTGCTCTTGCAACATAGGAGCGGGATACGACTAGGTTCATATCGGACGGCGGCGATACGGGTGGCAAAGTCAGCATGGCGTCAGGTGACGATCTGATAACTGACAGCCGTAATATCGCCTAGAAATTTGCGGACTCGGGATGGTGGGAACAGGTGTGCCGCACGATACGCCGCGCCACGCGCGCCTATCGGCGCGGCGAAACGGGAGGGCGCTGATGGCGAGGGTAGCGGCTCGGTCGGCTTATTCATATGGTTCTAACGCATTGGCGCGCGCTTGGTTGCTTGCGCTGGCCATTCTGCTGGCTTGCTTCGCAAATGTCGCGCGCGCCGATCCCGTCCAAAAGGGTTTCGAGAGCTGGCTGCAGGACTTCCGCAAAGACGCCGAAGCGTTCGGCATTTCGCGCGCGACATTCGAAAGCGCGTTCCGCCGCGTCAAACCGAACCTGAAGCTGCCCGATCTCATCCTGCCCGGCGCCGAGCACAAGCCGCGCGGCGGACAGGCCGAATTCACCCGGCCACCGCAGGCGTATATCGATAGCGCGCAGCTCGCACGGCTGGCCAATGCCGGCCGGTCATTGCAAGCGAAGTACGCCGATACGCTGGCCAAGATCGAACGCGAGATCGGCGTCGAGCGGCATGCCGTTCTGGCGATCTGGGGGCGCGAAACAGCGTTCGGCAATCATCGCCTGCCGCACTACGCGATCACCGCGCTGGCGACGCAAGCCTATCTCGGCCGCCGCAAGGACATGTTCCGCAACGAGCTGCTGCATGCCCTACGTCTTTTACAGGATGGCATTATCACGCGAGACGTCATGCGGGCGTCATGGGCCGGCGCAATCGGTCTGCCGCAGTTGATGCCGTCGGAATTCCATACCTGGGCCTACGATCTTGACGGTGATGGTCGCAAAGACATCTGGAATTCGGTGCCCGATTCCATGGCAACGATTGCGCGCCAGTTGGCAGGCAAGGGCTGGGTAAAGGGGCAAACTTGGGGCTATGAGGTCCGCATTCCGCAATCGGCGACCTGCGCGCTCGAAGGTCCGGAAAACGCGCGACCGCTCGCTGATTGGGTGAAGCTCGGTTTCACTCGCGCGAAAGGGAGTTCCTTCCCCTCCGATCAGCTTAAATCCGAAGCCTATTTAATGGCGCCGGGCGGGGCATATGGTCCCGTGTTTCTGGTTTTGGAGAATTATCGCGTCATTCGCCGCTATAATATGTCGGATCTTTACGCGGTATTCGTCGGCAATCTGGCTGACCGGATTGCGGGTGGGGGTGATTTCGATACGCCATGGCGGGATATCACGCAGCTTAGCACGGCCTCGATCAAGGAGATCCAGCAGCGATTAAGAGATCGTGGATTTCGCATTGACAAGATCGACGGCATGATCGGGTCGAATACGCGTTGGCAAATAGGCGCCTATCAGCGCAAGCGGCAGATCGCGGTGGATTGTTGGCCGACCGCCGGTTTGCTGAAGTATTTGCGCGCCGATGCAGGACCGTAAAGTAACGTTCAGGAGGTGGATTTGCGCAGTTGGTCGAGCAGGGCATTTGGTTTCGCGACGATGGCAGCACTCATGGTGACGCCGGCGATGGCACAGCCTGCGACGTCACCTCCAGCGGCCGCCTCATCGCCTGCACCGATAAGTCTCGCGCCGCTGCTGTCTGAGCTGCGCGCCGAGGCGCGCGCCGTCGGCGTGTCGGCAGCCACCTTCGATCGCGCCACGCGCGGCCTGCAGCCTGATATGGATGTGCTGGAACGCACTAAGGTTCAGCCCGAGTTCGTGACGCCGGTCTGGTCGTATCTCGATCGTCTCGTCAGCGATGCGCGGGTGACGCAGGGCGTTGAACGCATGGCTAGCCACGGTGAGTTGCTGGCCGCGATAGAGCGCACCTATGGCGTCGACCGTCATGTCGTTCTGGCGGTGTGGGGTGTGGAGACCAACTTCGGCACCAATCTCGGTGACCGCAACATCATCCGCTCGCTTGCCACGCTGGCGGCGGGCGATGAGCGCCGCGCTAAGTATTGGCGGTCGGAGCTTTTGTCGGCGCTGCGCATCCTGCAGCAGGGCGATATCGCGCCGGAGCATATGGTCGGGTCGTGGGCTGGTGCCATGGGGCACACGCAATTCATGCCGACGACGTTTCGCGCCTATGCGGTGGATTTCGATCGCGATGGGCGGCGCGATATCTGGACCAATGTTGGCGATGCCCTGGCTTCGACCGCGAACTATCTGAAGGTCTCGGGCTGGCGTGCGGGTGAGCCGTGGGGGTTCGAGGTCATCCTTCCGAAGAATTTCGATTACGCACTATCCGCGCCGGGGCGGGCATTACCTGTGGCCGATTGGAGTCGCCTCGGTGTAACGCGTCCCGGTGGCGTGCCGGTGATGGATACCCGACTGCCGCTGCAACTCACCTTACCCGCCGGCGCCAATGGCCCGGCATTCCTGGTGACGGGGAACTTCCGGGCGATTCTGCGGTATAATCCAGCGGTGTCATACGCGCTGGCGGTTGCGCACCTGGCCGACCGTCTGGCCGGCGCCGATCCGATTGCGCAGACTTGGCCAACGTCGTCCAAAGCGTTGGCGAAGATGGAACTTATGGAGATGCAGGAGCGTCTGCAGAACCAAGGGCTTGACACCGGGGCGCCGGATGGGATCATCGGCAATCAGTCGCGTGCTGCGATCCGGGCTTTCCAGCGTACGCGCGGGCTGCCGGAGGACGGATACCCCAGTGTTCAGCTCCTCGAATTGTTGCGTCAGGATGCTGTCGAGAGAACCGAATGAGGCCCTCGTGCAGAATGGCGTGGTCGGTGGTGGCAGAAAGCTGAAGCGCATCGGAGTGATGGCGCTCGCCGCTGCCTGGTTGCTCACGGCTCCGGCCGCGCCGTTCGTCGGTTCGGGCCCCGCGCAATCCCAGGAAGAAACTTGGGGCGGAAGCTACATCACGCCGTTTCCGGAAAACGACACCTATCGCGTGCAGGTGTTCGGCGACTTTATGGCCGACGGATTGATGAGCGCGCTGTCGGAGGGGCTGTCGACGGACGCTCGCATCCAGATGCCGCGCCGCCAGCAGAATACCCCGGGCCTGATCCGCTTCGAGCCCAATGATTTCACAGCCTTCGAGGAAGGGCTGGGGCGTGAGCCGCTCCACGTCGCCGTCATCATGTTCGGTATCGGGGACCGCATTCCCATGCGCGGGCCGAACAATCGCCGCGTGGCGGTTGGCTCGGAGGAATGGAAGACCGAATATGCCCGCCGTATTGATCGCCTCGTACGCATCCTGAAGCAGCGCGGCGTCGCGATCTACTGGGTCAGCCTGCCGATGGTCAGGCGCAATGACATGTCGGAAGACGTACAGATGCTGAACGAGGTGTTTCGCGAACGCACCTTGCTCAACAACGTCAAGTTCATCGACGTGTATGAGACGTTTGCGGACGAGGAAGGCAAATACAATCAGTACGGCCCGGACCTGACGGGCAAGACGCGCCTGTTGCGCGAAGGCGATGGCGTGAGCTTCACGGCAGCGGGCAACCGCAAGCTGGCGCATTTCGTCGAGCGAGAGATCAAGCGCGATATCACCCAAGCCAGGGCAGACCGTACCATTCCACTTGCCGGTGGTGAGGCGGAGCAGCGGCGGATTTCTCCCAAACAGCAGCCGCAACAACAGGCGGCAGCGCCGCAGACGGGTTGGGGCAGTTCCGTCGCGCCCGCCGCAAAGAGTAAGGAAGTTGGAACTCGATCCGGTGCGTTTGCCTCACACGCCATTTCGCCGCTATCGGCAGCCGGCGATCTGAAGGCAGACACCAGCAAGGTTGCCATCAAAGTTCCGGGCAAGGCGGGGCGCGAGGAGACGGTCAGCGTTGAGATCGTGCGGCCTGCGATCCCAGCGTCCGTGGTTGCCCTGGTGACGCGTCGTGCATCTCCCGATCGCCCCAATCAGCTCGGCGACAACGTGCCGGACACGATCGCCGGCAGTACTATGGTGCTGAACTCGATCACGCCGGGTCTCGCGTCCGGCTCGCAGGCGCAACGCCAGCGTCTCGCACCGACGCAGTCGCCGTTCTTCAAGGTTCTGGTGAAGGGAGAGCGGCTGTCGCCACGACCGGGCCGGGCCGACGATTTCCGCTGGCCGCGTCCGGATGCCGAGACCAAGGCCAGTGGCGACGCGCGGCCAACCCAATCGCGCCCCGAACCGACCGTCAACGGCGAAGGCACGCCGAAGGGCTGACGGCGACCAAAGCTGTTCCGATAGCAACGTCTCTCTCTTCTCCCAAGAGAGGTATCGGTGCGCGGCGCGCAGGTGAGGGGCCATAGCACTTGCAATATCGGGGAATGCCCTCTCACCAAATCCCCTCCCACCTGGGAGTGGGCGACTAAGAGCGACCTCCGGATGTTTCCGGTCGAAGTCGGAACGCTCCAGCGCGTTTCTCCAATGAAGGCGCGCATAAAGAACGGGACCGAATGATATCATCCGGTCCCGGTTCATTCGGAAATGCTTCTTTGCGATCGCTACGATCAGCGCGGCAGGTCGGTGCGGCCCATCAAGGTCTTGTCGATAGCGCTGGCCGCCTGACGTCCCTCGCGGATCGCCCACACCACCAGAGACTGCCCGCGTCGCATATCACCGGCGACGAACACCTTCTTCTGGCCCTTGATGCGATAGTCGCGCTCGTCGGCGTCGAGACCCTTGAAGCGGCCGCGCGGCACGATATCGAGGCCGAGCTCCTGCACCAGGCCGCTTTCCACCGGGCCGGAAAAGCCCATGGCCAGCAGGACCAGATCACCCGGCAGCGTGCCCTCGCTGCCCTTG
>JAEZBZ010000340.1 GCA_023412745.1 Pseudomonadota bacterium | reverse complement strand
GACACGTGCTCAACATCGGACGAGGTGCGCCGAGGCAGGGCTTCTAGCAGATTGTTGCGCCGCACGCCACAGGTTGCATGCGACCGGCCGGCTGCCCCACCCCACCCTGCCGTTCGACGGATGCTTGCGCGCCTCGATACGCTGCTCTAGCCATATCATCATCCGTCAGCATTGATCCCACCTCTCGCCTTGCAGGAGCTAGCGCGACAATGACCCCCTCTCCCTTCGATCTTACCGGCCGCGTGGCCATCGTTACCGGCGGCAATGGCGGCATTGGCCTTGGCATGGCAACCGGCTTGGCGCGCGCGGGCGCAGCCGTCGTCATCGCCGGGCGGGACAACAAGAAATCGGCAGCGGCAGCCGAGGAACTGCAGAAAATGGGCGCGCGCGGCGCCACCGTCGAAGTCGACGTGCAAAACAAGGCCTCAGTGCAGCGCATGGTGCAGGCAGCCCTCGATCGCTTCCAGCGCATAGACATCCTGTTCGCCAACGCTGGCATCAACATCCGCAAGGCGCCGCAGGACTATACGCCGGAGGAATGGCAGGAGGTTCTCGACGTCAACCTCAACGGACCGTTCTTCTGCGCACAGGCCGTCTATCCCGCGATGAAGGCGCAGGGCGGCGGTAAGATCATCACCACCGGCTCGATGACCTCGATTTTCGGTGTTCCCTTTGCGCCGGCCTATTCGACCTCCAAGGGCGGCATCGTGCAGATGTCCAAGTCGCTCGCGACCGCCTGGGCCAAAGACAACATCCAGGTCAATTGTATCCTGCCAGGTTGGATCGACACCGACCTCACCCGTGCCGCCCGCAAGCAGGTCGACGGCTTGCACGACCGCGTCGTCGCCCGCACGCCTGCCGGCCGCTGGGGTGATCCGGCCGACTTCGCCGGCATCGCGGTCTTCCTGTCGAGCCGCGCATCCGACTTCATCACCGGCACCGCGATCCCGGTCGACGGCGGCTATTCGATCCTCGGCGGCTAACATCTTGCGCTGCAGGCCGGTTTCGATAAATCGGCCTGCGCGCCACCCCACAGCGACCGCCTGATTGGGCCGTCAGTCATCTCCGGTTCAGCTACGAGGACATACGAGCTCGTTCGAGCACGGCGCATTTGGAACTCGCCGGCGCGCTCGCGACGGCGGCGGGACTGAGCGTTGATCCGTGCAACGCATTGATGCGTGCATCACTTGAGAAACGTGGCCCCACTGCCACAGTTTCTCCGCTATGGTCTGCCCCAGTCGTGGGTGGCGTAAAATTGGGGGCGTTGATGCCGGAGACAGGTCGTGCGGCGGCGGATAACGAAACGCCCGTCAATCCGTATAGCCTGCTGGAAGCCGTCAACAACTCCAGCGACACCTCGCATACCGCGTGGCTGATATTCATCGGCGTGATGGCCTACCTGATGGTGGCGGTCGCCGGTGTCACCCACAAGGACCTGCTGCTGGAAACGCCGGTCACGCTGCCGATCCTGCAGGTCAACATCCAGCTCACCCAGTTCTTCCAGTTCGCACCGGTCCTGCTGGTGCTGTTCCACCTCGGCGTCATTTCACAGCTCGTGCTGTTGGCGCGCAAAACGCTGGAGTTCGACACAGCCGTCCGTGCCCTCGAAGTCAGCGACCGCCGCACCCATCCGCTGCGCCTCGAGTTGCATAACTTCTTCTTCGTGCAGGCGATCGCGGGCCCTCACCGCAGCATCGTTATGAGCGCCTTCCTGCATGGCATGTCCTGGCTGACGCTGGTCGTACTGCCGGTCGTGCTGCTGCTCTATATCCAGATCGCGTTCCTGCCCTACCACGACATCACCATCACCTGGACGCATCGCATCGCGCTGACCGTCGACATCGTGATGCTGGTTATGATCGGCATCTTCCTGATGCGCGCCGAGGCCTCGTTCTTCAAGGCATTTTGGCAGACCACGGTCCAGCACCCATTCAGTTTCCTGCTGACATCGGCAGTGATGATCGTCGTGGCGTTCTTCTCCTACTTCATTGCCACCGTGCCGGATGAAAGGCTCGACCGGCTGGCGCGCACTTTCATTCCGGCACCGGACAATGCCGACGGACGCCGCTACCGCTTCGCAATCGGGTTCGCCGTGCCTTATCTGGCGCCCAAGCCCGACGGGTCGCTATGGGGCATCTTCCATCGCAACCTGATCGTGACTGACCAGGATCTGGTCTCCGAGCGCCAAGGCCGCCGCATGGCGACCGATGAAGCCTCGATCAGCCTCCGCGGCCGCGACCTGCGCTTTGCCCGCCTCGACCGGACCGATCTGCATCGCGCCGATCTCACCGGCGCGGAACTGGATGGCGCCAGTTTCATCGGCGCCGATCTCAGCCATATCCGCCTGCAATGCGCCGACATCTCCGAACTGATCCTGACCGAGGATCGCGATCTGGCCCGCTGCGTCAGCGCTGAACGGGCCAATTTCACCCGCGCCAACCTGACCGGCGCCCAGATGGCCGGGATCGATTTGCGCCATGCCAAGCTCGAGGAAGCCAACCTTGAGAGTGCCGAGCTGCCCTATTCGCTGCTGATCGGTGCCGACTTCTCCGGCGCCCGCCTGGACAAGGCCGATGTGACCGGCGGCGTGCAGATGCAGGCGGCCAATTTCCTCATCGCATCTCTGCAAGGTGCGGATCTGACCGGCGTGCATGCGCAATTCGCAGATTTCTCCAGCGCCACCATGCAGGCCGCAATCATGATGCACGCCAGTCTGCACGGCGCCGTGCTGCGCGATGCCAATCTGGAAGGAGCCGACCTGCAGCGCGTCAACCTCGCCGGCGCCGATCTCACCGGCACGAAACTGACCGCCGCCGATCTGCGGCACGCCACCATCTGGCAAACGTTGCCGCCACAGGACGACAGCCTCGCGCTCGCCGACCTGAGCAATATAGCCATCCTCCGGCCCGACCAGCCGGCGCTCGAAACGCTGAGCCGATCCGTCGATCGGGTGACGCCGATACGGCTGCGCAGCGAGGTCCGTTCCGGGCTGGAATCGATCCTGAACGAGGCCATCAGCGACAGCTGGCAAGGCTCGCGACCGCAGGCCCATTGGCAGCGTCTCGTCACAGAGCGCTCCGTGCAACCGCCAGACTACAAACTGACGCTGACGGCGCATCTGGCGCGTATCATGTGCCTCGCCCGCTGGGCCAACGGCGCGATTGCGACAGGCGTGGCCAAACGATCAATGGCGCCGGAGTTCCAGGGCGACATCCTGGCTGTCCATGACCGGCTCAAGGCGTCTGATTGCGCGGCGACCAAAGCGGTTTCGCAGAAACCGCTGCGCGACCTGACCCTGGCTGTCGACACGCTGCGGGGCAACTGAAGCTTGTAAACCCTGCCCGCCCTGCGCTGGCAGCTTCGCCGGTCGCGCACACTGCGGTTGCGGAGACGTGGCGATTGCACTATCTATTGCGAGAACATAGTGAGAACATGGGCGTTCGGCCGTGGACAACCCGGCCGGGGCGTCGTTCTTGGGTAGGCTCATGCAACGTGAATCTGGCATGGCTTGAACCGAGAGACCGCCCCAGGTTTGAGGCGGCGGCAAGATACAGGAGTTGATGATGGCTGGTTCGGTGAACAAGGTGATCCTGATAGGCAATCTCGGCAAGGATCCCGAGATCCGCCGTACGCAGGACGGACGGCCGATCGTCAACCTGAGGATCGCGACGAGCGAATCCTGGCGCGACAAGAACAGCGGCGAGCGGCGCGAAAAGACCGAGTGGCACGCCGTGGTGATCTTCAACGAAAACCTGTGCAAGGTCGCCGAGAACTACCTGCGCAAGGGCTCCAAGGTCTACATCGAGGGTCAGTTGCAGACCCGCAAGTGGCAGGACCAATCCGGTCAGGATCGCTACTCGACTGAAGTCGTGCTGCAGGGCTTCAACGGTACGCTGACCATGCTTGATGGCCGTGCCGGTGGCGGCGCGGGCATGCAGGAAGGTGGCCAGTCCGAATATGGCGGCGATGCCGGCTTCGGTGGCGGCGGCGGTGGTGGATACGGCGGCGGTGGCGGCGGCTACAATGAAGCTCCGCGGCGCAGCGGTGGGGGCAAGCCATCTGGCGGCGGCAAGAACTTCGACAAGCCGCTCGACGACGAAATCCCGTTCTGAGTATCCCGGAGGGGCGATTGTCCCTCCCCCCACGTAGTCGGCCTTGGCCGCTCCCCGGCCAAATTGGCCCGACGTGATCCGGGACAATCCGGATTACGCTTCCGCGATCTGCCGGGGATGATCGCCGCACGTTCCTCGGCCCAGCTTGGCGATCAATCACGCGGCTGCTCTAGTCTCGCCGCAGAATCGGTCAGAATAGATCAGTCATCGGGCAGCTAGGTACCGCAGAAGTGTCCGCATTCAATTCCCTACTGGATCGGTTGGGTCATCGCATCAGTCGCGCATTACAGCGCGAGCAACCCGCCGAGGGGCCGGCCATGCCGCCGGATCCGCTCGCCATGCGCCGCGCGCTGAGACCGGCGGATGTCGTGCTGGTGGCTGGCGGCAGCAAGTTTTCCGCCGCCATCAAATATCTTACCCAATCGACATGGTCACATGCGGCGCTCTATGTCGGTGATACTCTCAATCAGGCCAACCCCGGCGCCGACCGCCACATGCTGATCGAGGTGGACGTCGCGGACGGCTGCGTGGCCGTGCCACTATCCAAGTACGATAACTATCACACCCGCATCTGCCGGCCGATCGGCCTCACCCTGGACGACCGCGACGACGTCATCCAGTTCATGGTCTCACGGCTCGGCACCCAATACGACATGCGCAACATCATCGATCTGGCTCGCTACTTCCTGCCGACGCCGCCGGTGCCGGCCCGCTGGCGCCGCCGCATGATCGCGCTCGGTTCGGGCGAGCCCACGCGCGCCATTTGCTCAACCCTGATCGCCGAAGCCTTTGGACGCGTGCGCTATCCGATCCTGCCGCGCGTCGAGCGCATTAAAGCGCGCAGCAGCGACCTCAATCGCGAGCGCCGCCGCGAGATCCTGCACATCCGCCATCACAGCTTGTACGCACCGGCGGATTTTGATCTCTCGCCCTACTTCAAGATCATCAAGCCGACCCTGGAGGACGGCTTCAACTACAAGGGCCTGACGTGGTCGGAACCGGATGACGACGCAACCGAGGCGGCACCTACGCCTCCTTCGCAGGCGGCGTAACCGTCTCCGCCTCCGGCCCACTCGACGGCGTCGCGTTTAGCACCATCAGCAGCGGCGTCAGGCCGTCCTTGTCCACCAGCCGGAAGATCTCGATGTCCGCGCGCGCACGCGCGCTCCAGCCCGCGATCTGCAACGCGCGTTCGGCTTTGGAAAACAGGCCGTGATTGCGCAACGGAGCGGCCTTGGCGATCAGGTCGTCATTGTCGGCATCGACCTCGCCACGTGACTTGCCGACCTTTTTCAGCCAGCGCTGGCGCACTTCGGTCAGATCGGTGTCGCTGCCTTCGCTTTCCTC
>JAEZBZ010000080.1 GCA_023412745.1 Pseudomonadota bacterium | reverse complement strand
ATTCACGACCTCTTCGGTGAGGCGGATGAAGTTCTCGCTGTTGTCGTGATCCTTGTCGCGCACCATGCCGACGAGGCCGCCCCAACATCCTGTCGCGAACATGAACGGCACATGAAGGAAAACGCTGCAACGTTGATATGGTTCGTGAAATGCGGATTCCGGCCACACGACAATTTTCGCGGTCGCGCCCCTCTTGAAACGCATTTGGGGCCTCCCAAACTTAATCCCGTGCGCAGGGCTCATCAGAGGCTGTGCACGGATAACCAGCCTGGGCTCATGGTGAGGCAGGCATTCCACAGTCGCTTTCAGGAGGACTTGTGATGCGACAGTTCGACTTTGCCCCCCTTTATCGCTCCACCATCGGTTTTGACCGCCTCGTCCAGCTTCTGGATGGCGTCACTGGCTTCGATAACGAGCCGACCACCTACCCGCCCTACAACATCGAGCGGACCGGCGAAAACCAGTACCGGATTACCATGGCCGTGGCCGGATTCGGCAGCGATGACATCAGCATCGAAGTGAAAGAGCAGACGCTGTCCGTGCGCGGCGAGAAGAAGGGCGAGGACAAGGAACGCCAGTTTCTGCATCGCGGCATCGCGCAGCGCAGCTTCGAACGCCGGTTCCAACTCGCCGACCATGTCGAAGTGAGAGGCGCCGACCTCAAGGATGGCCTGCTGCACATAGATCTGGTGCGCAATCTGCCCGAGCGCATGAAGCCGCGCACGATCACTATCGGCGTTGGCGCCGATCGTCAGATCGAAGCCCAGGCCTAACAGCCCGACACACAGTCAATCCGAGCAACCGATGGGCGCTGCCGCAAGGCAGCGCCTTTTTCACGCCACGCGTTCAACTTTAAGCTGCAATCCAAATGCCGGATTGATTCCAATAGATCGCTTGTGTCGCATTCCGAAATCTGCTTATGCTGCGCCGAAAGGTCAGCACTCCTGTCCTTTGTGACAGCCATAGATTGCGACCAAAACGAGGGTACCGGTGACAGCCGATTGGTCCAATAGTCAGGACGACTGGTCGCTATCCGCTCTGCGGATGGCCCGGACGACTGCGGACCGAAAACACCCTCCAGCAGCCTCGGCTGCTCGCCTCGTCACGGCTTAAGGCCGGCACACGACTCGAGGCGCGCCTGAGACGGGGGCTCTTTTCTCTCCCCCCGAGCGTCGCCCATTCACGTCACTTAAGTCTTTCTCAAAATCCCCAAAGTCCGATTGCGGACCAGAGGCAAACATGACCGAGAGCGCCAACAGTCCCGCCATGTACCTTGAGGCGACCCTGAACGACGAAGATGCGCCACGGGGTCTGTTCGATCCTGCCCGCGTGCACGACGCCTGCGGCGTCGGGTTCATCGCGGACCTGAAAGGGCGGGCCAGCCACAACATCGTGGCCGATGCGCTGCACATCCTGGAGAACCTGGAGCATCGCGGCGCGGTCGGCGCCGATCCGCTGGCGGGCGATGGCGCCGGCATCCTTATCCAGATTCCGCATGAATTCCTGTCGGAAGAATGCGCCAAGCTCGGCTTCAAGCTGCCGGCGCCCGGACAGTATGCCGTCGGTCACATGTTCATGCCGCAGGACGATCGCCTGCGCACGCACTGCGAGACGGTATGGGCACGCATCCTGCGTGAAGAAGGCCTCGATCTGCTCGGCTGGCGCGATGTGCCCGTCGACAGCACATGCCTGTCGGAAGGCGTGCGCGCGACGGAACCGGTGCATCGCCAGATGTTCGTCGGCCGCCCGAAGTCGATCAAGGATGACGAAACCTTCGAGCGGCGCCTCTATATCGTCCGCAAGGTCGTCTCCAACGCGATTTACGAGGCCTACAAGGCGCGCGATATCGGCCATTACACGGTCTCGCTGTCGAGCCGCACGCTGATCTACTAGGGCATGTTCCTGTCCTATCAGGTGAAGGCCTACTACAAGGATCTGTCCGACAAGCGGCTGTCATCAGCATTGGCCCTTGTGCATCAACGCTTCTCGACCAACACCTTCCCGTCGTGGAAGCTGGCCCACCCCTACCGCATGGTCGCCCATAACGGCGAAATCAACACACTGCGCGGCAACGTCAACTGGATGGCGGCGCGGCAGGCGTCCGTATCCTCGCCGCTGTTCGGCAACGACATTTCCAAGCTCTGGCCGATCTCCTACGAGGGCCAGTCGGACACGGCCTGCTTCGACAACGCACTCGAATTCCTGGTGATGGGCGGCTACGGTCTGGCACACGCCGCGATGATGCTCATTCCGGAAGCCTGGGCCGGCAACCCGCTGATGGATTCACGCCGGCGCGCTTTCTACGAATATCACGCCTGCATGATGGAGCCGTGGGACGGCCCGGCCGCCATGGCCTTCACCGACGGCCGCCAGATCGGCGCCACGCTGGACCGCAACGGCCTGCGTCCCGCGCGCTATCTGGTGACCAAGGACGGCCGCGTGATCATGTCTTCCGAATCCGGCGTGCTGCCGATCGAGGAAGACCAGATCGAGCGCAAGTGGCGCCTGCAGCCGGGCAAGATGCTCCTGATCGATCTCGAACAGGGTCGCATCATTTCCGATGACGAGCTCAAGGCGGAACTCGCCGCGCGCAATCCTTACGAGCAATGGCTGCGGCGCACGCAGATCCAGGTGTCGGACCTGCCGCTGCCGAAGAAGCCGAAGAAGCGTAAGTCGAATGTCGCCCTGCTCGATCTGCAGCAGGCGTTCGGCTACACGCAGGAAAGTCTGAAGCTGCTGATGGCGCCGATGGCAGAGACCGGCCAGGAAGCCGTCGGCTCCATGGGCACCGACACGCCGATCTCGGCGCTGTCGACCAAGTCGAAGCTGCTGCACACCTATTTCAAGCAGAATTTCGCACAGGTGACGAACCCGCCGATCGATCCGATCCGCGAAGAGATCGTGATGAGCCTGGTGTCGTTCATCGGCCCGCGGCCCAACCTGCTCGATCTGGAGGGCACCTCGAAGCTGAAGCGGCTCGAAGTCGGCCAGCCGATCCTGACCAACGATGAGCTGGAGCGCATCCGCCAGATCGGTGATGTCCCCGACAACCATTTCACGTCGGTCACCATCGACATCACCTATCCGCAGGAGCAGGGCGTCGCGGGCATGGGCCCGGCCATCGACGTCGTGTGCGCGGAAGCGGAAGAAGCCGTCCGGTCGGGCGACTACAACATCATCATCCTGTCGGACCGCGCCACCGGCGCGAACCGCATCCAGATCCCGTCGCTGCTGGCGACCTCGGCCGTGCATCACCACCTGATCCGCCGTGGCCTGCGTACCTCCGTCGGCCTCGTCGTCGAGACCGGCGAGGCGCACGAGGTTCATCAGTTCGCAACGCTGGCCGGCTACGGCGCGGAAGCGATCAACCCGTATCTGGCGTTCGACACCATCGAGCAGATGGTGGCTGGCGACGACAAGCAGGCCGCAAAGGAAGCCATCAAGCGCTACATCAAGGCGGTCGACAAGGGCCTGCTTAAGGTCATGTCCAAGATGGGCATCTCGACCTACCAGTCCTATTGCGGCGCGCAGATTTTCGATGCGGTTGGCCTGAAGTCGAGCTTCGTTCGCAAGTACTTCACCGGCACCAACACGCAGATCGAAGGCGTCGGCCTGCGCCAGATCGCTCGTGAAACGGTAGAGCGTCATCGCCAAGCTTTCGGCGACGTGCCGATCCTGCAGAACGCGCTCGATGTCGGCGGCGAATATGCTTTCCGCTTCCGCGGCGAGGCCCATATGTGGCGTCCGGCCGTGGTTGCCGATCTGCAGCACGCGGTACGCGGCAACCTGCCGGACAAGTACCGCTCGTTCGCAAAGCAGGTCAACGAGCAGAACGAACAGCTCATGACCATGCGCGGCATGTTCCGCATCAAGTCCGCAGCCGAAGTCGGCCGCAACCCGGTGCCGCTGGAGGAGGTCGAACCCGCCGCCAACATCGACAAGCGCTTCGCGACAGGCGCGATGAGCTACGGCTCGAGCAGCCGCGAGGCGCACACCCCGCTGGCGATCGCGATGAACCGCATCGGCGGCAAGGCGAACACCGGCG
>JAEZBZ010000243.1 GCA_023412745.1 Pseudomonadota bacterium | reverse complement strand
AGGGTCGTCATGATCGGTCGCCCTGTAGGTTGGCCTGGGTTTGGCGCTGTGGCTGGGAGCAAATCTCGAGTATGATTAGCTTTGATGCGTCGATCATTCAAAAGGTTCCTGCTGCGGACAGGGCAGCGATGCTGTCACGCCATAGGTGTCGTTAATGGCCGCCGTTGATACGATAGCAATAACCGGCGAACGTCCGGCCTCCAGCGCTGTCTGGAGTTTGCGGCTCGCGCTGTTCTGCACGGCGCTCGTGATCGTCGGCATCGTCCTGCACCGCCTGATGGGTTTGCCGACGCCGGTTTTGATGAACCTGTTCCTGGTCGGTTTCGGTGGCGCGGCGGTAACAGTTCTGTTGACGCTGGGCGCGATGATCCGGGTCTGGATCAGCGGCAGGCGAGGGGGCGGGGCCGCAATCCTCGCCCTGTTCGTCTCTCTGACGCTGCTGGCTTGCCCGGCCGTCTTCGTCGCCATGGCGCGGGATCTGCCGCGCATCTATGACGTCAGCACGGATCTGCGTTCGCCACCGCAATTCGCCAGTCTGGCGCGCCAGCGCGAGGGCGGCGCCAATTCGCCGGAGTATCCGGGGGCCGCCTTCGCCGATCTGCAGACCGCGAGCTATCCCGACTTGCAGCCGATCCGCATCAACCGGTCAGCCGAGGAAGCCTTTGAGCTGGCGGCGGATGCCGTTCGCCGGCTGAAGTTCCATATCGTCAGCGAGACGCCGCCCGGCGCCGACGCCGACAGGCCGGGCCTGATCGAGGCCACGGACCGCACCTTGCTGGTGGGCTACACGGACGACGTCGTCATTCGGATCGTCGGCGACCAGAGCACAGCGGTCGTCGATATGCGTTCGGCGTCGCGTTATGGATCGGCCGATTTCGGAACGAATGCCGGCCGCGTGCGGGCTTTCGCGAAGGAACTGCGCGCGCGGCTCGAAAGCACGGTGCCGGGTGCCGCGACGCCGCGCGGTCGCGCCAGGGGGCGGGCGGCTATTCTTAAACGGCTGCCAGGGGCCGATCGAAAGAAGGCGGGCCCTCGCAGCGTAGGAGATCGCGCGAAATCAGATGCTCAACGTGCGCCAGCACTGACAGCGAGGCCGCGTTGATGAGTTTCGGGTCGAGGCCCTGATAGACCTGGGCCACGATCTCGGCGATCGTCGTTTTGCCTGAGCGGATGGCGTCCAGGATGGCCTGCTCGCGCCAGCGGCGATGGACGATATAGGCCTTGACCATGCGGGTCGGCTGTTCGATGCGCCCGCCATGGCCTGGCAGGAACACCGTCTCTTCGCGCGGAAGCAGGCGCTCCAGCGAGCGCATGTAGTCGGCCATGTTGCCCTCGGGTGGGGCAACAACCGTCGTATTCCAGCTCATGATGTGATCGCCGCAGAACAGCACCTTGCGGCCGGCGTCGGCGAAGCACAGATGGTCAGGGGCGTGGCCAGGGGTGAAAATGGCTTCGAGCGCCCAATCCGCGCCGGTGACGACATCGCCGTCGTTGAGTACGATATCCGGCCGGAAATCCATGTCGATGAACTCAGCGCCGGACGGGCTGAGGCGCAATGCTCCGGCTTCCCAAGCGGCGCGACCGCGTGCTGCGACTTTGGCGCCGGTCGCTTTCTGCAGCCGCTCCAGTCCGTCGGTGTGATCGCGATGGGTGTGGGTAATGAGAATATGTGTGATCGGCCGCGTCCCGGCCGTTCTCATGATCGCTTCGAAGTGAGCGTCATCGGCTGGACCAGGATCGATAAGCGCCAGTTCCCCGGCACCGATCAGGTACGTGTTGGTGCCGTGAAACGTGAACGGGCTCGGGTTGTTGGCGACGAGGCGCAACACATCCGGAGCAAGTTCCTTTGGCTCACCGTAGACAAATTCCATGGTCTTCTTGAACGGAATTTCGGAGGGTTCGCGGGTCATTGTCTTGCGGCACCTTGGGGCGGATTAGTGCAGTTTGCAGCCGGCACCTTCGAACGGAAGGCGCCCGACATCTCAAGCCAGAATGCCGCGCTCTAGCACGAGTGCGCCGCGCCGGGTAGGGCCGCTTTGCCGCTCGCGCTCCGTTTATCTGAGCAGGCTGCAGCAGCCGCGCAAGGGCTGGTCGCCGTCTTCGCGCCCCACGAGGCGGACCTGGAACGCATATTCAAGATCGGACATGCCATCGCTGCACCACTCCTTGTGCTGCACGAGGGCACTGATTTCCGGCCCCATATCGTTGACGATGCGGATCGCGAGCGCATCCTCGCGACCTTGAAATGGCTCGCGGACGGCGACGCTGAAGTGTTCCGGCTGCGTGTCGGGGCGGCGCATCTCTGCGGAATCGTCTTCGATCTTGAGCGACCAGAACGGCTCGGTTCCGGCGCAAAACAGGTTGGACTCGAGTTCGCTGTCGAGTTGGGATGACTTCGGTGCCAGAAAGCGCCCGTTGACCCAGCCGCGTGTTTCGCCATAGCGGATTTCAAACCAGCGCGTTCGGCCGACAAGCTGGCTCGCACCGGATCCAAGCACGCCATCGGCACGCGCCGGGATCTGCGCCAGGATCTTCGTGGCGCCGATACTGCCCTGATCGTTCACCCGCTCGCGCACGTTCAGAAAATCCGATCGCGCCACGTTGACGACGCGAAACTCGTACTTCCCGGCCTGCGCAGAAATCGGCGGTGCCAGAAACACAAGCGTCAGGCTTGACGCCAAGCCCAGCAAAACTCGCAGCGGCATCGTCTGGCAAATGCTCCCCTTTGATCGCCAGACCAACGTCATCGTCAAATCCGGCGCGACCCCGGTGGCACAATTGCGGCCGCGGAAGGCGTTTTTTAGGCAACGTGGCCCAGCTTGAAGATCATCGCCGATATAGCTGCGGCTCAGTCTTTCACGGCGCCTACTATGTTTTGACTTTAGTCCGGTAGCGTGCGAAATCGATTACATCGGTCAATGTATACGATGTGTACAGAGGGGGACGCCGCGCAAACAAAGAACCTACAGTCCTCGAAGCAGACCGGACCGAGTGATCCGAGGATCTGCGATTGGTAAGCGTCGACAAACGGCGTGCAATAAAATCATAGGAAGGAAACTGAATGAAGATCAGGTCGTGGCTCGCTGCTGCCGCTTGCGCCAGTTTTCTGGCGTCTCCTGCCGTCGCGCAGGAAAAAAAGGTCCGCATGAATTTGGCTAGTGCCTATCCCGGCAGCCTCGTGCTCCTGGGGGAAGCGGCACACAGCTTCATCAAGCATGTCTCTCGACTGACCAACGGAACGCTTGAAATCAAGTTCAACGAGCCGGGCGCTATCGTACCGGGTTTGCAAGCCATCGATGCCGTCAGCCAAGGCTCGGTCGACATGGCTTATTCTGCATCCTCGTTCTACGCCAGGAATGACTCCGCGTTCACGATTTTCAACTCCCTGCCATTCGGGCCCTCCATTCCGGAATTTGTGGCCTGGGTTTTCCATGGCGGCGGACTTGAGCTCGAACGTGAGATGTACGCCAAGCAAAACGTTGTCAATTTTCCCTGCAACGTGATTCCGCCGGAAGGCGCAGGCTGGTTCCGGAAGGAAATCAACACCGTCGATGACCTCAAGGGCCTGAAAATGCGATTCCTTGGGTTCGGCGGCAAGGTCATGGAGAAGCTTGGCGTTTCGACGCAGCTTACCGCGCCGGGCGACATCTTCCAGGCGCTGCAGCTTGGCACGATCGATGCGGCTGAATTCTCATTGCCGCAGATGGACCAACGGCTCGGTTTCCACCAGGTCGCCAAATTCTACTATTTCCCGGGCTGGCATCAGCAAGCGAGCTGGCAGGGCATCTACATCAACAAAGCCAAGTATGACGCGCTGTCGGATCAGCACAAGGCGGCAATCGAAGGTGCGTGCGCCTTGACGCTGAAGGAAGTCATAGCCAACGGCGAGGCCTCGCAAGGAAAAGCGATCGCCGAGATGCGCGACAAGCATGGTGTCCAGATCAGAACCTGGTCGCCGGAAATCCTTGCTGCAATGAAGAAGGCTTGGGATGAAGTGGTCGAGGAAGAGTCGGCCAAGAATCCGAATTTCAAGCGCGTCTATGAGCACATGCAGGCATTCCGCAAGGAATACGCGATCTGGAAAGAGATGGGCTATCTCAAGTAAGTCGGAGTAGCTCCCTGAACATGTAAAACGGCGACGGTTCGTTCACGATAACCGCCGCCGTTTTCGTCTTCTGCTCGCATCGCTCCACTCCGTACTTGAGAGGGTATGACCGTATGGACGCGCTCCTTGCGACCAGCGACCGGATCAACCGTGTGCTGCACGTGATCGGGATGATTGCTGGCTGGCTTTTCGTCGTCTGCGCAGTTGTCATCTGCTTCGATGTCATCTCGCGGAAAGCCGGGTTTCAGATCCCGGGCTTGGGCTCGACGAGATTGCAGGAACTTGAATGGCACCTGCATACGGCACTGTTCTGTTTCTGGCTCGGCGCAGCTTACATCGCAAATGCGCACGTCAGAATTGACATTGCTCTTACCCGCGCCAGCCCGCGTACCCATGCGATGATTGAACTGCTCGGCTGCATTTTCTTCGCGGTTCCGTACTGCCTGCTGGCAATCTACTTCAGCGGGGTCTTCACCAAAATCGCCTGGACGTTGAACGAAATGTCAGAGTCGCCCACCGGGCTGCCGTATCGCTGGGTACCCAAGGCTTTCATCACTGCGGGGCTGGTGCTGCTTTTGCTCGCGGTGTTTTCCGTGATGATGCGAGTGGCCGTGTTCTTGTGGGGGCCGGAGCGTTTACGGGCAGCAAGCTCATTCGCTGGCGCGCAAAGCGCCGGCCAGAGCAGTTGAGGAGGCGCAGCCATGGAATGGATTGGCGAACACCTCGCACTGCTTCTCTTCATCTCACTAACGGTGAGTTTGTTCTGCGGATTCCCCGTTGCTTTCGTGCTCGGCGGGATCGGGCTGATATTCGGTGCGCTCGGCATCTATTTCGAGCACTTCGAGTTCGTCCATTTCTTCAACCTGTTGCCGCGGATTTGGGGAGCGGTCGCTGCCAACTCGATCCTGGTTGCCATTCCCATGTTCATATTCATGGGAACGGTGCTGGAACGAAGCGGCGTCGCCAATGATCTGCTTTATTGCCTTCAGGTCTTGACGCGCCGCATTCCCGGCGGCCTTGCGATGTCCGTGACCCTGATGGGAACGATCATGGCAGCTACGACCGGCATCGTCGGTGCGTCGGTGGTCATGTTGACGTTGATCGCGCTGCCGGCCATGCTCGAGCGCGGTTACAATAAGGAATTGGCGGTCGGCACGATAGCGTCGGCAGGAACGCTCGGTATTCTTATCCCGCCCTCGATTATGCTTGTGATCATGGGGGACCTGCTGTCGGTCTCGGTTGGCACGTTGTTCGCGGGCGCTGTGTTTCCGGGCCTGCTGCTGGCTTTCCTTTATATTAGCTATCAAGCTGCACTGGCGTTCTTTCGCCCCGATATCGCACCTGCGATGCCCGATGACATCGGACCGAAAACGACCGGCGAGTTTGTTCGCCTGTTGATCAGAAGCTTCCTTCCGCCGTCGTTCCTGGTGTTCCTGGTTCTTGGTTCGATTTTCGGGGGATGGGCGACGCCAACGGAGGCCGCGGGTGTCGGTGCAGTCGGCGCTCTGTTTCTTGCGTGGGTCAACGGCCGGCTGTCGTTTCGCTCGATCAACGAGATGATCGAAGCCTCCGCGCTTACCAATGCGATGGTGTTTTTTATCTTCTTCGGCGCATTGCTGTTCTCGTTCGTCTTCCGCCAATTGGGTGGCGACGAGATGGTGGTCGAGATTCTGAAGAGTGCTGGTGTCGTGACTGGTTGGGAAGTCTTGCTGTTCGTGATGGTCCTCGTCTTCGTGCTCGGGTTCTTCCTGGACTGGATCGAGATTTGCCTGATCATTTTGCCGATCTTCGCGCCGATCCTTAAGAGCCTCGATTTCAGCGCACACATCGGTGTTGGGTCACCCGTCGTATTCATGACGTGGTTCGTCATCTTGCTGTCGGTGAACCTGCAAACCGCGTTTCTGACGCCGCCCTTCGGATTCGCCCTGTTCTACATGAAGGGAACCGTGCCGCCCTCGGTGACGATGGCTCACATCTACCGGGGTATCATTCCCTTCGTGGTCATTCAGCTCACGGGGTTGGGCTTATGTGTTGCATTCCCGGAGATTGTGCTGTGGCTACCGCGATACGTCGGCTTCCTGAACTACTGACAAAAATGAGGCCGCCTTCCCAGGCGGCCTCAATTCGTTGAGCAGAGGTAGGACAGGCTTCAGCGGCGGCCGCGTGCGGGTTCGCCGTAGACCTTGACCAGCGCGTCGCCACGGAAGTTGGGGCGTGCCCGATAGGTCATCTCAATGCGGCGCAAGAAGCTCTTGTCGCCGCGCAGGTCGACTGGAAGCTGCTGACCGGCGCGGATCAATTTGTCGATCTTGATGTTTTCGGCAAAGCCGTTGAAGTACACAAGCCGGATCGACATCATGTGCACGTCATTACGCTCGGCAAAGAAGTGCAGCTCACGGAAGGCGCGATTGCGGAACCAATCCTCAGCATGACGGATGTTGATGACATCACGATCGACGCCGAAGCCGACAGATTTCTCACCGAGAAGCATCCAGCTCGGATCAGGACGCGGCGGCTCGGGGCGCTGCGGTCGTGCCGTTTCACCATAGACCTTAATGACAGCGTTGCCCCGCAAGCTGGGACGCGAACGGTAGACCATTTCGATGCGACGCAGGAAGCTGCGATCGCCGCGTAGATCGACGTTGACGCCCTGGCGTTGGCGGATCAGTCGGTCGACCTTGATGTCCTCAGCGAAGCCGTTCATGTAGACGACGCGAATAGACATCAGATGCACGTCATTGCGCTCGGCAACGAACTGCAGTGTGCGGAAGCTGCGGTTCCGGAACCATTCCTCGTTGTGCGTGATGTTGATGACGTCGCGGTCGACGATGAAGCCAACCGATTTCTCACCCAGCAGCACGCGCTCGGGTCCCGGACCGCCCCTTTGGGCATGCGCCGGAACGACAAGCAGCATCATGATAAGGGCGAAGACTTTCCCCGCGCGCAGCATATTTGGTTACCTCTCTGAAATACGAAATTAGTAAACAGCAACCGCGCAGCTTTTGCGCCAATTTGTGGCAACACTGAGCACATGCCGCGGCGGAACAGCAAATTTGCTATTGGCCGGCGGAGGATCGCTGCGCGCGCAGAGGCGGTCAGCTTGGCTTCGAAGAGAGCGCTGGCGGTCGGAGCTTAGTGAGGCTCGTCAGGCCGACGTCACGATCTCGTAGCCAAATTCCGCGGCCGCCATTTCCAGCCATTCAACCGCTGCCACCGCGAACGTCGACGGAACGATGAGATCGTAAGTCGGCGTCTCGTCGATCTGGACGATGACAGAGCTGATGTGACCCAGCGGCGAGACGACTGACCGGCCGGGCCCGAATTCGCGCGGATGCAGGTCGATCCGGCAGCCCTTGTTCAGCACAGTGCGGGCATGCGCGCCGGACAGGCGCAGTACGGATTTTCCGAAGGTCTGGTCGGCGACTGACGCGGTTCCAGCCGTGAGCTCGGCAAGACGCTTTGCAAGTTCGCCCGGCCCGGTGAACGTGCCACCTATCAGCCAAGTTGCCGGCTGTATCCAGACGGCGGCGTAGTCGATCGTGACGCTCGATTGCCCGGCGTCCGGAAGGTCCAGGCCGAAGGCGTTGGCAATTGCGGACTTGGCGGCGGCCTCGTGCGCCTTGCGTGCCTGCACCTGCACGACGGCCAGACGGCGCTCCGTGATCTTCACCGGAGCTTCACTGTCCGGCACGCCACGGCGTCCGGGCTTCACAAGCCCTTTAAGGGCAGAGCGCGTCTCAAGCACGGACACGGGCATTCTCCGGATCGACGTGATGCGGGCTGGTGATTTCCACCTCGATAATCTCGTTCTTCATCGGGAACGACGCGTAGAGACGCTGGCCGCGGCGGTCGATGCCACCTTCCAGCATGGCCAGTCCGATCCAGCGGTCGAGTTCGACCGAGCGGGTGACGCTGGTCACCCAGCCGAGGCTCCTCTTGTCGTCAGGCGCGCTGAGCAGATGCGAGCCGCCGCGCAGGCGCCGGTCGAATTCATTCGTCAGTGCGCGAATGCCGACAAGGCCCGGCCGCCGGGCATCGAGGAGGCCGGCGCGTTCCGCGTTGACCTTGCCGACGTAATCTCCGGATTTCTTCAGCATCCGCTGCAGGCCGAGATCTGCGACGGTGGTCTGGCCGTTGAGCTCGGGGCCGGCAACATGACCCTTCTCGATACGCAACAGCCCCATCGCCTCGATGCCGTAGGGCACGATACCGAACGTCTGGCCGGCGGCGAGGATGGCGTCCCATACACGCTCCGCATAGCCCGATGGCGTCGAGACCTCATAGGCGAGTTCGCCGGAGAAGCTGACGCGGAAAATCCGCACTGGAGCGCCGGCGATTGTCGCCTCCGTGATGCCCATGAACGGCAACGCTTCGTTGGAGACGTTTACGTCGCCGACACAGGCCTGCAAGGTCTGGCGCGCCTTCGGTCCGGCAAGTGCCATCTGCGCGAATTGATCCGTCACTGAGCAGAACTGTACATCGAGGTCCGGCCAGACCGTTTGGGCGTAGAACTCCATGTGCTCGAGAACGTCGGCAGCTTTCGCGGTGGTGGTGGTGACCAGATAGTGATGTTCGCCAAGCCGTGAGGTGGTGCCGTCGTCGAACACGATACCGTCCTCGCGCAGCATCAAGCCATAGCGGGCGCGGCCGATCGGCAGTTTGGAGAACGTATTGACGTACAGGCGATCGAGGAAGGTTCCGGCATCCGGGCCTTGCACGTCGATCTTGCCGAGCGTGGAGACATCGCACAGGCCGACAGCGTTGCGCACCGCGCGGGCCTCGCGAAGGATCGGCCCCCAGCCGGTTTCGCGGCTCTTGGTGTAATACAGCGGGCGCAGCCATGCCCCGGTTTCCAGGAATTGCGCGCCACGGCGGGCGTGCCAGTCGTGCAGGGGCGTGCGCCGGATCGGCTTGAAGTGCTTGCCGGTCTCGCGGCCTGCGAAGCCGCCGAACCCCACGGGTGTCACATACGGCCGATAGGTCGGCATTCCGACGCGTTCGATCGGCTCGGTGCGCGCTTCTGCCAGGATGGCCATGCCGACCAGGCCGCCAGTCTTGCCCTGATCCGTTGCCATGCTGTGCGTGGTGTAGCGCTTGGCGTGCTCGGCGTGCTGGTAGCCTTCGCGATGGGCTAGGCGAATGTCCGTCGCCGTCACATCGTGCTGCAGATCGACGAAGCTTTTACCGCTGCCTTTGACCTCCCAGAACGGTTCGATCGCGCGCGGCGCGGATTGTGTGGCCGAGGGCAGATCGAGGTTCTGTCCGTGTGATGAGAATCCGGCAGCCGAGGCGGCCGCGCGGCCGGCCTGATAGCCGTCATTCGCTGCTTCCGGAATGCCGCTGATGCCGCGGGCGGCGCCTGCGCTGCGTTCTGACTGTACCGGCGTGCCGGGCAGATAGGTGGCTTGCGCCTCGTCCCAGATTGCTTTCGCGCCGCTCTGCGACGACAGATGCAAGGCGGGATTGAAGCCGCCGGACACACACAGCAGATCGGTCGTTACCGTGCGCGCCGCGCCGCCGTGGCGCGAGCGTATAAGAACCGATTCAACGCCCTTATGTGCCCCGATCACACCGGAAATCTCCGATGCGGTTGATACTTCGATGCCGCGTGCCTTGGCTTCGGCGGCGAGCGTTGGAGCTTCGCGTACGTCGACGATGCGCTCGATGGCGATGCCGGTTTCGGCGAGGCTCATGGCCGTCTGGTACGTGGCGTCGTTATTGGTGAACACGACGGCGCGACGGCCGGGCATGACAGCGAAGCGCTTGGCGTAGGCCAGCGCGGCGGACGCCAGCATGACGCCGGGCCGGTCGTTATCGGGAAACGCGATCAGCCGCTCGATGGCGCCGGTGGCCAGAACGACCTGCTTGGCGCGGATCACCCACTGGCGCTGCCGCACGGAATGCTTGGGCGGCGTCGGCAGGTGGTCGGAAACGCGCGCCAGTGCGCCGAGCACGTTGTGCTCGTAATAGCCGAACCCGCTCGGGCGCGGCATCAGCCGCACTTCCGGCATCGCCTGCAATTCGGCGATAACGTGCTTGCGCCAGTCTTCATGGTCACGGTCGACCAGCAGGCCGCCGCCGAGTACGAAATCCTGATCGGCCAGGATCACACGTGCGCCGGACGCCCCAGCAGCGTATGCGGCAGCCAGGCCAGCGGCACCACCGCCGACGACCAGTACGTCGCAATAGGCATGCATATGCTCGTAGGCATCGGGATCGGGCTCGCCGGACGAACGCCCCAGGCCTGCAGCGCGGCGGATGATCGGCTCGTAGACCTTCTCCCAGAAGGCGGACGGCCACATGAAGGTCTTGTAGTAGAAGCCGGCAGGCAGGAAACGGGCAAATCGCGAATTGATGGCGCCGACATCATAGATCAGCGACGGCCAGCGGTTCTGGCTGCGCGCTTCGAGGCCATCGAACAGCTCAGCGACGGTCGCCGGGATGTTCGGTTCACGCCGCGCCTTGGAGCGCATTTCGACCAGGGCGGGCGGTTCTTCCGGCCCGGCGGTGAAGATTCCGCGCGGGCGGTGATACTTGAAGCTGCGCCCGACCAGCTTGACGCCGTTGGCGATCAGCGCCGAGGCCAGCGTATCGCCGGGATGGCCTTGCAGGTTGATACCGTCGAAGCGGAACAGCAGCGTGCGATTGCGGTCGATGTGTCCGCCAGACGCGAGACGATGCGGCTGGCTCATGACTGCTGCGCCTCCGGCGCGGTGAGGCTGTCGCCGGCCTTGCCGGTCTGCTTGATCTCGTGCGTGACCGTGTGGCGGACCACCTTGACCCACTGCCGGCAGCCGCCGACATGGTGCCACCATTCCACATGCCAGCCCTTGGGATTGGCGCGGGTGTAGACGAAATCATAGAAGGCCTCGGCGCCCGCCTCAGCGTCCGGTCGCGTCACCGTCGCGTCGCCGCGGTACTTGAATTCCGCTTCATCGCGCGTGCCGCACCAGGGGCAGTCAATCCGATGCATCCTCTTGTGTTCCT
>JAEZBZ010000230.1 GCA_023412745.1 Pseudomonadota bacterium | reverse complement strand
GCAGCGGCCGAAACGGCGGACGAAGTCCGCAAACTCGGCCGCCGCGCTGCATCGACGGAAGGCGACGTCTCGGACGTTGCCTCCATCAACAAGGCGGTCGCCACGCTGAAAGGCGAGATCGGCGCGTTCGATATCCTGGTCAACAACGCCGGTATCGCACGCCTTGGTCCGCTGCTGACCATGGCCGAGAAGGACTGGACCGACACCTTCGACATCAACGTCACGGGTACGTTCAACGTCCTGCGCGCCGTGGTGCCCGCCATGGTCGAGCGCAAGCGTGGCGCGGTGGTGAACCTCGCCTCGTGGCTCGGCAAGCGCGCAGCGCCGAACTTTGGCGCCTATGCGGCCTCCAAGTTCGCCATCGTCGGCATGACGCAGGCCCTGGCGCTGGAAGTCGCACCTCACGTGCGCGTCAACGCGGTCGGCCCCGGCCTGATCGTTGGCACCACCATGCGTGCCGACATCGACGAAGCCTCCAAGCGTGTCGGCCTGCCGCTCGCAGATGAGCGCGCCAAATCCATTCCGCTCGGCCGCGCCGGAACGGCGGAAGATGTCGCCAAGGTCGTCGCGTTCCTGGCCTCCGACGAGGCGGATTATGTCACCGGCGCCATGTACGATGTAACGGGCGGCTCCTGGATGAGCTGAACCTAAGGCGAGCCAAATGCCAGCCTCTCTATTCGATCGCGGTCGCATCGGGCCTGTCGAGACACCCAATCGCGTCATCATGGCGTCGATGACGACCCGGTGCGCAGACGAAGAGGGTTTCGTTACCCCGCACACCAAGGCCTACTACGAAGCGCGCGCCAAGGGCGGCGTCGGGCTGATCACAGTTGAAATGGCGGCACCGGAAAAGTGCGGCCGCCACCGGAAATTCGAGCTCGGCATCTATGATGACCGGTTCCTGCCCGGCCTAACCGAACTGGTCAGCATCATTCACGCGCACGGCGCCAAGGCATCGATCCAGCTCGGCCACGGCGGAGGACATACGCGCAAGGATATCTGCGGCGAGGAGCCGATCGCGCCGTCGGCCATCCCGCACGTTGTGCAGGAGTTCACCACCGAGACCATCATCCCCGAAGCGATGACGGCTGCGCGTGTCGAGCAGACGATCGAAGCGCACGTTGCCGCCGCTAAGCGGGCGCGTGCGGCTGGCTTTGATTGCGTCGAGATCCATGCCGCGCACGGCTACCTGATATCGCAATTCCATACGCCATTTGAAAACCGTCGCGACGACGAATGGGGCGGCAGCCTGGAGAACCGGGCGCGTTTGGGCCTGGAAATCACCCGCCGCATCAAGGCGCAGGTTCCCGACATCGGCCTGATCTTCCGCCTCACCGTGGATGATATGTTCCCGGAAGGCCTGCAACTGGCCGAAGGCCTGCAGATCGCACAGTGGGTCGAAGAAGCCGGCGCCGATGCCATTCATGTCGCGGCCGGCCACTATCGCTCGCTGCCGACCGCGATCGGCATGATCCCGCCGATGATCCACCCCGAAGGTGCGTTCCTGCCTTTCGCCCGCGCCGTAAAGGCGCGTGTCAATGTTCCGGTGATTGCCGTGGCCCGCCTTGGCAATCCTGAACTCGCGGCGAGCGCGCTGGCAGACGGCATCTGTGATTTCGTTGCGCTCGGGCGGCCGCTGCTGGCCGATGAGCAATGGGTCGCGAAGGCCCAAGCCAGCATTCCAGTGCGGCGCTGCCTTGCCTGCAACACCTGCATCAACATCATGCGCGAAGGCAATCGCCTTCAGTGCCTGGTTAATGCGCGCACCGGCCGGGAAATCGAGTTCGGGCAACCTGCATCCACACTGCGCGGCAAGCGCATCGCCGTCATCGGTGCTGGACCGGCGGGCCTGACCTTCGCCAGCCTCACCGCTTCGAGCGATAACGAGATCACTGTTTTCGAGCGCAAGCAGCGCGCCGGCGGCGCTTTGCGCCAGGCTGCACTTGCCCCGCGCTTCCAGGATGTGCAGTCCGAACCCGCCTCCTTCGATCGCTACATCACGAATTTGGAACGGGCGTGCACGTCGGCCGGCGTCACGATCCGCTACGGCATCGATGCCAGCGCCGCGCCAAATCAACTGTCCGACTTCGATGTCATCGTAGTCGCCTCCGGGGCGCAGTATCGCTATGGCCTTGGGCCAATCGCCAACGCGCTGCTGAACTCCGGCGCGGCGCAATGGCCGATCTTCAAGAAGCTGTTCGATCGCGCCGGATTGCGCGATTGGCTTTACTATCGCGCGCGCCGCGCCACCGGAGATGCGATC
Source organism: Pseudomonadota bacterium (assembly GCA_023412745.1). Classification (GTDB taxonomy): domain Bacteria; phylum Pseudomonadota; class Alphaproteobacteria; order Rhizobiales; family Hyphomicrobiaceae; genus ZC4RG25. The sequence continues at coordinate 4,820 of JAEZBZ010000230.1, read as the reverse complement.
GCAGCGCTGGCAAAGCCCGGCCAGCAGGTGATCGTCATCGGTGACGCCGCCAGCGCAGGCAAAAGCCAGTCCGCAATTTCGCAGGCCTTCGAGGCCGCGCTGCTCGGCAGACACCTCGTCAAGGCCGCCTGAACAGGGCGCGGCTAATCGATCGTTGGCCGATAATCCTCAGCGCCCCAATGGCGGACCTTGCCACGCTCGTCGGGATCGCCCATGGGCATCAGCCCGTAATGGCGCGCCAGCCGCCTCAACGCCAATTGCAGCACGACCTTGCCGGACCGCTGCGGCCAGCCGATCGCGCGCTCCGCCTCCTCCAGTCCTTTCAAATGACAGCAGACATCTATCAGGATGCCTGACAGTTCCGGACCGACGGACTGAAGCGCGGTGCGCACCCGCTCTCGCGCGACAATAACGCGATCCTGAAGTTCGATGCCGGCGCCGGGCGCTGCGCGCCGCTGGCGGCGCGAGGAAAAGCCATCACTGGCCCAACTGGTCGTTACCCTCGGCGTCATCTGCGCGAACCAGAAGTCCGCGCGCAAACGTTCGCCGGCCGCGAACTCCGCCTCCGAGATCAGCGCCTTGCCGTCCTTGTCACGACGGCGATAAAGCCAGCCGAGCGGACTCTCCCCATCATTCACCGCAGGGCGCTGTGCAGGACCGGGCTCGGACGTGATCGGCTTGCTCGCGGATGCCGCGATGAGCGCGGCCTTAAGCGCCGCGATGCCGCGCTTGGATGGTCCGAGCCGGTTCTCGCCCAGATCCTTGAGCAATCCCGCTTCGATGGCCGCCGCGAGCCGGTTGCGGTCCACCGATCCGACCGCTTCGGCGAACTGGTTGCGTGGCGAAAACGCATCCGCTCCATCGGTTGTGAGCTGCAGAAACGAACCACGGCGCGCGAGCACGCGCATCCATGCAGGCGCGGCTGCGCCATCCAGAGGATGCATCATCACGAATTCCTAACGGTAGCGGGGCTGGGTCTAGCGGGCGGGCGTAAAGGCGAGGATTTTTGATATGTTCTCGAGCAGCTCGATCGCGCGGTCGAAGTCCTGATTTTCGCGACGGTCCTCGACCACCTGGCAGGCATGCGCCACGGTGGTGCGATCACGCTCGAACAACTGGCCGACTTCAGTGAGGCTGAGCCCGCATGTCACGTGGCCCAGGTACATGGTCACCTGGCGGGCAATCGCGACGCGGGCAGGTCCGCGCGTCGGCAGCCGTAGATGATCGAGTTGAACATCGAACACGCGCGCAACGATTTCTTCCAGCGACCCTCGCAACTGCAGGTGCATGCCGTGGCATGTCGCCAATTGACCTCGCTCGGACGGCAATGACAGCAAGGAGGCGTTGAGCTGCATTGAATTGGACCCCGAACTGCAACGTGACGGGCCGGATTGGACCCCGCCTTGATGGTCAGAAAGATACGGCGAGCCATGCGCCGACACGGATGGATCGTAGACACGAGGTGAACGGCGGGGATAAGTCGCCGCGCGGTTAACCCATGCAATTCTCGTGCAAATTCTAAACGGCAATGCGGCGTGGCGGGCAGGACGATGAAATCCCCACTCGCGGGATGACTGGCAGGCTGGTGGCTCCCCGATGCAGGAGGCACCGATGCCGGCTAGGAAATGCAAACCGCCACCACGGACGCCGGCCCATCCGTTAACGGAGCTGCGCGCACCGGCCGCCGGTTCGCACGATCGGACCCGCGATCTGCCCGGACTGCTAACACTCTGGCCATGGGAAATCGCATCCGACCTGGCAAGCCGCATGCGTCTAGTGGGTCTTCTGCGCAAGGCTCTGCGCGTCGAGCGCCAGCGCGGCATTGCCGGACACTGGACCTACGACGTGGGACGCCACGCCCGCCTGCTGCAGGCCTATCGCGCCGAGCAGGCCGAGGTCAGATCATTGCTTGCCGCGCGATCCCGTCCCACGGCTGACGCATCCGCAAATGCAAAACAGCCGGAACGCGGTGTTCCGGCTGCGGCTACATGAAAACGGCTGGACGTTCTGGCGCGGACCTAGAGGTCGTCGCGACGGGTGCCGAGGCCCATCTTCTTGGCGAGTTCGGAGCGCGCGGCCGCATAGTTCGGCGCGACCATCGGGTAGTCGTGCGGAAGGCCCCACTTCTCGCGGTATTCTTCAGGCGACAGGTTGTAGTGCGTGCGCAGGTGGCGCTTCAGGGATTTGAACTTCTTCCCGTCTTCCAGGCAGATGATGTAGTCCGGCGTGACTGAGCGCTTTACCGCGATCGCAGGCCTCAGTTCCTCCCGCTCCATCGGAACGGAATTCGTCGTTGCCCGGCTCAATGCCTGATGCACGTCGCTGATCAACCCCGGCAGATCAGATGGGACAACCGTATTATTGCTTACATAGGCAGACACGATCTCGGCCGTCAGCCCGACGAGTTCGTCTTGCACCATGTCGTCCATTCCCCTTCTCCATCAAAAACAACGCGAGGCGAAGTCAAACGCGGCTTGAAACTTGTGCAGCCTAAAGACAGGCGCTATGTCCCAGTCCCCCGCTGTCCGACTATTGATGATAGACGCCCCACCGAACGCGCGCCGCAGAGTGCAGCGTCAGTTCAAGGACAACAACCACGCCCGATTGTCAACAGATATCAAAGCTAAAAAACAATATCCATCAATCTATAATGGGTCACAGGCAAAGCATGAATTCATTCGCGATCGAGTATTACTGAAACAACGACCACGCGATAAGATTTACCCAACTATTGACTGACCGAGTGCCGCCTGTTTGAAGTGTCCACCCTTGACTTAAGTGGTCGGGAGAGTCGGGCCAAATCAAGGCGAACGGGCTAAGCTGGTCAACACGACACACAACGAATCCTACATTTTGGGCGATTTCCGCAATCCATCGTTCTCGCCGCAGGCGCTGAGGTTCTAAATCCTTCCGGGGCATGGCTCCCGTTTCCACGCACGCGACGCCATATTAGGGTCCGAGCGTTATCATCGCCGGTCCCGTGTGGACGACGGCGGCATTCAGCAGGGAGTTTCCATCGATGGATGAGAAGACAACAGCCAGCACGGCCCCCTCCTGCAGCATGAGCGACAGTGAGTGGCGCCAGAAGCTTACACCCGAGCAATACTACGTGACCCGCCAGCACGGCACCGAACGCGCGTTCACACATCCCTATTACGGTGAGAAGCGCGCGGGCATGTACACCTGCGTGTGCTGTGGCGCGCCGCTGTTCTCGTCCGATGACAAGTTTGACTCAGGCACTGGCTGGCCCAGCTATACGCGCCCGACCGAGGACGGCGCCGTCGCCGAACACGACGACCGCTCGTTCCTGATGCGCCGCACCGAAGTGCGCTGCAAGACCTGCGACGCGCATCTCGGCCATGTCTTCCCCGACGGACCGGGGCCAACCGGTATGCGTTATTGCATCAACGGCGCGGCGCTGCAGTTCACGCCGAAAGCGGACGAGAAGGGCTGACACCTCTCTTCAGCCGCGTAACCTGAAGCCCTTCACATCTTTCCGGCAGGCCGATCGCGCATCAATCGCGCGGCCTGCCTCATGCCTTAGACATACGGAGATCGTTTCATGACAGCCGACCGCTCGCAGCGTGATGCATCGGGCCGGTCACACAGCGTGATCGCAGCCCCACCCATAGCCAGGAAACAGCCGGTCACAAGCCAATGGCACGGAACGACGATCCGCGACGACTATGCCTGGCTGCGCGACGACAAATGGCAGGACGTGATGCGCGATCCGTCGTTGCTGACCGCCGATATCCGCGCGCACCTGGAAGCCGAGAACGCCTACACGGAAGCCATGCTCGGCGACACGCGGGCGCTGCAGAACAAGCTGTTCCTAGAGATGAAGGGGCGCATTAAGGAGGACGACAGCTCGGTCCCTGCCCCCGATGGCCCTTGGGAATACTACACCAGCTACGTCACCGGCGGTCAGTATCCGCTGGTCTGCCGTCGCCCGCGTGGCGGTGGCGCAGAGCAAGTGCTTCTCGATGGCAACAAGGAAGCCGACGGCCAAGCCTATTGGCAGCTTGGCGGCGTATCGCGCAGCCCCGATCACAGCCTGCTGGCCTATTCCGTCGATGACAAGGGCTCGGAGCTGTTCACCGTCCGCATCCGCGATCTGGCGACCGGCAAAGACCTGCCCGATGTGATCCTGAACACGCGCGGCACAATTGCGTGGGCGCGCGATAACCGCACGCTGTTCTATGTTCAGCTCGACGACCATCAGCGCCCACGCACCGTCGGCCGGCATACGCTTGGCAGCCCGAGCGAACAAGACGCGATCGTCTATCACGAACCTGACGCCGGCTATTACGTGGCAATCGGCACCACGCAGTCACACCAGTTCATCGTTATCGATGCGCACGATCATCAGACCAGCGAGTGCTACCTGATCGACGCCGACGCGCCCTATGATCAGATGCGCCTGATCTCGCCGCGCAAACATGGCCACGAATACGACGTCGAACATCACGGCGACCGCCTGATCATCACCACAAACTCCGGCGGTGCTGAGGATTTCCGCATCTGCGAGGCGCCACTCGACGCGCCGGAGATGGCCAACTGGCGCGAGATCGTCGCGCACAAGCCGGGCCGGCTGATCATCGAAACCGTGGCGTTCAAGGATTATCTCGTGCGGCTGGAACGTGAGGACGGCCTGCCGCGCGTGATCGTGCGCAAATTCGTTGACGGCAGCGAGCACGCCATCGCGTTCGACGAGGAAGCCTATTCGCTCGGCATCATGCCCGGCTACGAGTATGAAACGGCGACGCTGCGCTTCAACTATTCGTCTATGACGACGCCCGCGCAGGTGTTCGACTATGACA
>JAEZBZ010000073.1 GCA_023412745.1 Pseudomonadota bacterium | reverse complement strand
CCACATAGCTGTCGGCACGGTTGTCAGCGGAGCCTTGGCGACGTTGACGCTGGCTGCTGATGTCATCGCGCCGGAAAATCTGATCGCTGTGACGTTGGCCGGTGTTCTGGGAAGTGTTCTTCCAGATATCGATCTGAAAGACTCCAGGCCGAGCCGGGCTTTATTTTCGGGTCTTGCCACGTTTCTTTCGTTTATCGTCCTGTTCTCGATAGCCTATAAGTATTCGATCGCCGAGATGTGGTTGTTGTGGCTCGGAAGCTTCGTCTTGTTCCGCTATGGGGGCGAAGCCGTCTTCCATCGCTTCTCCTATCACCGCGGAATCTGGCACTCGGTCCTGGCCGGCATTATGTTCTGGTTCCTGACCGCGATCGTGTTCAAGAACGTGCTGGGACGCCATGAAGGGGTTGCCTGGCTGGCGGGTGGTTTCCTCTTCATGGGCTACATGACCCACTTGATCCTCGATGAGATTTACAGCGTCGATGTCATGGATACGCGCCTGAAAGCGTCGTTCGGCTCGGCGTTCAAGCTTTACGATACGCGCAAGGTCGGGGATTCGGTCGTCGTCGCCATGCTGGCCATGTTCCTGTTCACAATGACACCGTCGGCGCGGCCGTTCGTCGATGGCATTGCATCCGTGGAGCTCTGGGCAGGTCTGCAGCAAAAGCTCTTGCCGCAGGATAAGTGGTTCGGCGTGTTGGGCTCATTGGATCTGACGGCCAGCCAGGCACCGACGACGTCAGATATTTCGACCGGATCAATCTCCCCGCCGATCGAGCCAGCCGAGCCCGCCCCGTCGCGCCCGGCAGTTTTTCAGTAGTCGGGAGTTGCGCGGGCTCACGCCTTGACCGCGAGCCGGCATTCAAGGCCCGCGAGGTACGTGCTGACAAAGATGTCGACCAGTTCTTCCGGCGCGCCGTTTTGTCTATGCGATCTGCTATCGGTCAACGACAGCGTCGCTACGCCCAGGACACCCGCCCAAAGCAGTCGGCCGGTGCGGCTGAGTTTGGCAGTTTCAACCCGGGATTCAGCAAGGATTGGTGAAACCACCGCTTCAAATCTCTGGATGAGGTGTTCGAGCTTGTCGAGATACCAGTTCGGCATGGCCGATGCATGATGCGACATGTTGTGACTGATGAGAGACCACAGATGCGGCCGTGTCCGACTGAAGCGGACGCAGGCTTGTGCCAGTGATTTGAGGCGGGTCTCGGGGGAGCCAGACGCGGAAACTTCGGCCAGCTCGCTGTCGAGCAGTCCGATGACGCGTGCGCCGACGTGCAAGACCAGATCATCCAGGCTATCGAAAATATTATACAACGTACCCGGTGAATACTCGACTTTCCGCGCGATTTCGCGTGCCGATATGCCAGCAAGTCCGCTCTGTTCAACGATCTCCAAGGTCGACTGGATGATCAGTTCCCGGAGCTGATCCGATGTGTGCAATGAACGGCGGCCCATGTGCCAACGTGCCTCTGAAGTAAAGTGAGGCCTAACAAATATGTCATGCTCGGAACTTCCGCAAAGAAATATTCAGCATAGGGAGTTGTTTGTCGATTCAATATGGTGATCGCAAATCAAACCAAATTGAAGAATGGAGTCAAGTGCACTTGTTGCCGTTGTAGTCGACGGAAGCTGATTGACGGGGCTTGAGATAAAAGGTCTCCCGCAGCGGGAATGTCGTTCTAATGAAATGTTTGAAAATCAGGGGTTCGTAGTTATACACGACCTCGGCGACGATGACGCTGTTTCCGGCCCCAAGGAAGCTGTTCGGCAGGGTATAAGATTGTCCGTCGGTGTATGCGTTTGCCCCGCCGTTGTGCTGATAGGACCAGCACACCGTGGTCTGGTTGGCGTTTGTGATGGACGCTTGCACGTTCAGGACGGTGACGCTGAGGAGAGACGGATCGTATGGCCGCATCAGATGGTCGATGATCTGCATCACGCCATCTATCTCCTCAGTCGAAATATGCTTTTGCCGCGCAATCAGATCCGCGGACGAACTTGCGATCTGTGTCACGCGACGGTCGACCGTCAGAGCCTGGCTGAATTCCACAGTGCCGATGAACAGCGTGAACATGATCGATGCGATGAAGGCGAACTCAATGGCGGCAACGCCGTCATTGTTGACCGACATCCGGCGGACCAGTCGGCGCACGCGATCGATACCCATCAGCCGGCATGTGCCGGACTGCGAATTGTTCGGAGCGTCAGTCCTCATAGGGTTCGGTCCGGAATGTCGTTGATGCTTGGATGAGGGCGGACCCATTGGCCATGCCGCCGACCTGCAAGAACGGGATTTTTCCGGCCAGTTCCCACTCGTAGCATACCGTCACCAGAACCACCTCGCTCGAGGCGCCGGTCCTGAACAGTGTCTCGGCGGGAGGAATGAGGTTGCCGCCGGAATCGGTGCAGGACGGTGTTACGACGTCTCCGAAGCTCTGATAGCTGTCGACGTTGACGCGCATCTTGCTATCGCATCTCACAAAAGGCGCGACGTGCTTGCAGACTTCTGCCTTGAAGTCATCTGCCGACATGCCGTCTTTCTGGACTTGGCCTGTCCTGATCTGGCGCGCCGCCTGTTCGACGGCGTTTTCCAGAGAAAATGTCGTGAAGAAAAACAGGGCAACTGCGAGGATGCCGAACAGCATCATCAGGAATGGTGGGCCGACGGCGGCGAATTCGATCGCAGTCACGCCGCGCGTATCGTGCACCATGCGGCTGGCCAGGCGACGGGAGCGCCGCTGGGCATGCAGCCACATATATTGAAACCTGCCGGACATACGCACTTGAACCTGAAAAGCGTCTTTAGCTTCCAGAAAACCGCAGAATCCTGAAAAGAGTCTTGAGCGCCGAACGGGCGCGACTGGCTTGGTTAATGCCTGTTAAGGGTTGGCCGGCGATTTGGACCCTTCGGCACAGCAAGCACTACGGCTGAGTATTGCCGGCGTCGGGATTACCTTCCGACAGCTTCAGCTTCCGCTCGGACAGTTTGGCCGTGGCTTCGAAGTAGTCGCTGTCGTCACCGATCGTGATCGTCGGATTGCATTGCGGCGAGCAATTGTACGACTGGCGCTTGCTGCCCTTGTGCAGGTTGACGACCTTGACTTCGTCCCTTTGCACCAGGATCCGGCGATCGTCGATGATGTTGCGGGCCGCGTCCAGCACAATGATGTTCGTGATGCCGAACGACTTGCCCGTGACGACGAGCAGGTTCTCGCTCTGGATTGTCACGTCAGCGATTGTGGCGTTGCCGATGATGACTTCGCGGGCCGGACGATCCAGCCTCACGAGTTGCGACTGGTCGTACTTCACGATTAGGTCGTTGGCCGTGGCAGAGCCGGTCAGAACCGTAATTGCTATGGCTGCGTGCGCGAGACCGCTGCCGGCACGGCGTGCGGTGCGCATCAGTGTGGCGGAAGCCCGGAAGTACATTGCGATCCTCAAGCGGAATGCGGCGTGCGGGAAGTAAGCCAGCAATTCATGAATGATTTGGTAACGTCCGTTGCAGTTTGGCCCGCAGCAATGGGGCGCTGAGGCCGTCGACAGGTCCGCGCTAGGCGGACCCAATCTCATCCGTTTCTTTTCGATAGTGAATGTCGAGGGCAATGTATTGAGGCGCGAAGCCCGGAAAAGTATCCCGCCATTTTCACCAATTATTATTCAACTTGTCGGGCCGGCAGGCCAATGAGTTCCTGGTTGAAAAAATGATATACTAGTTAGATCTGATCGTTTGTAATTTAATATACATGCATTGCTGGAATGTCTTTTGTAATTCTATGTGGCAACATGTCGGAAACTTTCTGTGTTTACTCGACATCAAGAGATCGGGCGTAAGTTGGCTCACGTTCGGGACGGAAACAGCGACCGAACGGGGCGCACGGGCGCCAGTGTTTTTGAGTGGGAGAGTCACATGAACCTGTTTTCGCGTTTTGTTAAGGACGAGTCTGGCGCAACGGCTATCGAGTATGGTCTGATCGCAGCTCTTATCGCTGTTGGCATCATCGGCGCCGCTACGCTGGTTGGCGACGAAATCACCAACACCTTCAACGCAGTTTCGACCGAAATGCAGAACGCACGCAACTAATTCGGCGTTCTTCGACGGCAAACAGGCCGCCCCAATTCATCCGAGTTGGGCGGCCTTTTTTATGCGTGCTCGCCGCCATTTATCCGAGAGGTCGGACGAGCGGTGGCGCTCATTTGTATTGCGGGTCCAAGCCAGAAATTAACGTCTGTGGCGTATGTTTGAATGCATAGGCGCATGGTCATGGGCGGGAGATGTGTTGTGTCGGGATTTGCGCGGAAGTTCGCGAATGATGAGCGTGGTGCGACATCGATCGAATATGCGCTGATCGCATCGCTCATTTGCCTCGTCATTATCAGTGGAATTACCGCGGTTGGCACAGAAGTCAGCGCGGTATTCGATAGCGTCGCGACCGCCTATCAGGATGCGCGATAGCGCAATGTCTACTACCTTCCGGCCCGCTGTTAACGCGAAATTGAACATCCGGACTTAAAGTTTAACTCCGCGCGATATCGCCTCGGCCAAGCGCTGCGGCGTGCCAAAGTTCGGGGAGGAATTGGCGTGCTCGAGTATCCTTTGTTGCTGGTATTCCCAGTTGCGATGGCGTTTGCAGGCGCCATGGACCTGCTCACATTCAAAATTCCCAACAGCATTCCGCTCGCCCTTCTGCTGGCCTTCAGCTTCGCCGCGCCGCTGGCCGGGATGCCATGGGTGCAATTCGCCAGCCATTTCGGGGCCGGCGCATTGATGCTGGCCATCGGTGTCTTCATGTTCGCCCGCGGATGGCTCGGGGGCGGTGATGCCAAGCTGATCGCTGCCGCTGCGCTGTGGCTGGGCTTCGAGCACTTGCTGTCATTCCTGGTCTGGACGGCGGTGTTTGGTGGTGTGCTGGCATTCGCCATGCTCCTGTTCCGGCGTGTGCTGCCGCCAATGTGGCTCATGAAGCAACAGTGGGCTTTGCGCCTGCATGATCCCAAGCAGGGCATTCCCTATGGCATCGCCCTGGGTGGCGCAGGCCTGCTCATCTACCCGTCGGTATCCTGGCTGCCGGTGATTTCCGGGTGAGCTAAATCTCCCACACTGGATCTTGCGAACGGTTGTGACGCACCCATAGAGATACGCCGATTAACCGGCCGTTGAGGATTGTCGCGCACATTTGCTCCTGATTGTGGGGGAGACCCCGCATTCTTTGGGGGGCATTGCTGCGATGAAACGAGCACAGGTTATCGGGATCTCCATTGCTTTGGGGGCCGGAATGCTGGCGTTTGTTGGCATGCGCGGCCTGCTGAAGCCAGCCAAGCCGGTGGTCCAGACCGAGCGCATCAACATCACTCAGGTGCTGGTGGCGCGCGCCGATATCCCGCTGGGCCATACCGCGACGGAGGCCAATTTCCGTTGGCAGGATTGGCCCGCCGAGGCCGTCAGCGGCGCTTTCATCTCCAAGCAGCGGCGGCCGGATGCGGTGAAGGACTTCACCGGCGCCATTGCGCGCGCGCCGATGCTCGCCGGTGAACCGATCACCGATAACAAGATGATCAAGTCGGGCAGTGGCGGTGTTCTCGCGGCGATCCTGCCGGCTGGTATGCGAGCCATTTCGACCAAGATCAGTGAGCAAACGGCGGCGGGCAAACTGATCCTGCCGAACGACCACGTCGACGTCATTCTCATTCGCCGCGTGCGCGGACGCTCGGGCGAAGACAATCAGATCAGCGATACGCTGTTCCGCAATGTGCGCGTGCTTGCGATCGGCCAGCAAATCGAAGCGCGCGAAGGTAAGAAGGGCTCGGAAGGGAATGTCGCCACGCTTGAGCTGACGCCGAACCAGGCCGAACTGCTCGCGCTGGCGAATTCCATCGGTGAGATCACTCTGTCCTTGCGCAGTGTCGCCGACCTTGCCGGTCAGGGGCCGAGCGCCTCGGAATCTCTCGACAAGAAGGATCGCGGCAACGCGATCCAGGTTCTCCGCTATGGCGTGAAGTCGCGCGCCATCGGTATCAACTGACGATTTACGACTGCCAGTTCGCGTTGAGTTCAATTGCGTGCGTGTCGGCCGCGTTCAAGGCCGTAGCCCGTTAAAGGTCTCGAATTCATGCGGACTCATTTTTGGATTTGCGCGGTCGCGGCATGTGCCGTATTTGGCGCCTCATCGTTGCCCCTACCGTCGGCTTGGGCGGACGGACGCTCGCGCCTCGCGCCCGAGATCAACGCCAATATGCCGGGCAGCGTGGTTGGCAGCCATTCCGTCATCCGCATCCGCGCCGGCGAGTTGGGGCAGGCCAAGGCGATCCAGCTGGCGCGCAACAAATCCATGCTGATCGAGCTGCCGCGGGATCTGCGCGATGTTGTCGTTTCGGCTCCCGATGTGGTGGACGCCGTCGTCCAAAGCTCAAACCGCGTTTATCTGATCGGCAAATCGACTGGCCAATCGAACGCGTTTTTCTTCGATTCCAGTGGTGAGCAGATCCTGACACTTGAAGTGCTGGTCGATCACGACACGGCGCCGCTTGACGCGATGATCAGCCGGCTGCTGCCGGGATCGAACGTGAAGACCGAGATTCTCAACGAGACGTTGATCCTGACCGGCACGGTGCGCAGCCCGATCGATGCGACGCGCGCTGCCGACATTGCCTCGCGGTTCATCACCGGCTCCGCTTCGGCGTCCGACGAGCGGCATCGGCAGAAAGTCATCAATATGCTGAGCGTCGAGGCGGAGGAGCAGGTCATGCTTCGCGTCACGGTCGCGGAAGTGCAGCGCTCGGTGCTCAAGCAGATGGGCATCAACGTCGGCGCGATCATCAACACTGGCAACTTCTCGACCACGCTTCTGACGGAGAATGCCCTGCCGTTGACGGCTGCGCGCGGTTTGGGACTGCTGCCGACGCCGGGTATCCCGACGACGGGCGATGGTGCAGGGAGCCTGAAACTTTACAATCCCGGCCCGAATGGTTCCGGCGCGCCGTTCGGTAATTCGGGCTTGGCGGGTGGTTGGAGCAGTGGCGGCAACCAGGTGGCTGGTGCCATCCGCGCGCTGGAACGCGACGGTCTCCTCAAGACACTGGCCGAGCCGAATCTGACCGCGGTTTCTGGCGAGACCGCCAAGTTTCTGGCTGGCGGCGAATTCCCGGTGCCTGTCGTCGACACGCAGGGCGCAATGAGCGTCATGTTCAAGGAATTCGGTGTCGGGCTGGCATTTACGCCCATGGTTCTGTCGGAAGGGCGCATCAGCCTCAAGATTGAGACCGAAGTCAGCGAGCTGACCAACCAGGGCGCGGTGACGCTCAATAACATCCAGATCCCGGCCTTGAAGAAGCGGCAGGCGAAATCGACCGTGGAGCTGCCGTCGGGCGGATCGATGGCCCTCGCCGGCCTGATTTCGGATGACGTGCGCCAGAACATCGACGGCTTGCCGGGGCTCAAGAACCTGCCTGTGCTCGGTACGCTGTTCCGCAGCCGCGACTACATCAAGGAAGAAACCGAGCTGGTCGTGATCGTCACGCCGTACACGGTGCGCCCGGTCGCGCGTCAGCAGCTCAAGCGTCCCGATGACGGCCTGGCGCCGGCGACCGACATGAAGGCCACCTTCCTTGGCCATCTCAATCGGATTTACGGCCGCGGCGCGCCTATGCCGGACGGCGGATTGAAGGGCGACTATGGCTTCATCGTCGAATAGCGGCTTGCGGAGAACCCAGATGAACGCAGTCAAGACACAGTCGACCGCGCCGCGTGTTCGCCCGCGCACGATGGTTGCGAATATCGTGTTGACCTCCTTTCTCGTGCTCTCCGTCAGCGGGTGCATGAGCGAGCATGTGCAGGGGCCGCGAGTAGCAGGCTGGGTGACGCCGGACCCCTCCGAGCGCCATCCGATCATCGTCTCGCAGCAGCCGGCGACGCTGGCGCTGAAGGTGCCGCGCGGGACATACGGGCTGACCCCGCAGCAGCGCGCGCAACTTTTCAGCTTCGCCGATCGCTACAGGGCGCGCGACACCGGCAACGGAAAGCTGGTGATCTCGGCGCCGAGCGGGTCTCAGAACGAAGTCGAAGCGATGGAGACGGTGCGCGAGATCCGCCACATCCTGCGCGAGGCCGGATTTGCCGAGGCGTCGATCGGCGTCGAAGCCTATCAGGGATCGCGCAATGCGCAGCCGCCGGTTCGCATCTCTTATCTGCAGTTCGTTGCCGAAGCGCCGGAATGCGGCCATTGGGGTAGCAATCTCGCCGAGGACCCGATGAACGTCGGCACGCCCAATCTGGGCTGCGCGACGCAGGCCAACCTGGCCGCGATGGTCAGCAATCCTGCCGATCTGCTCGGGCCGCGCACGGTGACCCCGCGCGCGTCGGAGTATCGCGACCAGACCTGGGCCAAGCACGTGAAGGGTGAATCGACCATCGCCCGCAAGCAGTCCGATGAGCGCGTCTCGGTGCAGGGTTCGAAGTGAGGAACGATAGATGACGAACCACGCGCAGGCCCAGATCCAACCGGAGCTGACGCTACCGGGTAGCGGCGGTGCCATGGATGAAGCGTCCACACAGGATCAGTTGTCGCGTGCCCGGCCGATCCCGCGCATTTCGATGCAGGCTTTTTGCGAGTGGGCCGAAACGGCGCAGGCTCTGCAGAACGCGGCCGAGGATCGGCGCCTGTCGAAGGTGCACGTGAGTATCCACATGGGTGGCGCACAGGCGGCCGTCCAGCATTACGCGACGAGCCCGACGCCCAATCTGATCGTCATCGAGTCGACGCTGCATCGCGACGGCATGCTGGCGGAGCTCGATCGCCTTGCGGAATCCTGCGACAGTGGCACGAAGGTGATCGTGATTGGCCACGTCAATGACGTGCTGTTGTACCGCGAGCTGCTGAAGCGCGGCGTGAGTGAATATCTGATCGCGCCGGTTTCGACGCCGCAGTTCATGGAAAGCGTGTCGAATCTCTACAACGATCCGCAGTCCGGCCCTGTCGGCAACACGCTGGCTTTCATCGGCTCGAAGGGCGGTGTCGGCGCATCGACGGTTTGCCACAACACGGCATGGGCGCTCTCGGAGGTGCTGAAAACCAATGTCGTGATTGCGGATCTCGACCTTGCGTTCGGCACCACCGGTCTCGATTTCAACCAGGACCCGGTGCAGGGAATCGCGGATGCATTGGCGAGCCCGGATCGTCTCGATGAAGTGCTGCTGGATCGGCTTCTGACGAAATGCTCCGAACATCTGAGCATTTTCGCTGCCCCCGTTGTTCTTGATCGTGACTACGATATTTCACCCGACGCCTGCGAAGTGGTGCTCGATATTGTGCGCCAGAACGTGCCGTATGTTGCGATCGATCTTCCGCATGCGTGGACGTCGTGGACGCGGCGCGTGTTGCTCGGCGCCGACGAGGTCGTCCTGGTTGCCGCGCCGGATCTCGCCAATTTGCGGAACGCCAAGAACATGATCGATCTGCTGCGGCAGTCGCGCATCAACGATAGCCCGCCGCATCTGGTCATCAATACCGTGAATATGCCCAAGCGGCCGGAAATCACCGTCAAGGAATTCTGCCAGAACCTGGACGTCAAACCCGCTGCGGTCATCGAGTTCGATTGCGAAAGCTTCGGACAGGCGGCCAACAACGGCCAGATGATCGAAGAACTGAACAAGAAAGCGAAAGCCGTTCCGCAATTCCACGAGCTGGCGCTGGCGCTGGCGCATCGCAAGGACATGCGGCCGGCACCGTCGCGGTCCGCTCTGTCACCGTTGCTGGAAAAGTTGAAACTTAAGCGCTGAGGAGCCCGTGTCTCATGTTCGGTAGGCGTTCAAAGGAAGGCGAAACGCGCGCACCGAGTGCGCCGCAGGTGGTGGCCGTCGCCGCTCCGCCACCTTCTGCAGTTCCGCAGCCGCAACAGCGCCGGCCGGAGCCGGTAGCGGAGCCGCAGCGCCGCCACTCCGAAGAATACTACGACGTCAAGACGACGGTGTTTAATGCGCTGATCGATACCATCGATCTGACGCAGCTTGCCAAGCTGGAATCCGCGGCCGCGCGCGAGGAAATCCGCGACATCGTCAGCGAGATCATCCAGATCAAAAACGTCGTCATGTCCATCGCCGAGCAGGAAGAACTGCTCGAGGACATCTGCAATGACGTTCTCGGCTACGGTCCGCTGGAGCCTCTGCTGGCTCGCGACGACATTGCCGACATCATGGTCAATGGTGCCGACGCGACGTTCATCGAAGTCAACGGCAAAGTGATCAAGACCGGCGTGCGTTTCGCCGACAATTCGCAGTTGATGAATATCTGCCAGCGCATCGTCAGCCAGGTGGGCCGGCGCGTCGATGAATCGAGCCCGATCTGCGACGCGCGTCTGCCGGATGGTTCGCGCGTCAACGTCATCGCGCCGCCGCTGGCGATTGACGGTCCTACGCTGACAATTCGTAAGTTCAAGAAGGATCGGCTGACGCTCGAACAGCTCGGCAAATACGGCTCGATTTCGCCGGAAGGCCAGATTCTGCTGGAGATCATCGGCCGCGTTCGCTGCAACGTCATCGTGTCTGGCGGCACCGGCTCGGGCAAGACGACACTGCTGAATTGCCTGTCGAGCTGCATCGACATGGACGAGCGCATCATCACCTGCGAAGACTCCGCCGAATTGCAGCTTCAGCAACCGCACGTCGTCAGGCTTGAAACCCGCCCGCCGAACCTCGAAGGCGAAGGCCAGATCACAATGCGCGATCTGGTCAGGAACTGCCTGCGTATGCGCCCGGAACGGATCATCGTCGGCGAAGTCCGTGGCTCCGAAGCCTTCGATCTATTGCAGGCCATGAACACCGGCCACGACGGCTCGATGGGCACGTTGCACTCCAACAGCCCGCGTGAAGCCATCAGCCGTATGGAATCCATGATCATGATGGGCGGTTTCGCGCTGCCCACCAAAACCATCCGCGAGATGATCACGGGCTCGGTCGATATTATCGTCCAGGCGTCGCGTCTGCGTGATGGATCGCGCAAGATCACGCATATCACCGAGGTTCTCGGCATGGAGGGTGATGTCGTCACCCTGCAAGACATTCTCGTCTACGAGATCACCGGCGAGGACGAGCGCACGGGCAAGATTATCGGCCGGCATCGCTCCACCGGAATTGCGCGTCCGCGGTTCTGGGAGCGCGCAGCTTATTACGGCGAGCATAATCGCCTAGCGGCGGCGCTGAGCGCTGCGGAAGTGAGCGATCAGCACGGAAATCCGCTTGGAGCCGTCAATGCTTGAGTCTGAAAACCTCCAGCTTGGTATCATGCTTCTCGCGGCGATATCCGTTGCCGGATTGGCGTATGCTTTGCTGTTTCCGCTTTTCTCCGGCGATCGGCAAGCCGAGAAACGCTTCGAGACGGTAACGGAAAATAAGACCGTTCGCGTTGCGCGCAACGCGC
>JAEZBZ010000178.1 GCA_023412745.1 Pseudomonadota bacterium | reverse complement strand
GTTAAGGCCTTCTCCATCGGATTCGGCCGCGAGATCTGGGGCTTCGTCGACAAGCATGGCACGCGCTGGCGGCTCGCCTGGATACCGCTTGGTGGCTACGTCAAATTCATGGATGACGAGAACGCGGCCAGCACCACGCCGGCCAATACCGCCGCCATGACGCCGGAAGAGCAGGCGGGCTCGTTCCATGGCAAGCCGCTGTGGCAGCGCGCAGCCGTCGTGGCCGCCGGCCCGATCGCCAACTTCCTGCTCGCAATCGTTATTTTTGCCGTGATGTTCGCCGTGATCGGCGTCCGCTCGACCGCCCCGCGGGTCGATGAGGTGGTGGCGAATTCGCCAGCCGCGGCGGCCGGTTTCAAGTCCGGCGATATCATTCGCTCGATCGACGGGCGTACCGTCGACAGCTTCACTGCCGTGCTGCGCGCGGTTAGCGCCGCGCCGGGTCGCCAACTGACGGTTGTCGTCGATCGCGGTGGCGCCGACTACACGTTGAATGTCACGCCCGAGCGGCAGGAGATCAGCGACAATTTCGGCGGCAAGATCGTGCGCGGCATCATCGGTATTCGCCGCGTAACCAACCCCGAGACAATTGAGCACCGCCGTGCCGGCCCGATCGAGGCAGTCTGGCTCGGTGTCCGCGAGACCAACTTCATCATCACCTCGACGCTGAGCTACATCGGTGACGTGATCACCGGACGTCAGGGCGCGGATCAGCTCGGCGGACCGATCCGGATCGCCGAGGTGTCGGGGCAGGTTGCCAAGGTAGGACCCGAGGCGATGCTGAACCTGATCGCCGTTATCTCCGTAAGTGTAGGACTGATCAATCTGTTCCCCATCCCGTTGTTGGACGGCGGACATCTGCTGTTCTATGCGATCGAGGGGCTGCGCCGTAAGCCGCTCAGCGAGCGGACGCAGGAAATCGGCTTCCGGATCGGCCTCGCGCTGGTGCTGATGTTGATGGTTTTTGCGACTTGGAATGATCGTCTGATCGTATGGAAGTGGCTGACGGGTTGATTCCCCGCAATCGCCCGCAGATTCGGCCGTTGTGAAACATTCTTGCCACTTCCAATGCCCCTACTGAATCGTTAAAACTCCAAAAGGTTAGCTGGCCGTGCCCGGGGGGGACGACGAGATGGTATCTCTGTCTCGGCGACTCAGTTAATCAGAGGATGTGAAGGTCCGCATTTCGGCGAGCTGGAGCGATCCTCCGGGGGAAAGTAACGAAGGGCAGACGCAGGTATGCAGCTTCGGCAGGTGGCAAAGGGTGGATGGCGGCTGCTTTTGTGGCTAGCTATCGCAAATCCGGCCGCGATCGCATTCATCAGCATTCAGTCATCGACTGCCGCGCAGGCCCAATCCGTGGTCCGCGAGATCAGGGTCGAGGGTAATCGGCGTGTCGAGCCCGAGACTGTGCGCTCATATCTCCAATTCAGCGTCGGTGACGCCTATGACGCCGGTCGGGCGGACGCTTCGTTGCGTGCGCTGTTCGCGACCGGTCTGTTCGCGGACGTCGCCATCTATCGCGAAGGCGCCGCCGTCGTCGTGCGCGTCGACGAGAACCCGGTGATCAGCCAGGTTGCCTTCGAGGGCAACAGCGAGGTTGATAACGCGACGCTGCAGAGCGAAGTCCAGCTCAAGCCGCGCTCGGTCTATACCCGTGCGCGCGCCATGTCGGACGTCCAGCGCATTCTCGACGTCTATCGGCGTCAGGGCCGGTTCGCTGCGGCTGTCGAGCCCAAGATCATCGAACTTGAGCAGAACCGCGTGAACGTGGTGTTCGAGATCAACGAAGGTCTCGCCACCAAGGTCAAAGGCATCAACTTCGTCGGCAATCACGCGTTCTCCGATTCGCAGCTGCGCGATATCGTGACGACTACGCAGGCCGGCTGGTTCGACTTTATCAAGGGCAATAGCATCTATGATCCCGATCGGCTCAACCTCGATCGCGAGTTGCTGCGCCAGTACTATCTGAAGAACGGCTATGCCGATGCGCGCATCGTTGCCGGCAATGCCGAACTCGATCGCGATGGTTCAGGCTTCTACATCACGTTCGTGATCGAAGAGGGTGAACTCTACAATTTCGGCAACGTGCGTGTCGAAAGCGCCCTGCCGGGACTGGTTCCTGACAGCCTGAACAGCGAGATGCTGACGCAGCCTGGGCAGATCTTCAACGCATCGGACATCGATAAGACGGTCGAGAAGTTGACTCTGGTCGTGTCGGAGCAGGGCTATGCCTTCGCCCGTGTGCGTCCGCGCGCTGACCGTAATCCCGATGCGCGCGCCATGGACATCACCTACGTGATCGACGAAGGTCCCCGCGTTTACATTGAGCGCATCAACATCACCGGCAACATGCGCACCAAGGATCACGTGATCCGGCGTGAGTTCCGTCTGGTGGAAGGCGATGCTTTCAACCCGATGATGGTTGATCGCGCAAAGAAGCGGCTTGAGGCTCTTGGCTTCTTCAAAGGTGTCAACGTTCAGCGTCGTCCTGGATCGTCTCCCGACCGCGTTGTTCTCGACGTGGAAGTTCTGGAGCAGCCAACGGGTGAGCTGTCGTTCGGCGCCGGTTACTCGACCAGTGAAGGCGTGATCGGCGACGTCAGCATCACGGAGCGCAATCTGCTCGGCAACGGTCAGTTTCTGCGCCTGAAGGTCGGCGGCTCCATGGAGCGCTTCCAGATCGACCTGACGTTCACCGAGCCGCGCTTCCTTGATCGCAACATGTCGGCTGGCTTCGACCTGTTCCACAAGGATGTGGATCAGATGAGCGAGTCGTCGTTCAAGAGCCGCAAATCGGGCGGTAGCCTCCGGTTGGGTTTCCCGTTGTCGGAAAACCTCTGGATGAACACCAACTACACGCTCTCGTATGATGACATCTATGAGTACGACCGGAACAACGCATCGCGCGCTATTCGCGAAGCTGCCGACCAGGGAGCGTATCTGACCTCGTCGGTCGGTACGTCGGTTGTCTACGACACGCGCAACCATCCGCGAAATCCGAACCGCGGACTTTACTTCCAGCTCGGTACCGATCTGGCAGGCGTGGGTGGTGACGTCCAGTACGCTCGACTTCAGGGTGAAGGCCGCGCTTATTACCCGATCACCGAGAAGATCACCTTTGTCGGTCGCGTCATCGGCGGTCATATCGAGGGCTGGGGTGGAGACGATGTCCGCCTGCTCGACCTTTACTACAAGGGTGGCGAGACGGTTCGTGGCTTCTACCGTGGCGGTTACGGTCCGCGCGACCTGAACACCCGGGACGCGCTGGGTGGTCAGACCTTCTGGGCCGCGACGGCTGAGGTTCGCTTCCCGCTGCCGCTCATTCCGGATGAATTGGGAATGTCTGGTGCTGCATTTGCTGACGTAGGCTCGTTGTTCGGAGCCGGCGCTGGCGCCAAGAATGCTCCGCAGGGATGTGCGCCGGGTGATACCACTATGATTTGCCTTGAAGACGATGCTTCGATCCGGTCGTCAGTAGGTCTCGGCCTGCTCTGGAACTCGCCGCTTGGTCCGCTACGCCTCGACTATGCGTATGTCCTGACCAAAGAGGATTACGACCGGACCCAGGCCATTCGCTTCGGTGCCTCGACCAAGTTCTAAGGCCTGACGCATTGACCGAGATTACAGCG
>JAEZBZ010000111.1 GCA_023412745.1 Pseudomonadota bacterium | reverse complement strand
CCGGCCCGGATTCTGTGGTGACGCGCGGCGTGGGCGCAGGCGCGTCGCGCAGCGCCGGCTGCGATGCATCCGACGCTGCCGTCGGTGCCATCGCGGCAAAACCGCCCTCCGGAACCTTCCGCGCCGTCACCGTCACGATCAGCTCGGTGCGCACCTTCTCGTCGGATTTGCTGCGGAACAAGACGCCGAGCACCGGTACCCGCGAGATCCACGGCACGGCGCTGGTGGACTGCGTGTCGGTATCGGACACCAGACCGGCAACCGCCCAGGTCTCGCCGTCACTCGACTCGGTAAGCGTGCGCACCGAACGCTGCTTGAAGCCGGGGACGACCACGCCATCGATAATGATCGCGCGCGAGTTGTCCGGCTCGGTGAACATCTGATCCAGCACGATGCTGATGCGCCCGTCTTCGAGCACCGTGGGCCGTGCCACGATGCGCAGCCCGAATTCGATGAACTCGACGTTGTTGAGGACGAGCGCGTTCTGCGTCGGCGTGCCCGGCACGACGGTCTCGACGGGAAGGGGAATGTTCCCGCCCACCAGGAAGCTGGTCGCTTCACCGCTGACCGCCGAGAGGATGGGTTCGGACACCGATTGCGCGGCCCCGGTCTGCTCGAGGGCCTGCAGAAACACCTGCACGGTGGTGGTCCCGCCGACCAGCTTGGCGACCGCATTCAGGCCTCCGAGTGGCACGGGTGGCAGCGAGGTGGTCGGGTTGTTGGGCGGCGTGAACAGCCGGTTGCCGGCGGTCGAGACGGACACGCGCGAACCGTCGATGCGCCAGTTGATGCCCAGTTCCTCGGTGCGATTGCGGTCCACCGCGACGATGCTCATCTTGATCTCGACGCGCGGCTGGTGCGCGACCTCGAGCAGACTCATCACGCGCCCGCCGGCGATCATGACGACGTCCGCGCGCGAGACGTTCTGTCCCAGGTTGCCCTTCGCCGGCGAAATGTCGACCGGAAGCGCAAGCGATCCGCCTCGCCGGGAACTTCCCGTGCCGGTTCGCGAGGCGACGCTGCGACCACCCACTCCGCCCAGGCTGGGGAGAGACAGCGGATCGACCACAGGCTCGAACTCCTCCTCGGCCGTGAGATTGCCTGCCAGCACGCCGCCGCGGTCGCTGATCACCGCGAAATCCGGATTGCCTTCCGCGCGCACGAAGCGGTCGGCCAGTGCGAGCGCCCGGCTCAGCGCGGTAGGCGTGGCGACCTTGCCGCGCAGGACGAACACGCCGTTGACCTCCTCGGCGGTGATCTTCGGATCCACGCGGCGCAGGATGTCCTGCAGTCGTTCCGCCGCCGTGCGCAGGGCGTCCTCGGTCACGAGCAGGTTGATGACGCGGGTGGCCCCCGAGGTCAGTTCCTCGCTGATGCGCGAGCGTTCGCCCTCGGCACCGGACACCGGCTCGCCCGCTGCCGTCCCCTCCGGGCCGCTGATCGGGGCGGATGCGCTGCCGGGCGGGGCGCTGGTGCCACGCTGTGCCGGTCGTTCACGATTCTCGCGCGGATTGGTGCTGATAGTGATCTCGGACTGACCGAAGTAGCGCGTGGCGGCCTCGAATGCGCGCTCGACCACGCTCTTGTTGCGCACGATGCCGGTAAGAATGATTGCGTCGGCGTTGGGATCGCTCTCCACGCGGATGCGCGGGTCGAGTTGTTGCAGATGGCGGGCGAGGTGCGTCACGTCGTGCGTGACGATGATCCGGTAGGGCACGATCGCGCCGTTCTTCAGGATCAGTGTCAGGCTGGTGCTGCCGGGGTTGCCGGCGTTGATCAGGATTGCCGTGTTCTTGACGGCAGTCGCTCGCACGATGCCGGGATTTCCCACGGCGATGGTGGCAACCGGACCTGAGGTGTTGAGGATGCGCGAATGGCCGCGCACGATGCGCAGCGTGAAGTTGTCATCGGCGCGCGTGGGCGCGACCGGCAGGGACAGCGACAGAGCAAGAAGGAAGACCAGCAGCGTGCGCATGACTGCCTCTCATGCCTCGCCGACACGGATCACGCCGCGCCGGATGGCCAGATGCACCAGTTCGGCGGTGGTGGTCAGCTGCAGCTTGCGCTTTATGTGGGTCTGGTAGTTGGCGACCGAACGCGGGCTGAGGTCCAGCAGGCGTGCGATCTCGGGGAGGGGACGGCCCTCCGCGATGAGGCGAAAGATCTCGAATTCGCGCGACGAGAGCGACGAGAGCGTGCCGGTGCGGGTGGACACACGCTGCAGGGCGACCTGCTGCATCACTTCCTGCGACAGGAACGGCTTCCCCGCTGCAACCGTGCGCACTGCCTGCACTACGGTGCCCGAGTCGCTGTCGCGTGAGAGGAAGCCAAGTGCGCCGGCGTCGAGTGCGCGCGAGGCGAGATCGCCGTCCGAGCCCGAGGCGAATACCAGCATGGCGGGCGGCGAGGCGGTCTGCGCGAGGCGGCGCGCGACATCCAGCCCTCCTAGTGGCGGCAGGAACACGTCCAGCAGTGCCACGCTGGCCCCCGAACCGTCCGCGCGGGAGAGGAGCTCCGCCGCGTCGCCCGCCTCGCCCACCACCTGCTCGCCGGCCTGCTCCAGGATGTGCCGATAGCCGAAGCGCACCACGGCCTGGGCAGCCGCGATCAGTACGCACACAGGTGTGGAGCGACCGGGACGGACAGTCTCTTCGGATTCGGCGGCAGGTCTCATGTAGTTCTATTTCTATGACGTCCGCGAATCTGGAGGCGCGGATCGCGCGGCGATCCTCCCGGATCGATGCCGCACCCGCATGCTACGTGCGACCGTGCAGGCCGCTAAGGGAGAATGTCTCGAATCCGGACATGAAAAAATCACGAGCCGGTTCAGGAAGTGTTACAGCAATGTGCGGCACGTTCGCCAAGGCTCGATCGGCGTTGCGCACGCTGCATCCTGGCCTACCGACGACCACCGCTACGCGCGGCCTGAATGTCGCCGCGACGGCTGTGCGGACCAAGAAAAAGGCCGGATACCCTGTTAGGCGTTCCGGCCCTGAGCGGCCGATGGCTCGGCCGCGATCGGCTTCTGACTGCGACTAGCGGCGCGGGGTCCGGTCGATGTTGAAGCGCACGCCGACCCAGATGGCGCGCGGGGCGCCGGGCGCGAAGAAGGTCTCGCGTGCCCAGTCGTCGGGGTCGGTCTGGAACTGGTTGTTGGCGTCGAACGGGTTCTCCGCCAGGATCGCGCCGGTCTCGTAGTCGGTATCGAACACGTTGTCCAGGCGTGCGAACACTTCCCAGTTGCGTGCAACGCGGTAGCGCGCGGTCAGGTTGAACACGGCGTAGCCATCCACCTTGCCCGACCCGTCGAAGGTGCGGGTATCGCCGAACTGATCGGTGAAGGTCCCGGCCTTGTGCTCGTTGTTCTCGTTGCCGCGCGCGTACTGCGAGCCGAACAGCGTCATGTCCAGTCCGACGGTGAGACGCTCGACGGGACGGATGTCCAGGCCGAACTTGAGCTGATGCTCGGGTACACCCGGCAGCTTGTCGCCCTTCTCGACGCGGATCTCGTCATCGGATGCGCATTCGGGCGATTGCCCGCGCGAGCTGTTGTTCTCACCGAGCAGGCAGGCGTCGCTCTCGAAGGTCGCGCGGATATAGGCATAGTTCGCGTACCAGGCCACCTTGCCGTACGCACCCGTGAGCCCCAGTTCCAGGCCCTGCCGCCGCGTCTTGCCGAAGTTGGTGAAATAGCCCGCGCTGGTGCCGGTGCTGACGAACAGGATATCGTCCTTGTTGTCGGCGCGGAAGGCGGACGCCGTCCAGCGGATGCCGTTGTCCAGACGCCCACGCACGCCTCCCTCGAAGGTGTTGGTGACCACCTGATCGAGAAACGGGTCCGCTTGCATGGCGTTGGGCAGACTGCAGGGATTGTCGGGATCTGCGCAGCCCAGTTCGATCGGGCTGGGTGCCCGCGTGCCGCGGTTCCAGCCGCCGAACAGCGTGACGTCGGGACCCTGCAGCCGATGCGTGACGCCGATGCCGGGGTTGAAGCTCTTGTAGGTGTGGTTCGCATCCAGGTTCGGCGCGATGGGGTTGAGCAGGTCCTCGGTCTTGACGCGCGTGTAGTTGTAGCGTGCGGCTGCGGTGATCGCGGTGCGCTCGGTCAGGTTGAAGGTGTCCGCCAGATAGATGGAGTAGGTGGTGGTCGACCCCTCGAGCTCGTTCTCGAGCTCCAACTCCTCCTCCTCGATGACGGCGCGATTCTCGTCCAGAACGCCCTCGGTGGCGGTCTGGCGGAAGTCCGCTTCGCCGCGGTCGGCCGAGATGCCCACCGTGAGCTTGTTGCGCTCGCTCAGGTGGGAGAGCTGGAGCGCGCCGCCGAAGACGTCCTCCACCGTACGGGTGCGATTGTTGACCGCCGTCTCCGTGCACTCCACGAGCGGGTCGTCTCCGTTGTCCACCGCATCCTCGAAGCAGTCCTCGTAGTCGTCGTTGGCGTCGCCGTTGAGGGTATTGATGCGGTTGTGGCGGTAGTAGACGTTGCCGCCGAGTTGGAAGGCATCGTTGAGCATGTGGCTGCCGGTCAGGTTCAGCATCCACATGTCCTTCTTGGTGTTGTCGGGGATCGTGAAGACCTGCTCGCGGTCGCGCCTGAGCATGCTCTCGGGTGCCACGCCGTTGCCGGTCAGGTCGGTGTCCCCGACCGTGAGGCTGAGATCGAAGTCGGTGACGGCAGTCTCGTAGCCGACCTTGCCGAAGAACTGCTTGACCGTGCTGGGGGAGTGGTCGCGCCAGCCGTCCTCGTCGAAATAGCTGCCGCTGAAGTAGTAGTCGACGTTGCCCTGATGGCCGCCGTGTTCGACGTCTGCGCCGATGCGGCTCCAGGAACCGCCGTAGACCTGTGCAGTCGTGTTCGGGTACTCCCCACCGGTCTTGGTGCGCAGCGAGAGCGCGCCGCCCAGGGTGTTC
>JAEZBZ010000103.1 GCA_023412745.1 Pseudomonadota bacterium | reverse complement strand
CGTTTACACGTCCGGGCCTGCTTGCTAGAAGCCGCGCGTCGGCGGAATGCACATCCGCAGCGATTGAAAGCGGCAGGTACAGATGAATGATGCTGGAGAGTCTGGCGACTATTTCGACGGGCTGCGTATCAAGCTCGTAGCCGGAAACAGCAACAAGCCGCTGGCCGAAGGCATAAGTTCGGTCCTGCGCGTGCCGCTCACCAAGGGCGTGTGCCGGCGCTTCGCCGACATGGAGATCTTCGTCGAGATCCAGGAGAACGTCCGCGGCGAGGACGTCTACGTCCTGCAGTCGACCTCGTTCCCGGCCAACGACAACCTGATGGAAGTGCTGATCCTGATCGACGCGCTGAAGCGCGCCTCGGCCCGGCGCATCACCGCTGTCATCCCCTACTACGGCTATGCCCGCCAGGATCGCAAACCCGGCCCGCGCACGCCGATTTCCGCCAAGCTGGTGGCCAACCTGATCGAACGCGCCGGCGCCGATCGCGTCATGACGCTCGACCTGCACGCCGGCCAGATCCAGGGCTTCTTCGATATTCCGACCGACAACCTGTTCTCTGCCCCGACCATGGTGCGCGACATCAAGGAGCGGTTCGAGCTGTCGAACCTGATGGTCGTTTCGCCCGACGTCGGCGGCGTGGTGCGCGCCCGCGCGCTGGCCAAGCGTATCGATGCGCCGATCGCGATCTGCGACAAACGCCGCGAGCGCCCCGGCGAGAGCGAGGTCATGAACGTCATCGGCAACGTCAAGGGCAAGCGATGCATCCTGGTCGACGACATCGTCGACAGCGGCGGCACACTGGTCAACGCGGCCGAAGCGCTGCTCAAAAACGGCGCCATCGAGGTGATGGCCTATATCACCCATGGCGTGCTGTCCGGCGGCGCTGTCGCACGCGTTCAGAATTCGAGCCTGAAGTCGCTGGTCATCACCGACTCGATCGAGCCTACAGAGGCCGTGAAGGCGTCGAAGAACATTCGCGTCCTGTCCATCGCCCCGCTGATCGGCGAAGCGATCGCCCGTACGTCGCGCGAAGAAAGCGTCTCGAGCCTGTTCTATTAAGGCTTACACAATGAAGAATCGCGGTTGATACAGTCGCCAATGTAGCTGAACCTGCGTCAGAGGTATTCTATACTCAATTCGGCACAAAAGCGGACAGGAACAATTAACGGACCTAACCATGCGGTTAGTGCACTGGCTGGCGATAAATTGGGAACGTCTATTATTTATCATGGTAGGCGTAACGTTTCTTGTGCCTGCTTTCATTTTCTTTTTTCCGGCAAAATAACGGAAGCTGCAGCTGTGTTCGGACTCAGCTTTCTCAGCTTTATCTACGCCAATGTTGCACGCTTCAAGCGATTCAAGGGCCTGGGGTTTGAAGCTGAGCTTTGGGAAGATACAAAGCAGGAAGCAACCGATCTTATTGCACGCCTGCGCGATGTAGTTTCAATTTATACGCGCGAGGTACTCCTCGGAAGGGTCAAGTCTGGGCGCTGGAGCAGTAAAATAAATTGGCGGGATCATTGGAAGCTCTATGACGATCTAGTAATACAACACACTAAACTTGGGCAAAATATCGATTTCTCAAGCGTTAAAAAAATCATAGACGACTACTTTTTATTCGACATGACTATGCCTGAGATCGAAAAGCTTCGCTTGGCTACCAATACAGCAAGAAACTCGGCCGTGAAGGCAATCGAGCA
Source organism: Pseudomonadota bacterium (assembly GCA_023412745.1). Taxonomy (GTDB): domain Bacteria; phylum Pseudomonadota; class Alphaproteobacteria; order Rhizobiales; family Hyphomicrobiaceae; genus ZC4RG25. The sequence continues at coordinate 22,060 of JAEZBZ010000103.1, read as the reverse complement.
GGAATTTGGCAGCCCTATTACCGATACTACAGGCTATAGCGAGCGCCATAGGCAACTCCAGGCCGTCAAAGCAGACAAGTTCTTGCGAAACTAGAGGTGATATCAGGTATTTTCAAATCGCGCCCAGTACGAGTGACAGACGAGCTAATAGCCTGGGCCGACCGCGAACAAGAGTAGCCGCCACTGGTGACTCAAAAACGCGTTCGCAAACTGCAATCGCTCATTCCTGCCTAGGCCGATAGACGCCCGCGTCGGCGTCCCATTCCAGCGCGCCCAAATCCTTCGGCAGCACGGCTGCCTGCGCCTGCTGGCGCTGCGTCTCCTCGCCAGCCTCGACCTCGGCCATGGCACGCTGGAATCCGCGTGACAGCCACTTGTATCCTGCCAGCAGGCCGGCTCCCGCAATCGCCAATGCAATCACTTGTGGCATTGATCCCTCCTGCTGGGCACCCAGGTGCCAGCTTATCGAGACCTCAGAACCCGTAGCGCGACCAGAGCGCGCGCGCCTCTATAGCCGACACCAGATCGTCGGCCAGCGCAAGAGGCAGCCCCCCATTGATCGCGGGCGTGTGCATGAGCCGCGGAAGGCGGAAGACCCGGGACAGCAACCCGCCGGTCGCAAACGGAACCACCTTCAACTGAACGTCTGGCCCGTGCAGCTCGCGCATTTTCGACCTGACATCTGAAACGCCGTCGATCAGGCCGAGTTCGAGTGCCTTCGGCGCCGACCAGAACGCGCCGGAAAACAGCTCCGAATCCAGGCCCTTCAGCCGCTCCGCACGGCGGTCTTTGACGACGCCGATGAAGATGTCGTGGACGTCCTTCTGGATCGACTTGAGACGCTCCACGTCCTCCGGCTTTTCCGGCTTGAACGGATCGAGCATCAGCTTGCTCTCGCCGGCCGTATACACGCGCCGCTCGACGCCGATACGCGCGATCGCTTTGTCGAGACCGAAGGTCGCCGCGATCACGCCGATCGAGCCGACGATCGAGGACGGGTCGGCATAGATTTCATCACCCGCGACCGCGAGGTAGTAGCCGCCAGACGCCGCGACATCTTCGCAGAACACATAGACGCGCTTGTTCTTCTCGCTGGCCAGGTGGCGCAGCCGCTTGAAGATCAGGTTAGACTGAACCGGCGAGCCACCCGGCGAATTCACCACTACTGCCACCGTCGGCAGCTTCGACATGCTGAAGGCGCGTTCCAGGCCGTCGGCGACAGCCGCGATCGATAGTCCCGGGCGCAGCGGCGTCGCCATCCCGATCGGGCCGGACAGGCGGATGACTGGGACAATGGGACGGCGCTTGAAAAAACGCATGTTTTTCTCTCTGGTTGATCGAATGTGACCGCGGCAACGCGACGTTACGTCAATAATTTGGTGTTGCATCCGCCCGATGAAAAGCTCCAGCCGACGCTACCGCTCCGGCTAAATCTTAACAGCCCAAGTCGAGCGGCGCACCGTGGCGAAGAATATCGGCGACATTCGGCCGAAAACTGTTGTCGTCATTGTGCAGGATCAGGCCCGGCAGGATCGTCAGCGGCGCGCGGCTGCCCTTGCGCCCCTGCAGCAGCACGCGAACGGCGGGCGCTCCCTCCCGCGGATGGATCGGAAGCAGTCGTAGCGCGCCAAAACGGCCATCCATTAGCGACAATAGTTCGCCGATGGCGTCCGCCCGGTGAACGATGGTCAGGCTACCGCCGGCCTGCGTCACGCGCGCGGCAAACCGCACCCAATGCGTCAGACCGCCCGCAGGCATGGCGTGCGCCCGCGCTTTGATAGCGTTGCGCGAGGGCCGGCCATTGCCCTCGACATGGAACGGCGGATTGGCGGCAATGTGCGCGAAACAGTCCGCCCGCAGCCCTACCTCCTCTAGCAAACGTCCAGGCGCGGTCACGTCGGCGGCAATGACCTGGGCGCGATCGCTGAGCGCGTTGCGGGTGATGTTCAGCCCGGCCAACGCCACCAGCTCCGGACCGTTTTCGACCAGCGTGACCCGCGCATCCGGCACCCGCGCCGCGATGCACAGCCCGACCACGCCAACGCCCGATCCGGCATCCAGCACGCGCTCGCCCCGGCCATGCCGCACCGGCGTCGCCGCCGCCAGCAGCACGGCATCGACGCCTGCGCGATAGCCGTCGCGCGGCTGCAGCATCATCAGCGCACCGCCGAGGAACGCGTCCTCTGTGACGTCGATGCCGTCAACCTGAATCATCGCTGCTGACCCACTGTCCAAGGTCCGCGTCCTCCAGCACCTGCCGCGCACGGTGCAATTCGTCCTCGACGACCATGATCCGTCGGGGCAGGATGCCGATAGACCCCTCCATGACGCTCATGTTTCCGTCGGCCATGATCGGCGTGACACCAGCGTCGCGAAGCAGAACTTCAACAAAGCTGAGAAGCACCGTATTGTTTGAACGCAGGATTTCGCGCATGACCACCTACGAAATGCAGCCTTTGCACGGAACTAAACATGCGGCAATGTGCCGTGAAAAGGCCGTTCCGGCCCGTGGTTAAAATCAAGGCAGTCAATACATTGCGATCAGAGGATAAAGGCTTGGGCGTGGTTGTCCCATTTGAAGACGCGCGCGATCCGTCGCAAAGCCTGGCACCGATCCTGGAGCTGGCCTCCGAAGATATGGGCGCGGTCAACCGCATCATCCTGGACAAGGCGATCTCGGACGTCGATCTCATCCCGAAGCTCGCGCATCACTTGATTGATTCCGGTGGCAAGCGCCTGCGCCCGATGCTGACCATCGCGTCGGCCAAGCTGTGCGGCTATGTGGGTGATGGGCATGTGCCGCTGGCCGCCGCCGTCGAGTTCATGCACACCGCCACCCTCCTGCACGATGACGTCGTCGATGACAGCGACTTCCGGCGCGGCAAGAAGGCGGCGCGGATCCTGTGGGGCAATCAGGCGAGCGTGCTGGTCGGCGACTTTCTGCTCGGACAGGCCTTCCGCATGATGGTCGACGTCGGCTCGCTTTCCGCGTTGAAGATCCTGTCGAACGCCGCTGCCGTCATTGCCGAGGGCGAGGTGATGCAGCTCGCCGCCGCCAAGAACACGGCCACCACCGAGGATGAATATCTCGCCATCATCAATGCCAAGACCGCCGCACTGTTCTCGGCCGCGACCGAGGTCGGCGGCGCCATCGCCAACAGGCCAAGCGAAGAACAGGCCGCGCTCAAGTCCTATGGCAAGTCCCTCGGCATCGCGTTCCAACTCGTGGATGACGCGCTGGACTACTCAGGCGACAGCGCCAGCCTCGGTAAGGCGGTCGGCGATGATTTCCGCGAAGGAAAGATCACCCTGCCGGTGATCCTATCGTTCCGCCGTGGCAACGATGAAGAGCGCGCCTTCTGGCGCCGCACGCTGACCGAAGGCGATACCCAGGACGGCGACCTCGAACATGCCATGGGCCTGATGCGCAGGCACAAGGCGATCGAGGCGACGCTGGAGCGCGCGCGCTACTACGGCTCGGTCGCGCACGATGCGCTGGCTATATTCCGTGACACTCAGCCGAAAAAGGCGCTGCTCGACGTGGTCGCGTTCTGCATCGCGCGCGGCCACTAACGGGCCCCGTTCGGGGCCATAATCCGCTCCGGGGATCGCTTCCGGGGCAGACAGCCTAGCCGAGCTTGACCTGCCGTATCCACCACTGCGGATGCGCCAGCGATAGGGCGCGCGCTGCCGCCGTTGCTTCGCTGCCGATGGCAAACAGCCCGAAGCAGGATGGCCCGGCGCCCGACATGCGCGCAATCCGGCAGCCCGCGCATGCGGCCAGCGCGCGTTCCGCTTCGCCTACAGCCGGCATGATCGCCTGCGCCGGTCGGGCCAGATCGTTGCCATGAGCGCCCACGAAGGCCAGGGCGGCCTCGGCATCCTTGAACCACAGCGCCGACGGCGAGGACGCCGCCACGGTATCGGGTATCGCGGACGCCGCGAGCCTGGAGAACACCTGCCGGGTTTTATCCGTCGGCGGCATCACGTCCGGCATGACCAACACCGCTTCGACACGCGGGAAATGATCGACCGGCTGAAGCTTCTCGCCGATGCCGGACATGCGCCTCGCCTCGCCCTCCAGGCAAACTGGAACGTCAGCGCCAAGCCGCGCGGCGAGCGCCAGCCAGTCGACCAGCGATTTGTGCTCGGGATTGGCGCGCCGTACCGCGCGCAATAAGGCCGCCGCGTCCGCCGACCCGCCACCGAGCCCCGCCGCGACCGGAATGTTCTTTTCCAGTCGGACCGAACCGAGCCGCAGCGTGGGCTGAATCTTGGCAAGCTGATCGAGCGCCCGTTGCAGCAGGTTTTCCCCAACGATCCGGCCGGCGAAGGGGCCATCAACGGAAACGCTTGCAGGCGCGCCGACGGTCAGGGACACCACGTCGCCAAAATCGGCGAAGGCCACCAGACTGTCCAGCTCGTGATAGCCATCGGCGCGTCGACCAATGACGCGCAGCGTTAGATTGACCTTGGCGCGGGCAATCTCGCTGATGATCGCATCAGCACTGCCAGGACTTGAGGACGACGGCATCGATATGGCCGGACGCTCGCGGGCCTTATTGATACGGCGGCTGAGGCTTGAGCTGGGTCTCGACGCTCTTCCGGTTGGCTTGGGCGCGCTGAGCTTCTTTGCTCTTTTTGGCCGCGCGCACCCCTGGCCGCGAGTCTGCCAGCCCGTTATGCAGCTTGACCTGGATCTTCGCGACGTCTTCCGGCTCCGGATTGAGCGTCAGCGCCTGCTGCCACTGATAGTTGGCCTCGCGCCGGCGACCGACCCGCCACAACGCATCACCGAGGTGATCGTTCAGGACCGGGTCTTCCGGCTTCAGTTCCACCGCGCGCTCCAGGAAGCGCACCGCCTGCCGGTAGTTTCCCAGGCGGTAGTGCGCCCAGCCGAGACTATCGACGATGTAGCCGTCGTCGGGTTTCAGGGCGACGGCCTTTTCGATGAGCGCAAGGCCCTTCTTCAGATGCTTGTGCTGGTCGATCCAGGAATAGCCCAGATAATTCAGGACCAGCGGCTGGTCCGGGCTCAGCTTCAGCGCCATCTGCAGGTCGGCTTCAGCCTGCGGCCACTTTTTCAAACGCTCGTAAGAGGTGCCGCGCGCGTACCAATAGGTCCAGTGGCGCTTTTCAGGCTTCGGGATCAGCGCGATGGCACGATCGTAGTACGTCACGGCTTCATCGTAGCGCTTGCGCCCGCGCAAAATGGTTCCGGCAGCGTCCAGGATGCGCAGATCCGTCGGGTTCTGTGCGATGAGCGCGTCCAGCAGGGTCTTAGCCTCGTCTGGCCGCTCCAGCATGTTGAGGTTGATCGCCTTGCGAATGTCGATCGACGTCTGCAGCGACGAGCCCTTCTCGATGCGATCGTAAACTGCAATCGCCTCTGTGTGGCGCTTGGTCGTCTCATGCGCGTTGGCCAGCGCGGCGAGCGCAAACGGGAAATCCGGGCGGACGAACAGCGCCATCTGCAGGTACAGCGCACCGATCGCGACCCCACCCTCGCCGGTCAACGCCTCGCCCAGCCCGTAGAACACTTCGGCCAAGCCTTCATCGGCGCTCTGGATCAGCAGCGGAACGTTCTCGCCATCCTCGATCTGCTTGCGCAGCGCCCGCACCATCGGATGCCCGTCGCTGGAGGTGTTATCGAGATGGGTTTTAAGGATCTGCAGCGCGCGCTTCGGATCTCCGGCCTTGGCGGCGTGCTGCGCGTAGGCCATCGCGGTGCGTGGCGTACGTGAATCGGCCTTGAAAATGTAGTCGTAGCTTTTATGGGCGGCGGCGGTCTGCCCACTCAGATCGAAAATCAGCGCGCGATGGTACTCGGCATAGAACCGCGCCCATTCCGCATGTCGGGTATTGTCCAGCATGGCGGAAGCGGCATCCGGCTTGCCGGCCGCAAGGTTGACCCAGGCACGGGCCAGCGAGGCCGTCAGCTCTCCGATCGGCCCGGTGCCGGCATCGCGGAAATGGTTGGAGGCTTTGTCGAAGTTGCGCTGCTTGAATTCGTGAAGCCCAAGCACAAGCTGGGCCATGCGGTGCGTATCCTGACGCGCCACCAGTTGCTCCGCGAGCTGGACCGCGCGCGACCAATGCCCTTCCGTCGCTTGCATCAGGAAGGCTTGCTCGATCAGCACTTCGCTCTGAGGATCGCGGGTCAACGCATGCGAATAGAAATCGGCGGCCGCCGGGGTGTCGTGCTGGGCGCGGGCGAACCGTCCGGCGAGATAACTGCCGAGCAGCGAGGCCGCGTCATCCGTGCGATCCGTCGTGCGCGCAAATGCGGAAGCCCATGGATCAGCGGCACCAGCAGCTATCGCTGCCGCGACAACGCCCGCAATGGTCGTCCGGAGCCAAGCCTGTGGTTGCCGCATAGCACCTCTCTCACGGGGCGCAAAGGTACCCCGATATTGATTCCGTCGTACAGACAAGCCTAGCAAAGACTACAGCTCTTTGGCGACTCCGAGGCAGCGGAAAAATCCCCGGAGAATGAACTTTTGCCGGCTTTGGCTGACATCGTTGCTGCTTATGACACGCGCGCGCAGGTGCGTGATCGCGCAGGTGCGTGATCATGTCTTTTTGGCTGAGGATCGGCCACCGACGTGCCATCATTGTGATTCTATAGACTTTCGGCTCGGACCGATCCCGTCGCGCGTGCCGCGAAGCGGCACAACTCCCGCCAGGCAGGCACGGCCATATTCGCGCGCGACCCGGCGCAGTCAACGCAGCCCTTTTAACTAGCGGTCATGATGCGATCGGCAAATGCAGTCGATTTTTGGCGCGGTCTTGCGCTGGTTATGATCTTCATTAATCATATTCCGGGCAACTGGTTCGGAACGCTGACGCTGCGCAACTATGCGATCTCGGATGCGGCCGAACTATTCGTATTTCTCGCCGGCTGGTCGCTGTCATACGCGACCGGCAGCCCCCAGCAGGCCGAGCCGGCCAAGCGCACCGTTTTCCGTCTGATTTCGCGCGCTCTGGAGCTGTACCGCGCGCAGATCGTCATTACCGTCCTGGCACTGGCGCTGCTGGCGTCGATGGCCATCATCCGCTCCAACCCGCTGTTCCTCGAGTGGCACAACGCGGGCTCTTTCTTCTATGACCCGACGCGCACCGTTGTCGGCATCATGCTGCTGACCCATCAGCTCGGCTACTTCAACATCCTGCCGCTTTACGTCGTCCTCCTCCTGTTTGCTCCGGTCGTCATCCTGCTCGGCAGGTGGCGCTGGTGGGCAGCATTGGCCTTGTCGCTGAGCATCTATGTCTTCGCGCTGACGACGCGAGCAAGCTTCCCGCACTGGCCGGCCGAGGAACGCTGGTACTTCAACCCGTTTTCCTGGCAGCTACTGATGGTGCTCGGCTTTCTGTCCGCCGAGATGATGCGCGGCGATCGCTGGCTGGCCCGAAATGCGGACCGTCTGGTGCCCTACGCCTGGCTGGTGACATTGGGGGGTGCCTACATCACCCTCAATCAGTTGTGGCCGGATCCCATGCGCGTGCCGGAGCCGCGGATGTTCTTTCTGTTCGACAAGACCTACTTGTCGCCGATCCGCGTGATCAGTCTGATTGGCATCGTTGTTGCTTTTTACAAAGTTTTTCCATTTATCGCGAAGACCTTGCCTTCATTTACCGAGTTGATGTGTGCGTTCGGACGAAACTCGTTGCCGGTATTCTGTGTATCGTCTTTGTTATCCTTGGCAGGGCAAGTTGTTCGTATTGTCTACAGTGACAGTTTCCTGCTAGATGCATTTGTCGTAATATTAGGCGTCGGTGTGATGGGGTTTACGGCATGGTTTGTCGAATGGCGAAGCCGCGTACCTGGCTTATCGGCCTCGCGGGTCTCCTGACTTGCGCATCGGCGCCGGTTCTGGCGCAAACGCCGCCTGCTACCCAGAATCAGGGTCCCATCCAGATCGCTGCCCTGTCGCGTGTTGCCTCCGAGCTCACGACTGATTGCAAGGTCAAGAGCGCGTTCGGTGCCCGCACCGCCCTGCGCGGCCTGCGCAAAGCACTCAAGGCGCGCCGGACGATCGAGGTACTGGCGATCGGCTCGTCCTCGACCGTTGGCATCGGGGCCAGTTCGCCCGCAGCCGCCTATCCGGTCCGTCTGGCTGCCAATCTCGAATCCTTCTTGAGCGGAACCGACGTCGAGATCACCAATCGCGGTATTTCCGGCGAGACGGGACAGCCTGCCGCCGAGCGGATCAAGCTCGAAGTCGTCGACCACAAGCCCGACCTCGTCGTCTGGCAGGTCGGCACCAACGACGCGATGGCACGCATCGATGCGGAAGACTTCAGTGACATGCTGCGCTCGACCCTGCGCTGGCTGGCCGAAAACCATGTCGACGTCATCCTGATCGATCCACAATACGTGGAGCGTCTGGAGAACGACGCGGACTACCGTTCCATCGTCAAGGCGATTGCCGACGTGGCGCGGCAGGAACGCGTTCTGGTCGTCAACCGCTATGATGCGATGGCCGACCTCGCCAAGCAGCGCGGCAATACCGCTTTCCTGGCGCAGGACCGCTTCCACCTGAACGATCTCGGCTATCGCTGCATGGCCGAGTATGCGGCGCGCGCCATTGTCTCCGGTGTGCTGCAGGCCGAGACGGAAGCGATCCCGAACAACTGAGCCAACGCTTCGCGCGGGCCAGTCAAATGACCGACGCCGGTCCAGGCGTTGCTCAGGCCGGCATTGCCTTTTCTATCAGCCGCACCCAGAAGGACACGCCGGCCGGGATCGCCGCGTCGTCGAAATCGTAGGCCGGATGATGCAGGCTGGCACTGTCGCCGTTGCCGATGAAAATGAATGCGCCGGGCCGCGCTTCCAGCATGTAAGAGAAATCCTCTCCACCCATCATCGGCCACACCGCGCGATCGACATTCTGTTCGCCGACGACATCTGCCGCCACCGATCCCGCGAAATCCGCCTGAGCCGGATGATTGACCGTAACCGGATATCCGCGCACGAGATTGAGATTGAGCGTCGCGCCGTGCTGCAGGGCCAGCGCTTCGGCAAGCTTGGTCAGGCGGTCGAACACCAGCGTGCGCGTTTCCTCGTTGAGCGTGCGCATCGTTCCGACCATCGATGCGGTTTGCGGAATGACGTTGAACGCGTCGCCCGCATGGAACATGCAGATCGACACCACGGCAGATTCCAGCGGATCGACGTTGCGTGACACGACCGCCTGCGCCGCATTGCCGAACTGGCAGCCGATCAGCACCGGGTCGATGGACAGATGCGGCTTGGCGGCGTGTGCCCCGCGCCCTTCGATGTCGAGATACAGCCGATCGGCCGCCGCCATCATCGGCCCCGGGTTAATCGCGAACTGCCCGACAGGAATGCCCGGCATGTTGTGCATGCCGTAGACTTCCTGGATGCGCCAGCGCTCCATAAGTCCGTCGTCGAGCATGGCCTTGGCCCCGGCGCCGCCCTCCTCGGCCGGCTGGAAGATCAGCACCGCCTCGCCGTCGAAGTTGCGCTTCTCGGCCAGATACTTGGCGGCACCCAGCAGCATCGAGGTATGTCCATCGTGGCCACAGGCGTGCATTTTGCCCGGTGTTTGCGAGGCATACGGCAGGCCGGTGATTTCCTTGATCGGCAGAGCATCCATGTCGGCGCGCAAGCCGATGACGCGGCCCGATCCACTGTTACGTCCACGGATGACCGCGACTACGCCGCTTTGCCCGATGCCCGGCACAACCTCGTCACAGCCGAACGCCCGTAGCCGCTCGGCGACCAGCGCCGAGGTGCGATCGAGGTCATAGCCGACTTCCGGATGAACATGCATATCGCGTCGCCATTCGGTGATTTCCGGTAGCATTTCGGCAATCCGGTTGACGACGGGCATGAGGCAGATCTCCTGGCAATTTCACACCCACAGCCTTCAACAATGATCCCGGCGCGTCAACAGCGGACCACGTTCCTGTCGCCGTCCTGCCCAAAACTGCGCGCGATTGAGCCGCCATTCCGTCCTCGTCGCACCACGATGCCATGGCTTGATGGCAGGCGTATCATCCTGCCTGCGTTGGTTCATCCATGGCACTGTTGCGTATTGCTTTTTCACCCGCCACGCGCGCTTTGAGCGTGGCACTGCTTTTGACCGGCTGCAGCTACGGCGGCAACGGACCGCCAGCCCCCCATTACCTTCAGTTCGAAGCCAAACAGCCGCAGGGCAACATCGTGCACGTGTGCAGCGCCTATGGCTGCCGCAAGAAATCTCCGTTCACATTCACCCACGCCGATATCGCGCGGCTGTCGGAGATCATGCAGGACGGACACGACAGCCCTGCCGCGGAACGCAAGGCGCTGAAGACGGCCATCGCGTGGATCGAAACACGCGTCGGGCCTGAGACCGGCACAGCCCACGATCGCGCCAGTCTGGATTTCGCCGGCGCCGGCGATCCAGGTCAAATGGATTGCGTCGACGAAGCCACCAACACCACCAGCTACCTGACGGTGCTCGCCGCGCACGGCCTTTTGCGCCATCACAGCGTGCTCAGCCCAATGGCCAAGAGTGCGCTGTTCCTCGGCCAGTGGACGCACTATTTCGGAGTGATCCGCGAAACCGCGAGCGGCCAGAAATGGGCGGTCGACAGCTTCATGTACGCGAACGGCAAGCCGCCGATCATCATGGAAGCTGAGAAGTGGTATATCCGCACGTCGTGATGTGAGGCACGAGCACGCCTTGGCTCTAGGCCTGCTCGCCCCTGAGCCGCGCCGCCGCACGCTCCGGACCGATCAGCGGCAACAGCGTCTTCAGCTCCGGCCCCTGCTCGCGGCCCGTCAGCGCCATGCGCAGCGGATGGAATAATGCGCGGCCCTTGGCGCCCGTCTCCGCCTTGATCGCGGCGGACCACAGCGCCCAGGTGCCTTCATCCCACGGAGCAGCCGGAAGCAATTCCAGTGCCTTGGCGCACAACGCGGCATCCTCAATCACCGGCGTGATCGACCCGGACACCACCGCCCACCAGGTCTTGGCATCGGCGAACAGTTCGAGATTGCCGCGCACCGCAAGCCAGAACGGCTCGCCGCCCGTGATGCCCAACGCATCCAGCCGCTCGGCGACCGTGGCGTACGGCGTCTGATGGAGCAGCCGCGCATTCAGGCTGTGCAGTTCCGCCTCGTCGAAACGGCCGGGCGCACGCGAGATCTTCTCCAGGTCCATCAGCGCCGCCAGGGCGTCCAGGCTCTGATGGGCCTCGATGGCGTCCGACGTGCCGAGCAGTGCGGCGTGGCTGAGGATCGCCATCGGCTCCAGGCCGGCCTCCCGCAGCGCCGCGACGGACAGATGACCGAGCCGCTTCGACAGCGCCTTTCCATCCGCGCCGACCAGTAGGCTGTGATGCCCGAATGCCGGCGGTACCGCGCCCAGCGCCTCGAACAACTGGATCTGCACGCCGGTATTGGTGACGTGGTCCTCGCCGCGGATCACGTGCGTGATGCCGAAGTCGATATCGTCGACCACGCTGGTGAACGTGTAGAGGTAAGTCCCGTCGGCGCGGATCATCACCGGATCCGACAGCGAGCCGACATCGACCGACTGGTCGCCGCGCACCAGATCGACCCAGTTGACCAGCGTGGGCAGCGGTATCAGCGGATTGGCGGGTTCGGTATTAGTCAGCCGGAAGCGCCAGTACGGCCGGCGCCCCTCGCTCTCCAGTCTGGCCCGATCCTCCGGCGTCAGCTTCAGCGCGGCGCGATCGTAGATCGGCGGTGCACCGCGCGCGAGTTGGCGCTTGCGGCGGCGATCGAGCTCTTCCTCGGTCTCGTAGCAGGGATAGAAGCGCCCATCCGCCTTCATCGTCTCGACCAACGCGTCATAGCGTGCGAACCGGGACGACTGCCGCTCCTGCCGCGCCCAGGTCAGGCCCAGCCACTGCAGGTCATCGCGAATGGCCTCGACGAATTCCTCGGTCGAACGCTGCTGGTCGGTGTCGTCCAGGCGCAGGATGAAGTTGCCGCCATGACGGCGCGCATACAGCCAGTTCAGTACGGCGGTGCGCACGTTGCCGATGTGGATGCGGCCGGTCGGGCTCGGAGCGAAACGGACGGTCACGGTCATGATGGTCAGAATGCCTCGCCGCCATCCGCGCGCGGAGCCACCACGCGGGGCGTGGGCCCTGGCGCATGGCGCGGCGCGGGCGCCTCAAGGTTCTCACGGAATTTGTTGGTGATCGGATAGCGCCGCTCCTTGCCGAAGCTGCGCGCCGTGATCTTTACGCCGGGGGCCGCTTGCCGCCGCTTATATTCGGCGAGGTAGAGCAGCCGCTCGACGCGCTTGACGGTGTCGGGCGGATGGCCGCGCGCGATGATGTCGGGCAGCGACATTTCCTTTTCCACCAGACATGACAGGATGTCGTCGAGCACCTCGTAGGGCGGCAGTGAGTCCTGGTCGGTTTGGTTCTCGCGCAGTTCCGCGCTCGGCGCCTTAGTCAGGATGTTCTCGGGAATGACGATCCCGCCGGGGCCCTTGGCGCCCTTCGGCACATTGGCGTTGCGCCAGGCACACAGGCGGTAGACCTCCATTTTGTAGAGATCCTTGATCGGATTGAATCCGCCGTTCATATCACCGTACAGCGTAGCATAGCCGACCGACATCTCCGACTTGTTGCCGGTGGTGACGACCATGCCGCCGAACTTGTTCGAAATCGCCATCAGCAGCGTACCACGCACGCGGCCCTGGATGTTCTCCTCGGCGGTGTCGGGTTCGCGGCCTGCAAACACTTTGGCCAGCGCCTTGCCAAAACCCTCGACCGGCGCCTCGATCGGCAGCACGTCATAGCGCACGCCCAGTGCCTCGGCGCAGCCGGCCGCATCCGACAGGCTCTCATTCGAAGTATAGCGGTAGGGCAGCATGTAGCAGGTCACCCGCTCCGCACCTAGCGCATCGACTGCCATCGCCGCAACGAGGGCGGAGTCGACGCCGCCGGACAGGCCCAGCACCACGCCGGGGAAGCCGTTCTTGTCAACGTAATCGCGCAAGCCCAGCATGCAGGCGTGGTAGGCGGCCGCTGCATTCTCCTCCAGAACCGCCTTGGGACCGGGCTTGCAGATCCACTGACCGTCCACCTGCGTCCACTCGGTAAGGACGATTGCCTCTTCCCAGGCTGGAAGCTGCACGGCGAGGCTGGCATCGGCATTCAGTACAAACGAGGCACCATCGAACACCAGCTCGTCCTGGCCGCCGACCTGATTGAGATAGACCAGCGGCAGTCCGCTTTCGGTGACACGCGCCGCGGCAACGTTCATGCGCTGGTCGGTCTTGGACCAATCGAACGGCGAGCCGTTGGGCGAGATGATGATCTCCGCCCCCGTCTCCTGCAGGCATTCGATCACCTGCTCGAACCAGATATCCTCGCAGATAGGCACTCCGATGCGCACGCCGTCTATGCTGATCGGACCGGGCAGTGGCCCCTCTTCGAATACGCGCTTTTCATCGAATACGCCGTAGTTCGGCAACTCGACCTTGAAGCGCACGGCCTGCACGCTGCCTGCATCGAGCAGCGCCACCGCGTTATACAGTTTGCCGTCCTGTGGCCAGATGGTGCCAAGCAGCATGCGCGGGCCGTCGGCAATATCGTCCGCCAAGTCCTCGACCGCGCGCCGCGCGGCGGCCGCGAACGCCGGCTTCAGCACCAGATCCTCGGGCGGATAGCCAGTCACGAACAGTTCCGGCAGCACCACGAGATCAGCCCCGAGCCGCGCGGCCTCGGCATGGGCGTGCTTCACCTTGGCGATATTGCCGGTAATGTCGCCGACGGCCGGATTGAGCTGCGCCAGCGCGATTTTCAATGTTCTGGACATAACCCCAGTCCTTAGCGGTGCGCGGCCGGGCCGGCAATCTCAAGTATGCGCGGTTTTCGGCACTGATGCAGCACTGCGCTTCAACAGGGCCGCCATGCTCTCGCATGACGCAGTGCGCGGGTCGTCTAATGACCCGGAAATCGGAAACGGAAGATTGCCGTCATATGCGGCGAGCGTTTGTACCGGCTGGGCGCGGCACGACCGCTGGCAGCACGCGAGACGCTGCCAGCAGAGTTGTGTTCTCAAGCCCAAGCCGTCGCGGCGATGGGTTGCATCTGCGAAGCGCGCTCCTGTTTCAGCCTCTCGGCGATCAGGAAAGACACCTCTAGAGCCTGATCGGCATTGAGACGCGGATCGCAATGCGTGTGGTAGCGATCAGACAGGTCGGCTTCAGAAATCGCCGCCGCACCGCCGGTGCACTCGGTAACGTTCTGCCCCGTCATCTCGACGTGGATTCCGCCCGCGTGTGTACCTTCCGCGCGGTGGATATCAAAAAAGTGCTCCACCTCGCTCATGATGCGATCGAACGGCCGTGTTTTATAACCCGAGCCAGCCGTGATCGTGTTGCCGTGCATCGGATCGCACGACCACACGACCGTCCGTCCGGCCTTCTTGACCGCACGGATCAGCTTCGGCAGATGCGCCGCGATCTTGTCCGAACCGAAGCGGCAGATCAGCGTCAGGCGGCCAGCCTCGTCCTTCGGGTTCAGGATATCAATCAGGCGCAGCAAGCCGTCGGCATCCAGCGACGGTCCGCACTTGAGCCCAATCGGATTGCGAACGCCACGGCAGAACTCGACATGCGCGTGATCCGGCTGGCGGGTGCGATCGCCGATCCACAGCATGTGGCCGGAGGTGGCGTACCAGTCACCGCTGGTCGAATCCATGCGGGTCAGCGCCTGCTCGTAGCCGAGCAGCAGCGCCTCGTGGCTGGTGTAGACGTTGGTGCTGCGCAGTTGCGGCGTGTTCTCGGAGGTTATGCCGCAGGCCCGCATGAAGCCCAGCGTCTCGGTGATCCGGTCGGCCAGCTCCTGGTAGCGATGGTTCTGCGTGCTGTCCTTGACGAAGCCCAGCGTCCACTGATGCACCCGCTCCAGATCGGCGTAACCGCCGCTGGCAAAGGCGCGGATTAGGTTCAGCGTTGCGGCCGACTGCCGGTAAGCTTCGAGCTGGCGCTGCGGATCAGGAATACGGGCTTCCGGCGTGAACTCGGCACCGTTGATGATGTCACCGCGATAGCTCGGCAGCTCCACATCGCCCTTCTTCTCGATCGAGGAGGAGCGCGGCTTGGCGAACTGGCCGGCAAGGCGGCCGACCTTCACCACCGGCGAACCACCGGCGTAGGTCAGCACGATCGCCATCTGCAGGAAGACGCGGAAGAAGTCGCGGATATTGTCGGCCCGGTGCTCAAGGAAGCTCTCGGCGCAGTCGCCGCCCTGAAGCAGGAAACCGTTGCCAGCCGCGACCTCGGCAAGTCCCTTCTTGAGCTGGCGTGCCTCACCTGCAAACACCAGCGGCGGAAACGTTGCGAGCTTCGCCTCGACGTCGGTCAGAGCAGACGCATCGGGATAATCAGGAACCTGGACGATCGGTTTTGATCTCCAGCTATCCGTGGACCAGGGCGCTCGCATCGCCAATCTCCTTCTCGGGCGGTCTTTCCGTCTCCGCCCACCCTCAAAACGCGCACGATGGCGCAATTGCGTCTGCTTATAGGGCAATCCGCTCAGCCCGGCCATAGCTGGGGTATCAGCGATTAAAATGCAATCAAAGGCTGTGACTTCTGGCCCGCACACCTGCGTGATCTGATGGCATGGAAAACACCCCATGGCGCTGGCCGGGCGCTCGTGCCAGCATATGATCATGTCAAAGATGGCGCCGACCTTCACGTTCGGGATCGAGGAAGAATACCACCTCGTGGATCGCTCCACACGCGATCTGGCGGCCGCGCCGCAGGCGATGATGGACGCGTGCCTGGAGCGGCTCGGCGATCATGTCAGTCCGGAGTTCCTCAAGTCGCAGATTGAAGTCGGCACGCCGGTGTGCCGCGATTTCCGCGCAGCGCGCGATCATCTGGCCCGGCTGCGCGGCACCATTGGCGAGGTCGCCGCCGAATACGGTCTCGCCCCGATCGCGGCCTCGACCCATCCGTTCGCCCGTCCCGGCCAGCAATCGCCGACCGACAAAGCGCGCTATCAGGCCCTCGCCCAGGATCTGCAGGCCATCGGCAAGCGGCTGGTGGTCTGCGGCATGCACGTGCACTGCGGCCTCGACAATGACGAACTGCGCATCGATGTCATGAACCAAGTGCGGTATTTCCTGCCGCATCTGCTGGTGCTGTCGACCTCCTCTCCGTTCTGGGGCGGCGAGCAGACCGGCCTGAAGAGCTACCGGCTTTCGGTGATGGATCAGATGCCGCGCACCGGCATGCCGGGCCGCTTCGCCGGCTGGGCCGAGTACCGGCGAACGGTGGACGTCCTGGTGAAAGCCGGCGTGATCGAGGACGCCACTAAGATCTGGTGGGACCTGCGCCCCTCCGACCGCTTCCCGACGCTGGAAATGCGCATCACCGATGTTTGCACGCGCGTCGATGACGCGGTGGCTATCGCCGCGCTGTACGTCTGCTTCTGCCGCGCGCTGTATCGTCTGCGGCGCTCCAATCAAAGCTGGCGCACGTATCCCGTCTTCCTGCTGGAGGAAAACCGCTGGCGGGCGCAGCGCTACGGCGTCCAGGGCACGCTGTTCGACTTCGGCAAGGGGACGCTGGAGCCCTTCCGCACACTGATGGCCGAGGTTCAGACGCTGATCGCGGAGGACGCCGCGGCCCTGAACTGCGAAGCTGAAGTCGCCCGCGCCGGCGCAATCGTCACCGAAGGCACCAGCGCCGACCGTCAGGTCGCGGCCTACGACCGGCTGATTGCCGACGGCGCGACCGTGAGGCAGGCGCTCAATGGTGTGGTCGACAGGCTGATCGAGGAAACGCTGGCGGTCTGAGACGTCAGAGCGCCCTGTCACTATTGCAGGACGCTGCCATCCTTGAGCATGAATTCCGCCTCTATGCTGATGCGGATCTCATCGGAAATCAGCGGCGTGGCGCGGGTCAGGCCCCACTGGCTGCGCAGCACGGTCCCGGTGGCGGAGAAGCCCGAGACCCATTTGCCTTTGAAAGTAGGATTGATTGACGCGAAAGGGTGCTCGCCGGTGTAGTTCCACGCCACCTGCAGCACCACCGGCTTGGTGATGCCCATGATGGTCAGATCACCCATTAGTTCGCCCATCTTCTCGGTGGTCCGGCGAACGCCCGTGCTCTTGAAGGTGATCAGCGGATGCTCGGCGACATTGAAGAAATCGACGCCGCGCAGATTGGCGTCGTACTGCTTCACGCCGGTGCTCAGGCTGGCGACCTTGATCACCACATCGACCTCCCCACCTTCCGGATCGGTTGGCGAGAACTCCAGACGACCGTCCACATCCATGAACTGGCCTGACTGCCGCGACAACCCCAGATGGTCCCAGGTGAACCGTACCGATGTGTTTTCTTTGTCGAACAGCCAGACATCGGCACTGGCCGGCAGTGCAAACACCATGGCGCCGAGCATCGCAACTGCTCCAGCACCGGCAGTGCGAACCGTCTGGCCAAAAAACTTACGAGATAGCATGCGCGCGCGCGGCATCAATTGCTCCCCTCCACGTCGAGCGACGTTAGGCTAATCCACCCCAGCGCTCACCAGGACATTGTGACGTGATGAGGGCCGCAGGCCTCACAAGCCGGCGGCCATGCCGCCATCCACGGCCAGTTCGGCTCCAGTGACGAAGGCGCTGTCATCAGAGGCAAAGAACAGCGCCGTGCGCGCCACGTCCTCGCCGGTGCCGAAGCGGCGCAGCGGCGTTTGATCGATCAGTGCCTTGCTGATCGCCGGATTGCGCAGAACCTGTCCGGTCAGCGCGGTCTCGATGAAGCCTGGCGCCAGCGCGTTCACCCGGATGCCGAACGGCGCGTATTCCACCGCTAACGCCTTGGTCAGCGACCGCACCGCACCCTTGGTCGCCGAATAGCCCGCGAGCTGACGCAGGCCACGGCTGGCCATGATCGATGATAAGTTGATTAGAGAGGCGTTGCCGGATACCTTCAAAAGGCCGAACCCGTCGCGGGCGATGCGCACGACGCCATCGAGGTTCACCTCACGAATGCGGACCCAGTCGGCATCCGACATATGACGGAAATCGCCGCGCACGTTGAGGCCAGCGTTGTTGACCAGGACGTCCAGCCGGCCGTGCGCCTGCTCGACGGCACGGAACATGGCGGTGACGTCCTGCCCGCGCGACACATCGCAGGTGACGGCTTCAGCCTTGCCGCCGGAACTCGTGATGCCGGCCGTCGCCCGCATCGCCGCTTCACCATCGACGTCGGCAAGGTAAACGACCGCGCCCTCGGCAGCAAAGCAGCGCGCGATGGCCTGTCCGATGCCTGCTCCCGCTCCCGTGACGAGGGCAATGCGCCCCTGAAGTCGCGCCATACGCTTGATCCTTCTACCGGTTTCGGTGGATTGGCGAACCGATAGGCGGCGACGCGTCTGGCGACAAGCCCCTGCGCGGACGCATGGCAAACGCATCCGCGAACCGGGCCTGCGGCGCAAGGATTTGGTTACTTCGTCGGTCCCACTGGCCCATAGGGATCGCAACAGCCACCGTAGTAGGTCTCGCGATGGTCGTGGCCGATGATGAACTTCACGCCGAGCCGGAACGCGTGCTGATCGACATCGATGCTGTTGTGCAGCGTGATCTCGTCATCCACAAACTCCCGGAACGAGAAATTCCCGTAGCTGGAGTACAGGTATTCGGTGAACAGGATCATGCCGTGCCAGTCGTATTCCATGCCGGCACCAACCGTACCGCCGAACATGGTGTGCGAATTGGAATCCCGACTTAAAGTAACTTCGTTCGGAAAGCCCTGGTAGGTGATGCCCAAAGCCGCAACGCCGCCCGTTGCATAGAAAAACAGGTCCGGCCGCGCATAAGCGCCGAGGCGAACCCGCGTTGTTGCCATATAATCGACGCTGTATTCACGCGGCCCGCGCTGCTCACACCAGCTATCGAAGCCGATGTCGGACTCGATGCCGAGCACCCAGCCGCTGGTGAACATCCAATCGTAACCGAAGGTGAAGCCGCCAGCACCGCTGGCCGCCGACAGCGACCCGCGGATGTCTTCCGGCCGCTTGATGTCCATGTTGTTGGCCGAAACCTGGCCGAACGCGCCGAAACGCAATAAGCCGGCACCATCGTAGTTCTGAGCGTAGGCGTGTTCCGAGACCGCGGCGGCCAAGCAAAACATGAGAGCGACCGAGGCACGGATGATGGCATGTGCTGCCCTCATGACCGTCCCCATCATCTGCGCGCTGAAGTGCAATTACAGAAGGTCGAATCTCAGAAAACACTACCACAGGTTGTAATAATGATTGTGTGCCCGCGTTGCATCGCGGGCATGGAAATGTGGACGTCGATTTACCGCGGGAGCTTCTACTTCTGCGTCATCCCCGGCGGCGTCCACTTCTGGCGCATCGTCACCAGCTCCTCGGCCGCGCTTGGATGCAGGGCCATGGTGGCGTCGAAATCGGCCTTGGTGGCGCCGAGCCGCAGCGAGATCGCCGCCATCTGGATGATCTCGCCTGCGTCCGGGCCGAGCACGTGCACGCCTAGCACCTTCTGCGACGCCTGATCGACAACCAGCTTCATGATGGTTCGCTCATCGCGGCCGCTCATGGTGTTCTTCATCGGCCGGAAGTTCGTCTTGTAGATGTCGAGCGAGTAGCCGGCAGCCCTGGCGTCCAGCTCGCTCAATCCGACCGTGCCGATTTCAGGCGTCGATAACACCGCCGTCGGGATGGCGTCGTAATCGACCGACCACGGCTTGGAGCCGAATACGCGATCGGCAAATGAATGCCCTTCGCGGATGGCGACCGGCGTCAGATTCACACGGTCGGTCACGTCTCCTATGGCGTAGATGCTCGGCACGCTGGTGCGGTTCTCGGCATCGACCTTGATGGCATAGCCCTCGCATTCGACGCCGACCTTCTTCAATCCGAGCCCGGCCGTGTTGGGGCTGCGGCCAATCGCGAACATGATCGTGTCGACTTTGAGCCTCGAGCCGTCGCTGAGTGTTCCAACCAGCTTCTTGCCGGTCTTCTCGATGTCGAGAAAAACCGTGTTGGTGATGATGTTGATGCCGCGCCGGCGATATTCCTCCATCAGGCCGTCGCGCATGTCCTCGTCGAACCCGCGCAGCAGCTTCTCACCGCGATAGATCAGCGTCGTCTCGGCACCGAGGCCGGCGAAAATGCCCGCGAACTCCACCGCGATATAGCCGCCGCCGGCGACCACCACCTTCTTGGGCAGTTTGGGCAGATGGAACGCGTCGTTGGAGGTGATGACGTGCTCGCGCCCCGGCAGCTTCGGATCGACGTTGGGGCTCGCGCCGGTAGCGATGAGAATGTAGCGCGCCGTGATCGCCTTCTTGCGGGATCTGACCCTGACCGCGTTGGCACCTGCCAATTCGGCGCGCTCATCGAAGATCGTGACGCCGGAGTTTTCCAGGTTGCGCCGATAGATGCCTTCAAGCCGATCGATCTCGCGATCCTTGTTGGCAATCAGCGTTTTCCAGCTGAACTTACTGTCCTCCACCGTCCAGCCGAAACCGGCCGCGTCCGCGAAGTCGTCGCTATAGCGGCTTGCATAGACGAGGAGCTTCTTGGGCACGCAGCCGCGGATCACGCAGGTGCCGCCCATCCGGTATTCTTCCGCGAGCGCCACCTTTGCACCGTGACTGGCCGCAATCCGCGCAGCCCGAACGCCACCAGATCCTCCTCCGATGACGAAGAGGTCGTAATCAAACTCAGCCACTGTCGTTCGAGTCCTTCTCAGATCTTGATGCCGCGCTTCTTCAGCTCCCGGCGAGCTTCCTGGTCGATTTCACGGCCAATCCTTTCGCCCCATTGCTGGCTCAGCGCAATCGTCTGCCGGCCGACCGACGGCTGGATCGCCACGAATTTGGCACCGACCGGGGATGTGTAGAAGCGGACCAGTTCCTGCAATTCCTCGAGCGTCAGCTCAGCCGCATAGAGCTCCGCGATCTTCTCGACCATCTCGCGTTTGCGATCCGAGAAGCGCTTGACCACCTCGCCCATCACATGCCGGATCTCGTCAGCCGCCCCCGGCGCGAGGCCGATAAAAGCACGCGTCATGTTGGCGACAAGCACCGGCATGAACTGGTCGAACTGCTTTTCCGACCCGGCAACCGACATCATCTCGAGCGCCGCCGCGACCCTGGCCTGCCGGTCCGGATCGGGCTGACTGGTTTGCCCGACCACCGCGATCGGCGTGAGCGCCAGCAGCGCCACGACCATGCATGCCAGCAACCGCTGCCGGATGACCATCCGCTGCCCCCAAACGCCAACCGTAAATTCCAACGCGTCTCCGGCCGCGCTCAATCGCCGTATTCGGCTTCCATCACTTCGACGCCGCCCGGCCCGGCGATGACAGCCGCGTCCGCAAGGCCGAGGAACAAGCCATTCTCAACCACACCAGGAATAATCTTCAGCGCCTCGTCCAAGGCGTCCGCCTCATCGATGCGCCCGAAACTGCAATCCAGGATGTAGTTGCCGCTGTCGGTGATGAAGGGCTGGCCGTTGGCCGCACGCCGCAGCGCGATCGATCCGGAGCAACCGACTTCCGTCGTCAGCACTTCGATCATGTTGCGGGTGGCGCCGAGGCCGAACTGGACCACCTCGATCGGCAGCGGGAAGGCGCCAAGCACGTTCACGCGCTTTGAAGCGTCCGCGATCACGACCATGCGGTCGGACGCGGCCGCTACGATTTTCTCGCGCAGGAGCGCACCGCCGCCACCCTTGATGAGTTGCAGCGTCTCATCGAGTTCGTCGGCCCCATCGACCGTCAGGTCGAGGTGCACGAGATCATCGAGAGTGGACATCCGGATGCCGAGCGCCTCGGCTTGCGCCTGGGTCGCTTCCGACGTCGCCACACAGACCACGTCCAGCCCCGCCTTGACCTTGGCCCCCAACAGGTCGACGAACTTCGCAGCCGTCGACCCGGTTCCCAATCCAAGCTTCATGCCGGGCTGGACAAAATCCAAGGCCCGCTCAGCCGCCATCAGCTTCCACGCGTCAGACATCAAACCCCGCCCATCAGCATATATTTGATCTCTACGAACTCTTCGACACCGTGATGTGACCCTTC
>JAEZBZ010000089.1 GCA_023412745.1 Pseudomonadota bacterium | reverse complement strand
GGATCGCGCCCGCGTCGAGGAAGCGATCGACAGCGATGGCGTTGCGCGGCGGCAAGTTATCCTTCAGCGCCGGGACGCCCCACGTGGTCGGCATGCCGATGACGTCGAAGCTCTCCTTGATGGTCATTGGTACGCCGTGCAGCGGCCCCCAGGTCTCGCCCTTGGCCAGCGCCTCATCGGCGCGCCGCGCGCGGACGCGGGCTTCCGGAATGGCTGTCGCGATGATGGCGTTGAGGCGCGGGTTGTAGCGTTCCACACGCGCCAGAAATAGATCGAGAAGTTCAGTGGCGCTGATCGCCTTGCGCTGGATCTCCGCCGCAAGCTGACCGGCAGATCGGAATGGCAGATCGAGCATCAGGCCTCTCCTCGTTATTGCGCGCTCATGATCGGACGCTCTCGCCCTATGAGCAAGACCGCATGCCTCGCGATGCGT
Organism: Pseudomonadota bacterium; assembly: GCA_023412745.1. Lineage (GTDB taxonomy): Bacteria > Pseudomonadota > Alphaproteobacteria > Rhizobiales > Hyphomicrobiaceae > ZC4RG25. Next base: position 3,901 of record JAEZBZ010000089.1, on the reverse strand, counting down.
ACACATGTTCCGATTGGGCGAAATCGACTGTCGCGCGGGAACGCCTCAACCATCGACACGTTGCATCACCACAATCCAGCGCCAACAACGCGAGTGACGGAGATGGCCAAGCAGACAAAACCGCAGAAGAAAACAGTCAAACGCATCATGCACGAATACAAGCACGGCGAGTTGGAAAGCAGCTCCGGCCGCAAGGTGAAGAGCCGCAAGCAGGCCGTAGCGATCGCGCTGAGCGAAGCCGGCGCATCAAAGTTCCAGACGCCGAAGGAAAACCGTCGTCGGCTGAGCAAAACGAAAGCCAAGGAGGCGCGCGGACAGACCGGACGGGCGCGCTATGAAGGGCGCGGACGCGGCGCCAGCAAGACAAGCCGCTCCGCAGCAGCAAGCGGAAAGACCAAAGCTGAGCTGTACAAAGAAGCCGTGCGACGTGACATCCCTGGCCGCTCGAAGATGTCGAAGGGTGAACTGGCCAAGGCCGTCGGCGCGCGTCGATAGGCGCAAGGCAGCCACGGCCATCACCGCGTCATTGATCGGCCTCAAGCGGCCTGATCGCGCGCGCGGCCCTTGTGCTTGGGCGCGCGAAACGCCACGTTGCCAGCCAAGAGATTCACCAGGGCTGAGCACGACACCTTGCGCCTGACTGACGTTGCCGACGGCACCCTCGATGCACTGAGGTCTGCGGGCGCCTACTTGACCGACCTCACCACTCCCACCGTGCGCCTCGGCGTGACGGGCTTGGCGCGTTCCGGCAAGACGGTGTTCATCACCGCCTTCATCCGCAATCTCACGATGGGCGGCCGTCTGCCCTTCTTCGAGCCGTACGCAGATGGCCGCGTGCTGCGCGCCTACCTGCAGCCGCAGCCCGACGACGATGTTCCGCGCTTCGACTATGAGGCACACATCTCGGCCCTGTCCGGCGATCCGCCGCGCTGGCCGGAGAGCACCCGCCACATCAGCGAGTTGCGCGTCACCATCGAGTATAAACCGGCAAATGCGTTGTGGCGCGCGGTGATGCCGGGACGCCTGCACGTCGATATCGTCGATTATCCGGGCGAATGGCTGCTCGATCTGGCCCTGCTCGAACAAAGCTATGAGGATTGGTCGCGCGAGGCATTGGCGCTGGCGCGCGATCCGGTGCGTGCAGCTTCCGCCAATCCGTGGCTTGAACATCTGCAAGATCTCGACGGCGGAAAGCCCGAGGACGAGCAGGTGGCGCTGGAAGCCGCCCGCATCTTCACCACCTATCTCAACACCGCCCGTGCCGCCGAACCCGCGCTGTCGACGCTCGGTCCCGGTCGCTTCCTGCTGCCCGGGGATCTGGCCGGCTCGCCAGTCCTGACGTTCGTGCCGCTCGACATGGCTGAGGGCTGGACACCGCCGCGCGGATCGCTCGCCGCCATGATGCAGCGCCGCTTCGAGAGCTACAAATCGCACGTGGTCAAACCGTTCTTCCGCACGCATTTCAGCCGCCTCGACCGGCAGATCGTGCTGATCGACGCGCTGGCCGCGCTCAATGCCGGTCCCGCCGCCGTAGAAGATCTCGGACGTGCGCTCGAAGCCTCGCTGCGCGCCTTCCGCCCAGGCGCCAGAAGCTGGCTCGCCAGTGTGCTGCCGCGCCGCATCGACCGCGTGCTATTCGCCGCCAGCAAGGCAGATCATCTGCCCAGCAGCAGCCATGATCGCCTGGAAGCCGTGTTGCGCCTGATGACCGAACAGGCCGCCGAACGCGCCACCTTCGCCGGGGCCACCGTCGGCGTCATCGCCATGGCCGCCTTGCGCGCGACCCGCGAGGTCGAGGCGCAGCAGGGCGGCGAGCGCATGGCCTGCATCCGTGGCATACCGCTATCGGGCGAACAGGTCGGTAACAGACGGTTCGATGGCAAGACCGAGGTCGCGCTGTTCCCCGGCGACCTGCCATTCGATCCGCGCCAGCTTCTGCACTCTTCCGCCGAGACTGACGCGAACCCGATGCGCTTCGTGCGTTTCCGGCCGCCACCGTTGAAGCGGATGCCGTGGGTCGCCGAGGCCGATAGCTGGCCGCACGTACGCCTCGATCGCGCGCTGCAATTCCTGATCGGAGACAAACTGACATGAGCGCCGGGACACCGCATCGTCCGCCGCGCATCTTCGAGCCGGACGATCCATCGCTGATCGCCGAGCCGGAACCGACCCCGCGCGACGCGCCACAGGCCGACGACGATGCAAGCCTCGCCGACGCTGCGGTCGGCCCGGGTGCCGCTGCACCGTCCGGCTTCAACTGGGGCGCCATATTCCTGTCGGCCCTGCTCGGGCTGGCCGGTCTCGCGCTCAGCATCTGGCTGACCCGTTTCGTCACCGACGCACTGGCGCGTGATGACATCGTCGGCTGGCTGGCGACAGCGCTGATCGCGATCGCCGGCATCGCGGCGGTGGCCATCCTGCTGCGCGAGACGTTCGCGCTGATGCGGCTGCGCCGTCTCGGCCGCCTGCGCCGCGACATTGAAGAGAGCCTCGATGCCCGCGACGTGGCCGGCGAAAAGCGCCACTTGCGCGAACTGACCGGTGCGTTTTCTGCCCGCGACGATCTCAGATGGGGCATTTCCCGCTACCGCGAGCATCAGGTCGATGTGCGCGACGCCGGCGATCTGGCGCGACTGGCGGATCGCGAAATCTTCGTGCCGCTCGATCAGCGCGCGCGCCGCATCGTGCTCGCTTCGGCCAAGCGGGTCAGCGTCGTCACCGCCATCGCGCCGCTGCCGGTGGTGGATGTGGTTTTCGTGCTGGTTGAGAACGTGCGCATGCTGCGTGCGCTGGCGACGCTGTATGGCGGCAGGCCGGGCCTGATGGCGGCGCTGAAACTCGGCCGCATGGTGCTGACGCATCTGGTGGCCACCGGCGGCGTTGCCCTCACCGACGACCTGCTCGGGCAATTCCTCGGCCATGATCTGCTGCGCCGCCTGTCGCGACGGCTCGGCGAAGGCGCGTTCAACGGCACCATGACGGCACGCATCGGCACGGCGGCTATTCACGTGATCCGGCCCCTGCCGTTTCTCGATGCGCCGCCGGTGCGGGTTCGCGATTTCCTGGCCGAGCTGTTCCGCTCCGATCCCGCCGCCGCCACGGCGGTCAAATCACGGAGCTGATCACCTGTCTTTCAGGCGGCGCGTGACAACCCCTGGGCGCCGGGCGGCGTGGTCGGCAGCGCCGCCTCCGTCCAGTTCAAGGCACAGTTGCGCGCCGCAACCAGGATGACAGGCGGATCTCGATCGTCCTTGGTGGAGAGCAGCCATGTCAGCCATTTGCCCGCGCTGCGCGACGTCCACCAGCTCAGGAATGCCGACAACGACAGTCCGAGGATGACCGGGCCCATCCAGCCCATTAGGCTGAGCGACACCGTGAAGCTCAGCGCCGCCAGCACCAATCCGACCGCGATGTGCCAGGCGTGGAAGCGCAGTGCATCGAGAAACCGCATGCCGCCTTCGTCACGGCGCTGCGCCTTCCAGCCGGAGTCGCGCCCGGCAAACACCTGCACCACGGCGGTCGACTGCGTCGCCATCAGGATCGGTGCAAACAGCATGGAAAATGCCGTCTCAACCAGCACACCGGCAATCGCCCGCACACCGCCGGCCTTCTCGCCGGCTTCGGCCGCGCGGCGCATTTCGAGCACGACGCCGATGCCCTTCGACATCAGCACGACCACCATGGTCGCCATGAACAGCCGGAATGCCGCGCCCGGATCGACCACTGGCCAAATCGGAAACAGCGTCTTGCCATCGAGGAAGTAGCTTGGGATCACGTGCGTGCCCTGCAGAGCCAGCACCATGCCGACGACAAGCGAGGCGCCCCAGACTGCCGACACCATGTAGGATGTCGCGCCCATGGTCAGATGCACGCGCCCCATCGGCGTCAGGCCGGGCATCGC
>JAEZBZ010000052.1 GCA_023412745.1 Pseudomonadota bacterium | reverse complement strand
AGGAAGAAGATGAGCGCGAAGAATGTGGACATCATGAACACGTCGCCGTGCGCGAAGTTCACCATGCCGATGATACCAAACACCATCGTGTAACCGATGGCGATCAAACCGTAGATCGAGCCGAGCGTCAGACCATTAATGACCTGCTGTACGAAATATTCCACCCAGCTTTCTCCCCTCCAACCCAAGCTGCCTAATTTTTATTCGCACCCGCCCCAACATCAAAGCCTGTTTTTCATGCTGCTGTGCATCATTCTTCAGCTTATCGAGGTTTCGGCGGACACATAGGGGTAGCCAAGTGCGGCGGCGACCGGTTCGCACGTGACCTTGCCATCCCAGATGTTCAGGCCGTTGCGAAGGTGCTTGTTCTCTCTTAAAGCCCGCTTCCAGCCTTTCTCCGCGAGCTCGATGACAAAAGGCAACGTCGCGTTGTTGAGCGCGTGTGTCGAGGTTTTTGGAACACCGCCCGGCATGTTTGCAACGCAATAATGGATCACCCCGTCTACGACATAAGTCGGATCGTCATGGGTAGTTGGATGCGAAGTTTCCGCACATCCGCCCTGGTCGATTGCCACATCAACGATCACCGATCCGGTTCGCATCGTCTTGACGTGCTCGCGCGTGATCAACTTCGGCGCTTCCGCGCCTGGGATCAGAACGCCGCCGATCACCAGGTCGGCATCACGAAGATGACGGTCGATCGCGTCACGAGTTGAATAGACAGTATTGAGCGGCCGCCCGAAATGGCTCCACAAACGGCGCAGAACATCTACGTTGCGATCGATCACCCAGACATCAGCCCCCATGCCGAGCGCGATATGGACAGCATGCGTACCGACCACACCGCCACCTAGCACCACCACCTTGGCAGGATCGACACCCGGCACGCCGCCCAACAGGACTCCATGGCCGCCATGGGCTTTTTCGAGAAAATACGCGCCTGCCTGCACCGACATGCGCCCAGCCACTTCCGACATCGGCGCCAGCAGCGGCAGCCCGCCGGTCGGTGAGGTGACAGTCTCGTAGGCGATGCACACCGCGCCACTCTTGATGAGATCCGCAGTCTGCTCCGGGTCCGGCGCCAGATGCAGATAGGTGAACAGCACTTGCCCGGGGCGCAGCAGCGTGCGCTCAACGACCTGCGGCTCCTTCACCTTCACGATCATCTCGGCGCGCTCAAAGATCTCGCGCGCCGAGGCCGCGATCTTTCCGCCAGCCCGCTTGTAGTCGGCATCATCCATCCCAATGCCGGCGCCGGCCCCGGTCTCGATAAGGATGTCATGCCCGATTGCCGTCAGCTCGCGCACGCTGGTCGGGGTCAATCCAACGCGATATTCGCGGACTTTGATTTCCTTAGGCACGCCAATCAGCATCTGAACCTCCTGATTTGCCGTCCGCAAGTGAGCTTGCAGGTCAACCGAGAGCGAAAATGCAGGATCTCGACACGATGGTAGCCGGTCCGGCCCAGCCTGAACATGAGAGTCTGAACTTGCACGTCTCGACATGGCGCCTCCACCGGCGAGTTCGCCCCAGCGACCAGACATCGCCGCGCGGCAGCCATCGTCGGGACAAACGCTTGGCCATAGCGGACGGCAGCATGATCACTTTGATCTGGCGCAGTGCGGCGCAGCGCAGTCTGCTGCACTGCTTCTTTCGACGTAGTGTTATGGACACGTCTTGCGGAAGCCACGGTCGCGGCGGCATCTTGTGTCCGCCGCGCCGGGCTATCAGGTATGTTCCTGATGATGCGAAACGCACCTCACAGGAGTTTTCCCGTGTACACCCATATTCTTCTGACAACCGACGGCTCCGAGCTTTCACAACGCGCCGCGCTCTACGGGGTCAACTTCGCGAAATCGGTGAACGCGCAAGTCACGGTTCTATCCGTGACCGCGCCCTGGCAGACGATCGCCATCGGCGAGATCGCTGTTGCCGTCCCCGAGGCCGATTACGAAGCCCGCGCCGAAGCCAATGCACTTGGCTTCCTGAAGCCGATTGCCGATGCCGCGGCGGCCGCCGGTGTCGCGTGCAAAACCATCCATGTGCGCAATGGCAATCCGTCGGAGGCCATCATCGAAACCGCCAACACGGAAGGCTGCGATCTGATCGTGATGGGTTCACATGGCCGAAGTGGCCTGACCAAGCTGCTGCTGGGCAGCGAAACCGTACGTGTGCTGACGCACAGCAAGCTGCCGGTTCTGGTTTATCGCGAATAGTCGTCTCGATCAGCGCTGGCGCGCGCGGCCCACCATCATCACTTCGGCGAAGTTCTCCGGAGTGATGAAGCCGATCAGGCGCTGATCGGCATCCGCCACGGCAACCGCGTGCGCGCGCTTCTCCTGCATCGTGTGGATCACGTTATCCAAACAAGCTGAACCCGTGACCGAGGGTATTCCTGTCTCCATGAACTCAGACACCGGTGTGTCGCCGCCGCGATCCTGGAGCGTTTGAATAAGGCCGTCGCGCGTAACGATGCCCTTCAGGCGCGCGCTGTCGTCCAGCACCGGAAATTCCTGCTGGGTGGTGCGTAACAAGAGAGCCGCCGCGTCGTCGGCGGTCGACGTCGGGCTCAACTTCTCGAAGCGGGTGATCATGGCATCGCGGGCAAGATAGCCGCGCGCCAGCGACCGCATTTCGACAAACTGGCTTTCTGCCGTGGCCGCCATGTAGACGAATACGGCAATCAGCACGAGAAGCGGATTGCCAAACAATCCGATGAAACCGAGGAAGATCGCGAACGCCTGCCCGATAGTAGCGGCAATCCGCGTTGCGCGCACGAAGCCGAAGCGCATCGCCAGCAGCGCCCGCAGCACCCGTCCGCCATCCATCGGAAAAGCCGGGACCAGGTTGAATACGATGAGCACGACATTGGCCATGGCAACGCGGGAGAGAATATTGCGGCCGGGATCCTGCAGAAAATCGAGATTGTTCGGATCGAGACTGGCGCTGACGAACGGCAGCAGCAGCAGAACGATGACGACGTTTACCATCGGTCCGGCCAGGGCAACCACCACTTCCTGCGCCGGTTTCTCCGGCATGCGCTCCATGCTGGCTACGCCACCGATCGGCAGCAGCGTGATCGATGGTGTGCGGATTCCATAGTGGCGCGCTGCGAATACATGCCCGAATTCGTGCATGACCACACACGCGAACAGGATGAGGATGAAGACGACCGCCCAAACCGCTGCCTGGGGACCCGACTGCAGCCACTGCACCGCGCCGAACCAGGCCAGCAGCAGGAAGAAGGTCACGTGAACGCGGACCTCGGTGCCGCCGACGGAAAACAACTGGAATGACCATGTCATTGGAGCAGCCTCGCACAGGATCGCCGATGCGAACTCCGCCAGCCGCGCGTATCCATCGGATAAGGCGATGATCGGATATGGTGGCCCACACCGCCTGAAAAACAGCGCTGAGGCGGCATCCGTTCCTCAAGCGGCTCTCGATTCACGTGCACCTCCGCGTGCCATGAGCCTTTGCGTCAATACGAAGGCGCGGGAAGCTATTAACTATTTCGCCGCGCACTCTCTGCTAGGTCTACGACTATTGAGCAGCGGTGTGACAATTACGCCGTCTAAGGGGCGGATTGCGGCTACCGCTACTGATCGCTAACCATGCGAATTAAGATAATACTATTATCTTCCAAGCTATTGCTTGCGCGCAAGATTTTGTGATCGGCCAGAATGTGCGAGGTTATCGGCCTCGCCGATAATACTATCGGAGTTGTTGCAGCATGCGGCAGACGGCCACTGGACCCTTGCGACGTCACGTCACTTGGGCTCTGTCTGCGGGCTGCCACGATACCGAGTTACGACGGGAACATCCAAACTGGGCGAAGACAGCCTAGAGTCGGATCAACCATAATGATCATGAGGCCTCGCGCCATGTTGTCCATCCAGCCCTCCATGACGGCCGCGTTACCGGTCAACGTCTTCGTCGATTTCGACGGTACCATTGCACCAGGCGATCCGACGGACTCGCTGTTTACGCGCTTCGCCGATCCGTACTGGCTGGAGATCGAGGCTGAGTGGCAGAAGGGCGTGATCACCTCCGCCGAGGCCATGGAGCGCCAGGTTGCGCTGATCCGGGCCACGCCGGAACAGATTTCCGACTTTATCGCCGGCATGGAGATCGATCCAGACTTTCCCGCGTTCGTCGAGCTGTGCCGAAGCCATGGTGCCGAGGTCAAGGTCGTATCGGACGGCATGGACCATGTGGTTGGAACCATGCTGCGCGCGGCCGGTCTCGATCTGCCGTATCTGGCTAACAAGCTGGAATGGCTCGGCGGCGACCGCTGGGCGCTGCGCTTTCCCTATCGCCGCACCGACTGCCGGATGCGGATGGGCAACTGCAAGTGCACCCACGGCAGCTTCATGAGCATCGGCGCCAACGTCATGGTCGGCGATGGCCGTTCCGATTTTTGCATCGCCGAGCGGTGTGATCTGGTGCTGGCCAAGGGCAAGCTCGCCGATCATTGCCGGCAAAACGGTGTAAACCACGTCGCGGTCAAAAGCTTCGCCGAAGCCAATGTCGCGATGCGCGCATGGCTGACGCGCGGCGGCCCAATCCGCTCGCAGTTCCCAGCAACCGAGCGCACACACGCGGCCCCCACCGTCGTGCCGAGCGCACCCTGAGCGTTCGCCGCCCGGTCTAGCGGCGGGGCATCCCGGCCGGACGCGCGAACCGCGTCTGTGCCGCCAGCCGGATCGGCGCATTGGTGGCGCCGAAGCCCGTGTACCCCCTACGCTCGACGATCTCGAAGAAGAATTTCTCCTCGAAGCTCGGCGTGTAGATCTGGAAGTATTCCGTACCGCCGTCGCGGTCGTACAGGATATTGCCCGCGCGCAACCGGTCTAGTTCGGCGGCCGGCAAATCCCACCTGGCTTCCAGATCGTCGTAGTAGTTTTCCGGGATCGGCAGCAGGTCGACACCGTTCGCCCGCAGCCGCGCCACGGTTGCGTGGATATCATCGGTAGAGAAGGCGATGTGCTGTACGCCGGAACCGAAGAATTCGGTGACGAACCGCGATGACAGCGTGCGGGCGGATTGCGACGCATTCAGCACGATGCGCAAGCCGCCGTCGGCCGTCTGCACCACCTGGCTGTGCACCACGCCGGCGGGATCGAGCACATCCTGGGTCGGCGTTTTGGTCACGTCGAGCAGCGAAGTATAAAACAGCAGCCACGACAGCATTTCCTCGTATTGCATCGACTGAGAGATGTGATCGACCGCGATCAGTCCCGCGTCCGCCGCCGCGACATCGGCGGGCACGTCGAACTCGATCTCCCAAACCTTCGCCAGTTCGCTGCGCTGGTCGGTGAAATAGATCAGGCTGCCGCCCAATCCGCGCACGGCCGGCACTTCCAGCTCTCCTGGACCGACGGCCTGCCGGAACGGCTTGTCCATCAGCTTCTGCGCGCGGTCGAGGGTCTGGGTGGCATCATCCACTCGCAGGCCAATGGCGCACACGGATGTTCCATGCGTGATGTTGAACGAGTGCGCGAAGCCCTCCTTCTCAGTGTTGACGACGAGGTTGATGCCGCCCTGTCGCCAGCGCGTGACATCCTTCGACTTGTGAATACCCGCCTTGTGAAAACCCAATCCCGCCAGCACCGCCTCGAACGACACCGCAGCCGTCTCATCGATCGCAAACTCGATGAATTCCACACCCTCGCACCTGGAACGCGGCGGCAGGCGCGACACGCCGGGCACAGCTGCGCGCGTGCGCTCCGTCAATTGATCCAGCATGTAAAGTAGTGATCGCTGACCGTCCGTCGCCACCATGCGCGCAGAGCCGGCGCGAAACTGATCGTTGAAGATCTCCAGCGAAATCAACCCATCGAAGCCGGTCGCCTGCAGGGCCTGCATGAAATCCAGCACCGGCAGATCGCCCTGTCCCGGAAGGCAACGGAAATGCCGGCTCCACGACAGGTAGTCCATCTCCAGCCGTGGTGCGTCGGCGATCTGCACCAGGAAGATGCGATCCTTCGGGATCGAGCGGATCGATTTCAGGTCGATGTTGCGAACCAGGGTATGAAAGCTGTCGAGCACTAGCCCGATCGCCGGATGATCCGCGCGCCGGACAACCTCCCAGGCGTCTCGGTGGTCGTTGATGTGGCGTCCCCAGGCAAGGGCTTCGAAACCCACGCGAAGCCCGCGCTTTGCTGCCCGCTCGCCAAGCTCATGCAGGTCCTCCGCTGCCCGGTCGATGCCACCGAGCGAGTCCGGCGAGATATTGCTGCACACCAGCAGCAGATCGCAGCCCAGTTGCTGCATGGTGTCGAATTTGCGCTCGGCGCGGGCGAAAACGCGAGACCGCTGCGGTTCCGGCATGCCCTCGAAATCGCGGAACGGCTGGAACGTGACTGTCTTTAGTCCCAGCCCCTCCACCATCTGGCGGACATCGGCCGTGGTGCCGCTGAACGACAACAGATCGTTCTCAAAGATCTCGACGCCCTTGAACCCGGCGGCAGCGATGGCTTCGAGCTTCTCATTGAGCGCACCGCTCAAACAAACAGTGGCGATAGCAGTCTGCATGGCGCCTCCCATTTTGAAGGGAGTGTCCGCCAAATCGCGCGCCAGGGGAAGCCCTGTTCAGATTTTCACGACACGGCTCATTAGCCACGCGGCTAATCGGATGCCGCGTTCCCAGCCCATTGCGGATGTCTCGATCATGATCGTCAGGGGAATGAACCAGTCGCGGAACGTAAGCACTTTGTGTGTGTTTCTGGGGGCAATATCGCCGTGCTAAATCTCGCAACGTAGGGAGTTTGGGGCCTTGCTCTTGCCGCGAAACACGTACCGCGGATAAATCCAATGTCTCTCAGAAAGCACTTTGCAGTTATAACCCTGTCTGCCGCCGCAGCCAGTCTCGCATTCAACCCTGTCGTGCAAGCCGCCGCCTTGTCGATCGCCGCTCCGGCGCAAACCGACGGCCTGACGGTGCTCGCCGCCACGAAGGCGAAGGCAAAACCGAAAAAGGCCAAGGCAGGATCGTGCGGTTCCCACATGTACTGGAACGCCAAGTCTCGTAAGTGCATGGACGCACGGGACAAGAAGCCGTCGTAAATGTATGAGCGATGCGCCCGCGGTGTGGGCGCATCGCGCTTCAGCTTCCCTGACGGATGCTCTCGTCCGTCAGCTTCCGACCACGCGATAGCGAACCGGGCGGACTCCCAGTCCCTCGGCCGCCGCCATGATCGCGTTAGCGTCGATCCCATAGTGGCTGTAAAGCTCCGACACCGAGCCCGACTGGCCGAAGTGCTCAACGCCCAGCGGGCGCACGCGATGGCCCATGACGCCACCGATCCATGACAGCGTTTCGGGATGCGCGTCACAGACCGTGATGATGGCGGCATCGCGCGGCAGCGCCGACAACAGGTTCTCCGCGTGCGAGCGGGCGCCATGCAGCCCGTGTTCGCGCGCGCGCTGCGCGCCGTGCCAACCCGCCGACAGGCGATCCGCCGACGTCACCGCCAGCACGCCAACGCCGCGACGATCTTCCGACAGCAGGCCGGCGGCCTCGATCGCCTCGGGTGCCACGGCGCCGGTATAGACGATAGCGAGACCCGTGCCCGGCTCGGGTTTGCGCAGCCAGTAGGCGCCGTTAATGATGTCCGCCTTCTGCGTCTCGGTCAGCACGCGCGCGGGCTGCTCCAGCGGTCGCGTCGACAAGCGCAGATAAACCGATCCGCCTTTCTCGTCGCGATGCCAGCGCTGCTCTTTGTCCTCGTCGCCCGAGCGCTGAACATAGTCGAACGCCCAGGCCATCACCGTACCGAGTTCATCAACATAGGCCGGTTCGAAGTAGGCCAGACCGTCCTGCGCCATGCCGATCAGCGGCGTACTGATTGACTGGTGCGCCCCGCCTTCCGGCGCCAGCGTGATGCCCGACGGCGTCGCCACGACGATGAAGCGGGCGTCCTGGTAGCAGGCGTAATTCAGCGCATCGAGACCACGGCAAATGAACGGATCATACAGCGTGCCGATCGGGATCAGCCGCACACCGAACAGCGAATGCGACAGGCCGGCCGCCGCGAGCGCGAGGAACAGGTTCATCTCGGCGATGCCGAGTTCGATGTGCTGGCCAGTCGGCGCCATTTCCCATTTCTGGGGCGACATCAGCCCGCGTTCCTTGAACACGTCCTCGCGGCTGGCCATCGAGAATACGCCGCGCCGGTTCACCCA
>JAEZBZ010000298.1 GCA_023412745.1 Pseudomonadota bacterium | reverse complement strand
TCGTCGTGGTGGAGAACGTCGAGCGCCGGATGCGCGCCGGGGAAAGCGCGCTGCACGCCGCTCGCGCCAGCATGGATGAGGTCGGCACGGCGCTGATCGCAATCGCCATCGTGCTGTCGGCTGTGTTCATCCCGACGGCGTTCATCGGCGGCATCACCGGCCAGTTCTATCGTCAGTTTGCAGTCACCATCGCGACGGCGACGATCATCTCGGCGTTCGTGTCGCTGACGCTTAGTCCGGCGCTGGCCGCGATCATGTTCCGGCATCACGACAAGGAGGTGCGCCGCGGTTTCTTCGGCCGCATCGGCCATGCACTGACAGCGCCGGTGCGCATATTCTTCCGCGGCTTCAATGCGGCTTTCAATGCGCTGGAACGCGGATACGGAAAGCTGGTGCGTGGGCTGGCGCGAGTCTCGGCCTTGATGCTGATCCTGTATGCGGGCCTGATCGCCGCAGCGGTCATGCTGATCCAGCACATGCCGACCGGGTTCATTCCCTCGCTCGACCGCGGCATCGTCATCGTCTCGATGCAGTTGCCGCCGGGCGCCTCGCTGGAACGTACGAATGAGGTGCTGAAGCATGCCAATGAGATGGTGCTGGATACGCCCGGTGTCGCCTACACCAACGTCAACGTCGGCCGCTCCGGCGCAACGTTCACGTCCGCATCGAATGCGGGTGGCATTTTCGCGGTGCTGGCGCCGTTCTCCGAACGCGTTCCTGCCGGGTTGACGGTCAATCGCATCGCCCAGGATCTGCGCGCTAAGCTGACCATCGAGATCGAGGAGGCCACGACCATCGTCATCGTGCCGCCGCCCGTGCGTGGCGTTGGGTCCAGCAGCGGCTTCTCGATGCGCTTGCAGGATCGCGGCGGCTTTGGATCGGCCGAACTCGGACGCATCGCGCAGGACTTGATCCGGGCCGCCAACGCACGGCCCGAGATCGTCAACACCTTCACCACGTTCCAGACCTCGACGCCGCAAGTGTTCGTCGATGTCGACCGCACCAAGGCGCAGATGCTGCGCGTGCCGCTGAGCAATGTGTTCGAGGCCATGCGCATCTACATGGGTTCGGCCTACGTCAACGACTTCAATATGTTCGGCCGCACGTTCCGTGTTACCGCGCAGGCTGAGGGCGCGTTCCGGCTGGATGCGGAAAACGTCTCCCGCATCCGCGTCCGCAATGCCGATGGCCAGATGGTGCCGCTGAGTTCACTGGTGACATTCCGCGAGATCTCGGGGCCGGATCGCGTGCCGCGCTACAACCTGTTCCCGACCGTGGAAATCAGCGGCGCGGGCGCGGCCGGCATCAGTTCGGGCCAAGCCCTGCAGGTGATGCGCGAGGTGGCCAACGAGGTGCTGCCGGATGGCATTGCCTACGAATGGACTGACCTGTCGTATCAGGAAACCAAGGCCGGCCGGACGGGCTACTACGTGTTCCTGCTGTCGGTGCTGTTCGTATTCCTGGCGCTGGCGGCGCAATACGAGAGCTGGTCGCTGCCGCTGGCGATCATGCTGATCGTGCCGATGTGCCTGCTGTCGGCGCTGTTCGGCGTGGCGCTGCACGGCCAGGACATCAACATCCTGACCCAAATCGCGTTCGTCGTGCTGATCGGTCTGGCGGCCAAGAACGCCATTCTTATCGTCGAGTTTGCACGACAGCTCGAGGAGCAGGGCAAGGATCGCGTAACGGCAGCGGTGGAAGCCTGCCAGCTTCGCCTGCGGCCGATCCTGATGACGTCGCTGGCGTTCACGTGCGGTGTGCTGCCGTTGTATTTCGCCACCGGCGCCGGCGCGGAAATGCGAATTGCGCTCGGCACCGCGGTGTTCTGGGGCATGATCGGCGTGACGATCTTCGGGCTGCTCTTCACGCCGGTATTCTACGTCGTCATACGCAAGCTGACATCGCGGCGCCGGCCGGTGGAAGCCTCCGGCATCGCCGCTCCTGCCGAGTGATGCCGCCGAAGATCAATCCTCGTTCTTGACCCACTTCAGGATGTGCCGGCCGACGGTGGTCAGTACCCCGTCCTGATTGGTGATCGAGATTTCCGCCGTAGAGCGGCGCTTTTCCGTGTCGATTTCCATGATCTTGTATTCCACCGTGATGGTATCGCCGAAATACACCGGCGCAAGGAAGCGCACGCGATCATAGCCGAGCGACACCGGTGTCTCGTCGGCATCCGCGCGCGTGTGCGAGATGGCCATGGTCGAGGCGGTCGACATATAGCCGACCATCAGCGCACCGTGCGCCTGCAGCCGCTTGTACTTGGACTTCTCCATGTAGGCCTTGTTGACGTGGTTCGGCGACAGGTCGCCGGTGATGCCCGCGAAAAGGTAAACGTCGGTTTCGCCCACGGTTTTGGAGAATGTTGCCGTATCTCCGACCTTGACGTAGAAGTCAGTCATTCTGAAAATCTCCCTGCAGTCGTCTCTTGATCAGGCACGGGTTGCATAATTTCGCGCCTTTGGCTCAGCACCCTCCGGGTGCCTGCCGCAGTCCTATCGAAAGTCATCCACCCAAGGAAGGCAGAAGCTGATGGGCAAGATCCTGGAAGGCCAGGTTGCGATCGTGACCGGTGGCGCGCGTGGCATCGGCCGCGCGATCGCCGAGCGCCTGGATCACGACGGCGCCAAGGTGATCGTGTGGGATCGCGATCTATCGCCGGTGCAGGAGGGGGCGAGCTTCAAGCCGGCCGCCGCCGAGGTGGTCGACGTCGCCGATTACCAGTCGGTCGAGACCGCGTTCGGCAAGGCGGTGGCGGCGTTCGGTCAGGTGCACATCCTAGTCAATAACGCCGGCATCAACGGGCCGATCCTTCCGACATGGGACTACCCGCTGGAGGACTGGGATCGCGTCATCGCCATCGACATGACATCGGTATTCTACGGCTCCCGCGTCGCGGCGCGGCATATGCGCGAGCACAAGTATGGCCGTATCATCACCATCGCCTCGATCGCGGGCAAGGAAGGCGTGCCCAACATCTCGGCCTATTCCGCCGCGAAAGCCGGCGTGATCGGTTTCTCCAAGGCGCTGGCCAAGGAACTCAGCGACGTCGGCGTCACCGTCAATTGCATCGCCCCGGCGATGACCGAGACCGATCTGCTGCGTGGCATGACCAAGGAGCACATCGCCGCGATGAGCGCGAAAATTCCGATGGGGCGCCTGGTGAAGCCGGAAGAGGTGGCGGCCATGACCGCGTTCATCGCCGGTCCCGACTGCAGCTTCACCACTGGCTTCGTGTTCGACGTCACGGGAGGCCGTGCCACCTACTGAACCGCGGTGACGCCAAGTGCGCGGCGGATAAACTGTCCAAATCTGGAGTGGAAATGCTCGACGAAAAGCTTCTGTCCATCAATCAAGCCACGCTGTTGGAACAGTGGTCGCTGGAACAGGCGGTAGAGGGGTTGCTGCGCCATAACGTGGCCGGCATCAGCGTTTGGCGCGACAAGCTGAAGGAATGCGGTGTCGCCAAGGGCATCAAGCTAGTGCGCGACTCCGGCCTCGATGTCACCGGCCTGTGTTCCGGTGGCCTCTTGACCTCGCCGGATGCGGCCGAGGGCAAGGCGGCGCTCGACGAAGCCCGTCGCGCCATCGACGAGACGGCTGAGCTGAATTCGCGCTGCCTGGTGTTTCTCGCAGGCGGCGTCGATCCGCGTGACAAGGACCTGAAGGCGACGCGGGCGCGCTGCCTTGATCGGCTGGCGGAACTCGTACCCTATGCGCGTGCCGCGAAGGTGACGATCGGCCTGGAGCCGCTGCACCCGATGGTCTGCAGCCTGCGTTCGGTGCTGAGCACGGTGGGCCTCGCCAACGACTGGTGCGATGCGCTGGGCGCGGAGGATGTCGTCGGCATCGCGGTCGATACCTACGCGGTGTGGTGGGATCCGAACCTGCAAGCCGAGATCAAGCGGGCGGGCAAGCGCATTTGTGCCTTCCACGTCAACGACTGGCTGCCGGTGACCCAGGACGTGCGACTCGATCGCGGCATGATGGGCGATGGCGTGATCGATATTCCAGGCATCCGGGCGATGGTCGAAGCCACCGGCTACGACGGTCACCGCGAGGTCGAAATCTTCTCAGTCAACAACTGGTGGAAGCGCGATCCCGATGAGGTCGTGACCATTATCAAGGAACGCTATCAGACGGCCGTCTGAGCGCAAATCGATATCGGAGGAAGCAAAGTCATGAGCGACAAGATCGAACGGCTGGCCAAGAACCTGGCGGACGCCTGGGTGAACAACGGCACCATCCCGCTGCCGGCGGCCGCCGATGCGCCGTCATCGCGCGAGGAAGCCTATCAGATCCAGAACCGGATGGCCGAGATCGTCGGTACGCCCGTCGTCGGCTGGAAGGTTGGCGCGACGGTCAAAGCGGTGCAGCAGTTCGAGGGCCACGACGGTCCTATCCCGGGCCGCATTCTGGAGGATCGGCTGTTCCAGAGTGGCGCTGAAGTGCCGGCAAAGCTGATCCACGGCAACAAGCTGGAGGCGGAGTTCGCGTTCCGCCTGACCCGCGATTTTGGGCCGAAGGATGCGCCGTTTACGAAGCAGTCGATTGCCGACAGCATGGAATTCGTTCCCGCGCTTGAACTGGCGGGCGGGCGTTATGCGCCGGGCACCGGCAATCGCGGTCTGCGCACCTTCGATGCTGTCGCCGACAATGGCTTCAGCGGCGCGGTGGTGGTCGGCCAGGACATCAAGGACTGGCAGAAGATCGACTTCGACGCCATGGAGATCGACCTGCGCATCGACGACAGTCCGGCCATCCAGGTCTATTCCGGCCAGTATCGCCGCGATCCGGCCGTCGTGATGGCGGAGACGCTGACCGATCTCGCCAACCGTGGCATCAGCCTGAAGGCCGGCGATGTCGTTCTGACCGGCTCGCTGACCATCCCGACGCCGCTGCGCCAGGGTCAGTCGGTGACGGCGAAGTTTGGCGATCTCGCCACGCTGACCGTGAAGATGATCTAAAGGTCGGACTTCGGCGGATCTGCCAAGCTCTCACCAATCCATCGGGCGAGGGCTTGGCGCAATCGGCTTTATCTCGCCGGATGTGGCGTCTCTATTCCGGGCGCCCATCCGGCTGCCAATAGGGGTCAAGTTGGCTTTAACGATGGTAGCGATCCGTTTCAGCGCGTCGGTTCTCGCGGCTTTGCGCAGCCACAGCGCCCGGCTGCCGTAAAAGCTGATGTCGAGTGATCCGTCGGGATGCCTGCGGATGCTGCTTTCGTCGTGGCGGAGCATGGCCTGCCTCCAAGGTTGTCAATCAGGTCATGGTGCCGGGGTCCGGCGCGCGTCGCTTGACGGCGGTCTTATGTTTTCATTGCCGTATTCTGACTTTTTCGCTGCCGTGCTAGCTTCGGCGCGTGCCCAGGGTATGGTGCTGCCATGCGATATCGCTTCGGCCCATTCGAGGTGGTGCTGGAAACCCGCGAGCTATGCGCCCGCGGAGTCTCGCGTGCGGTCGAGCCGCAGGTATTCGATCTTCTCTGCTATCTGCTGAAAGAGCGCGACCGGGTTGTCAGCCAGGACGAGCTGATCGCGGCGGTGTGGAACCGCCGCATCGTTTCCAATACGGCGATCAGCGCCCGGATCAGCGCCGCGCGATCAGCCATTGATGACGATGGCAAGCGCCAGCAGTGGATCAAGACGATCCCCCGGCGGGGATTTCGCTTCATTGGGCCGGTGGAGGTTGGCGAGCAGGTGCCACCAGTCTGGGCCGCGGCTCCGCACGTGCAGCAGCGCATCGCGTTCTGTCACTCTGCTGACGGAACGCGCATCGCCTACGCCACCAGCGGCAGCGGCTATCCGCTGGTCAAGGCTGGTCACTGGCTGACGCATCTGGAACACGATTGGCGCAGTCCGATCTGGCGGCCGATGCTCGACAGGTTGAATGCGAAATTCCAGGTCGTCCGCTACGACCAGCGCGGCAACGGCTTGTCCGAGTGGCAGCTTGGCGATGCGCTCTCGCTGGATCACTTCGTCGATGATCTGGAGGCCGTCGTCGATGCCGCCGGGCTTGACCGCTTCGCGCTTTACGGCACCTCGCAAGGCGCGCCGATTGCGATCGCGTTCACCTGCCGCCGGCCGGAGCGGGTCAGTCACCTCGTGCTGCAGGGCGGCTTTGAACGCGGGCGCCTGATCCGGATGACGGAGAGTGAAAGGCTCCAGGCCGAGGCGATCCTGACCTTGATGCGGCACGGCTGGGGCAAGGCTGGCAGTGCATTCATCGATGCTTTCGCGGCGATGTTCATTCCCGATGGCGACCGCGCGCAGATCGAGGCACTGGTGGACCTGCAGCATCAGACCACCTCGCCGGACAACGCGGTCGCGCTGCGTCGGGCTGTGGATAGCTTCGACGTCAGCGGGCTGCTGCGTCAGGTGCGTGCGCCGACGCTGGTGATCCATGCCCGCAACGATGCCGTGCAGCCACTCGATCAGGGTCGGCGGCTTGCGTCAGGCATTCCGGGAGCGGAATTCGTGCTGCTCGAAAGCCGGAACCATGTCGTTTTGCCCCAGGAAAACGCCTGGCCGCTCTTCTTTGAGAACTTGGAGCGTTTCCTTATGGAGCCGCCAGGCGCAGGACAGCAACGTCCGGCGCCTTAGCGCTCGCGTGATCAGGCTTTCACCCGGGTATCGACGCCCAGGATGCCCGATGGCTTGACCATTAGCACCAGGATCAACAGGATGAAGGCATAGATGTCCTTGTAGCTGCCGGAGACATAGCCGGCGCCGAGGCTCTCGGTCACGCCCACCAGCAACCCGCCGAGGACGGCGCCGGGCAGGCTGCCGAAGCCACCGACGACCGCGGCCGCGAATGCCTTGATGACGACGCTCAGTCCCATGATCACCTGGACGTAGTTGATCGGGCCAACCAGAACACCGGCAGCCGCGCCGAGTGCGCACCCGATGCCGAAAATCACCGAGATCATCAGCGGCACGTTGATGCCCATCAGGTAAGCGATATCCTTGTTGTGAGCGACGGCGCGGACGGCGAGGCCCATCTGCGTGTGCTTCAGGAAGAAGTGCAGTCCGCCCATCAGGATGACGGCTGCCGACACGATCCAGACGTAGGATGCCGGCAGTACCAGATCGCCGAATTCGATCGGCATGCCGAACGGCACGGGAAACGGCACCGCTTTCGGACCCCAGACCAGATAGGCCACGTTCTGCAGCACGATGGACATGCCGAAGCCTGAAATGATCATGCCCATGCCGGCGACCGTGTAGCCGCCGCCCGCACGCGTGAGGCGTCGATAGAACACCAGCTCGATCAGCACGCCGACGAGACCGGTGACGATCATCGACAGCACCAGCGTCGCGGCGTATCCGAGCCCCAGGGTGTGGAAGATGGTCAGGCCGATGAACGCGCCCAGCATGTAGATTTCGCCGTGGGCGAAATGAAGAATGTCGAGGCCGGAATAGATCAGCGAGATGCCGATCGCCACCAGCGCGTAAATCATGCCGATCGACAGACCGACGATCACCAGATCGATAAAATAAGTCACGTTCCACCCTGTTTTATTTGTGTCGCCCGCTTTATCGCAGGTCGTTAGTGCATGCTGAGGCTGGCGTCCTGGTTCGCGACGGTGCCGCCGAGATAGGACAGTCGCACGTTTTCGTCATGGATCAGAGCTTCCGCAGGCCCCTCGATGTGGATCACACCATCCTTGATCACATAGGCGTAGCTAGCCAGCAGCAGCGCCATACGCACATTCTGCTCGACCATCAGCACCGTCATGCCATCGCGCGCGATGCGCGAAATGGTGCGGAAAATATCCAGCACGATCTGCGGAGCGAGCGCGGCGCTGGGCTCGTCCAGCATGATCATCTTGGGATCGGACATCAGTCCGCGACCGATGCACAGCATTTGCAATTGGCCGCCCGACAGCGTTCCTGAAAGCTGCTTTCGCTTCTGCTCCAGCACCGGAAAATAGCTGTAGACCCTTTCGAGTGCGCGCGCCGTCCGCGCCCGATCGCCAACCACGAAGGCACCGATTTTCAGGTTTTCTTCGACCGTCATGCCCGGAAAGGCTTCCTTGCCCTGGGTCACCTGGACGAGGCCGCGCTTGACGATCAGGTCAGGGCGCATGCCGTCAATCCGTGTCCCGTCGAACGTGATCGCGCCGCTCCACGGTTTGACGAGGCCGGAAATGCTTTTGAGCAAAGTCGATTTGCCGGTGCCGTTGCCGCCGAGCAGCGCAACGATGCGGCCTGCGTCGACTTTGAGTGTGGCGCCGTTCAGAATTTGAACGCTGCCATACCCGCCGACGACATTTTCGACCTGCAGCATTTCACTTCCCTCTTGCCTAACCCCGCGCGAAGTCTACTAATTAGAAGCGAATGAGGCGGCTGGTAAAGCCCATTCGTAAACAAGAGTAGCAGCCGGCCCGGATTGCAAATCGAAAGTGTTCCGGAGCTGGCCGACGTTTTCCGGGAGGAAACGATGCATATGGGGAAGAGGGGCGTATTGCCGATTGCAGCGCTCGCGCTGGGGATCGCTGCGACGCCAGCTATGTCTCAGGACACGATCCGGGTCGGTATCACACTGCGCATGATCGTGGAAAATGGCCTGCGATACGGTCAGATGACCAAGGAAGAGCTTGAATCGGTCAACACTTCCGGCGGCATCAACGGCAAGAAGATCGAAGTGTTTCTGCTCGATGACGAATGCAAGCCCGATAAGGGCGTTGCCAACGTCAACCGGTTCATCCATCAGCACAAGGTGCATCTGGTGATCGGGTCGACCTGCAGCTCGGTTTCGATGCCGATGGTCGATATCACCGCGAAGGAGGAAGTGCCGCAGATCGTGCCGCACTCCACCAACTCGAATATCACGCAAAAGGGCAGCGCCTGGGTTTTCCGGACGGCGGTATCCGAGCGTTTTTATGCGTCTGTGCACGCGAAATACCTGTCGGAAAACGTCGGCAAGAAAGTCGCGTACCTGTTCACGACCGACGGCGCGGGCATCGGTTTTGCGCGGGACTATAAGTCCTTCATGAAGAAAACCTACAACGTCGAGCCCGTCTATGAAGCCCAAATGCAGGAGACCGATCTCGATTTCCGGTCGCATCTGCTGAAAATCAAATCGATGAATCCCGACGTGCTGGCGATTGGCGGGCAGCTCGATGCCATAGCGCGCATCACGCAGCAGTCCTACGAAGTCGGCATTCCGAGCCGCGTACGTCGTGTTGCGGCTTCCGCTGCATCCAACGCGCCGGTGCCGGAACTTGCCGGCGATACCGCTAAGGGCCTGACGTTCGCGGCAGCGTTCTCCTGCAAGGACGAGCGTCCGATCGCGCAGGAATTCGTGAAGATGGTGCAGGAGAAATACAAGGTTCGCTGCCCGGATCACGACTTCAGCCAGGCCTATGAAACGGCGCAGATCGTTAAACTGGCGCTGAAAAATGCGAAGCTGGAAGGCACCGATGCGGCGCTTGCTTCCGATCGCAAGGCCATTCGCGATGCACTTGCCAACATCAAGGACTACAACGGGTTGGCATCAGGTCCGATCAACTTCTGCGCCGACGCGACACCACAGTGCCGTGACGGCAATCGCACCGGCATTCTGGTCGAATACACCAAAGGCGGCAAAGACTATGACATGCGCGTTCTGGCGCGTGTGTCGTTCGATGCCGATTTCGGTCTCGAGAAGAAATAGCGCCAAAACGTATCCGCGCGTGCTCCCGGCCTGACTACCGGGAGCACGTTACATGGCATCATAATCGCGGAGGCGAGGCCACGTGAGTGTAGAGAACTTGGCGCGACCGGACGTTCAACAGGCCGGAATTCTCGACCGTCTTTCGGCGGTGCATCCGATCGTTCCCTGGATCATCGGCTTTCTTGTTTTGCTTCCGTTGCCGTTGTTGATGGGAAACGCCTATCACCAGTATGTTTTGAATATCATTCTCATTAATATCATTCTAGCCGTCGGCCTGAATATCGTGAAGGGGTTCGCCGGGCAGGTCACAGTCGGTCATATCGCGATCGCCGCGATTGGCGCCTATAGTTCAGCGGTGCTGTCGACGCAGCTTGGCTTGCCATTCTGGCTGGCGCTGCCTGGCGCCATTGCGATTGCCGGCGTTGCCGGTGTCATCGTTGGCATCCCATCATTCCGCCTGGAAGGGGCGTATCTCGCACTCGCCACGCTTGGTTTGGCTGAGTCGGTCCGCATCTTCATTTCGGCCACCGACTCGCTTGGTGCGGCCATCGGCTATGAAAACATTCCGCCGCCGGTTTTCTTCGGTACGCCGCTGGATACGCATGTGTCCTATTATTACGTGATCCTGCCGCTGGCGCTGATCGGCATGTATTTCTCGTTCACGATTTTGCGTACCGATATCGGCCGAGCATTCAAGGCCATGCGCGAGGATCCTCTTGCCGCCGCAGCCACCGGCATCAACGTGCGCAAATACAAGCTGATCGCGTTTCTCATCAGCGCGCTGTATGCGGGATGCGCGGGCAGTCTGCTGGCGCACATGACGCCGGGCTTCATTCATCCCAATAACTACACCATCGTCGAGATGGTGACCTTGCTGCTGATGATCGTGTTTGGCGGCATCGGCCATATCTGGGGCGGCGTGATCGGCGCGATCATCGTGACGATCATCCACGATCTGACGCGCGAGTATTACCAGTACCAGATGCTGTTGTTCGGCATGGTGATCGTGCTGACCGTTCTGTACATGCCAAAGGGCATTGGCGGTCTGATCGACCAGTATCTGACGCGGCGCCGCTTCAACGAGATCAGGCAGGGGAAGTCCAATGCTGCTTGATGTCAAGGGGCTGACCAAGAGCTTCGGTGGTCTGGTTGCCGTCAACAACGTCGATCTGCAAATCCGGGCGGGCGAGGTGCGC
Organism: Pseudomonadota bacterium; assembly: GCA_023412745.1. Taxonomy (GTDB): domain Bacteria; phylum Pseudomonadota; class Alphaproteobacteria; order Rhizobiales; family Hyphomicrobiaceae; genus ZC4RG25. The sequence goes on along the minus strand of JAEZBZ010000298.1, from coordinate 2,364 downwards.
GGTATCATCGGACCGAACGGGTCCGGTAAAAGCACGCTGTTCAACCTCATCTCCGGCGTCTACCTCGCCGACGCTGGCCGTATAACGTTCGATGGTCACGACATTACAGGACGCGAGCCGTACGAAATTGCGCGGCTCGGCGTTGCGAGGACATTCCAGCTTCTGCGTATTTTCGGCGGCATGAGTGCGCTGGAGAACTTGCTGATCGGCCATCACGGGCTGGTTCGCTATGGCACCATGGCGGCTATTTTCGGCACCGGCGGCGTGCGGGCGGAGGAGCGCCGCATCAAGCAGGAGATGATGGAGCTGCTATCCTTCATCGGCCTTGCGGACTACGCCGACATGCCGGCTGCGGAAATGTCAATCGGCCAGCGCCGCCTACTGGCGCTCGGCCGTGCAATTGCCATGCGGCCGAAGCTGCTGATGCTGGATGAACCGGCGGCCGGCCTGTCGCCAGTCAACGTCGACCGTCTGCTGGAAACCGTTCTGGCCCTCAAGAAGCGCTATGGCCTGACGGTCGTCATCATCGAGCACATCCTGAAGGTAGTCATGGAAACCTGCGAGACGATCACGGTGCTCGATCACGGCGAGAAGATAGCGGAAGGCGCGCCGGCGGACATCAAGGAAGATCATCGCGTCATCGAGGCCTATCTCGGCAAGGAGATGGGCGACGCGGAAGTGCGCGAGTTTCTGCAAGCCTCCTGATCTGCAAACACCGCTAGCAAGAGGATGGATAGCCATGCGGCTGGAAAAGCCCGAAGTCGTCATCGTGGGCGCGGGCGCCATGGGCGGCTTGTTCGGTGGTCTCATGGCGGAGCAGGGCTTGCCTGTCACGTTAGTGGATACGTGGGTCGAGCATGTAAACGCTATCAACGCGCATGGTCTGCGCATGGTGGGTGTCGGTGGCGACCGGCCCATCAAGGTCCGGGCGACGGCCGATCCGTCGCCCATCGCGTCCGCCGACATCGTGCTGTTCCAGTGCAAGGCCTTCGCCACCGAAGCCGCTGCGGCCAGCGTCCGGCACCTGTTCGGGCGCGGCGCGGTGGCGGTCAGTTTTCAGAACGGTCTCGGCAACGAGGAGGTCATCGGCAGTGTCCTGGGCATCGCAAATGTGATGGGCGGGCTGACGGCGCAGGCGGGGCTGGTCGAGGCGCCGGGCATGGTACGCAATTTCGGTGACCTGCCGACGCATGTCGGCGAACTGAAAGGTGGGCTGACGGCGCGGGCGCAGGCCGTGGCCGACGCATTCACCCGGCATGGGTTGCCGACGACGGCGAGCGCCGAGATCAAGCGCGAGAAGTGGAAGAAGCTGCTCGGCAATGTCGCGCTCGGCGCCATCTCGGCGGTGACCGATTTCCGTTCGTTCGAGATCATGGCCGTGCCGGAGCTGCAGGACATCGTATTCCGCGCGGTGGACGAGGCCGCAGCGGTGGCGAAGGCGGAAGGCATTCCGCTGGATGTCTCCGAGGCGCGCTCGGTGCTGATGAAGCTGGTCGATACGACCGGCGGCGGCACCGGCACCAGCAAGTCGTCGATGCGCGAGGATATCATTCGCCGCCGGCGCACCGAGATCGATACCATCCATGGCGCTGTCGCCCGGCTCGGCCGCGAGCATGGCGTGCCCACCCCGACGATCGACACCATGGTGGCGCTCGTGAAGGGGCTTCAGTCGCAATATCTCAAGAGCGCGTGAGGGTCGGATATGTCCGGAGAGTTTGACGGCAAGGTTGTCGTCGTCAGTGGCAGCAGCCGCGGTATCGGTCGGGCGATCGGCGCGGCATTCGCGCGCGAGGGCGCGCAGGTTGTGCTGGCGGCCTCCAATGCGGCACGGCTCGACCAGGCAGCCGACGCGATTGGTGCGTCCGTGGCGAGGAAACCTGTGACGGTGGCCGCGGATCTGCGCGAGATCAAAGGTTGCGAGGCGGTGTTTGAGGCTGTGAAAGCCCAGTTCGGCCGCTGCGACGTGCTGGTCAACTCGGCAGGTGCGACCAAGGCTGGGGCCTTCCTGGCTCAACCGGACGCGGACTGGCAGGACGGCTTTGCGCTCAAGTTCTACAGCGCGGTGCGGCTGTGCCGCCTATTCTGGCCGATGCTGAAGGACGCGCAGGGCTTTGTTGTTAACATCATCGGCGGGGCGGCCCGGACACCCGATCCCGAGTTCCTGGTCGGTGGCTCGGTGAACGCCGCGGTCGCCAATTTTACCAAAGGATTGTCGGGACTTGGCAAACGTGATGGCGTCAACGTCAATGCCATCCTGCCGGGCCTGACCGAGACGGAGCGCGTTGAACAGTTGTTTCAGCAGCGCGCGTCTGCCATGAAGATTTCGCCCGCGGAGGTTCGTGAGCTTGCTGTTAAGAAGGAGGG
>JAEZBZ010000257.1 GCA_023412745.1 Pseudomonadota bacterium | reverse complement strand
GCCAAATCGGCGGTGGCGTCGAAGCGACGGTAACCCTTTGGAAACGCTGTGGTGTCAAAGTCGTACCTGGCGCCTTCCTGGCCCAGTCCGGTGCGGACGGGATTAATCCCGGTGAAAACTATGTGCGAGTCGCCCTCGTGCATGGTCCGGCTAAGATCAGGGAGGCGCTGCAACGCCTTGTATCTGTCGTGTCGTAGTTCGTGTCAGCGTAACCAAGTCAGCGTAGATGTACCGCGAGAGTATTGGATTCGATCAGCAAAGACTGCTGCCAGACCTGATGGAAGACAGGCTGGCAAGTTGGCTCGTGCGTAGCGCTGGCATCGCGCTATGCATCCTGGGCGCAGCCGGCTGGCTCAGTCTGGTGACGTGGTCTGTCAGCGACCCGAGCCTCTCGCATACGAGCCTGAACGCGCCGCGCAATCTGCTGGGTGCAGGTGGCGCGGTCGTCTCCGACCTGCTGCTGCAGCTGTTCGGCCTCGCTGCTGTCTTTGTCATTCTTGCCCCCTGCGTGTGGGGCATCGAGCTGATTTCTCACGGGCGTGTGCCGACGTTCCGTCTGCGCTCGTTCCTTCTGCCCGTCTCCGTGCTGGCGCTCGCGGCCGGCACATCTGCGCTGCCCACGGCGGCAAGCTGGCCGCTGCACCATGGCTTCGGCGGCATTCTAGGCGATCTGATCTACAATCTTACAGCTGGCGCCCTGTCCTATATCGTGCCCGTGCGCACGGGAGGCGTTGCCGGCATCGTGCTGTTTTCCGGTGGTCTTGCGGCCTTCACATGCTGCATGGGTCTGGGCATGCGTCAGCCGCCGGCAGATCTGCCGCGACCGATCCCGCACGGAACGGATACTGTAAATCATGAGCGTGCGGCTGGCGCCGGCTGGCTTGACATGTTCCGTCGCCGCACCAAGCCGCTCAGCGATCAGCGCCATGAAACCGGCCTGCAGCCGACTTGGACTCCAGCGCGTGCGTCCGCGGGACGCGATGCGGAACCCGTTCTCTCCGCGCCCGAAGCTGTCCGCGACGCAGGACCTGCGTGGTCGGCGACGGCGGACAATGATACGGCCGAAGATGTTGCAGTGGATGGCGGCGAGACCGACTTCGATCGCTCTACCGATATCGAGAGCAGCAGGATTGCCGCGCGCTTTGCGCCCAAGTCTGCGGTCGCCGCCAAACGCCAACAGCCTGAACTCGACTTCGGGCCCCTGCCGATGCCCGAACGCGCACCGCCGCGCCCGGCCGGCAAGGGGTTCTTCAGCGGATCGTCTCAAAAACGCGGCCAAGCGGGTTTTCGCGGGCCGAGCCTCAACCTGCTCAAGCGGCCGACGGCGAGCAAGCCCAACGCCGACGTCGCCCAGTCGGTGCTGCGCGGCACTGCGGGCCTGCTTCAGGACGTACTCGCCGATTTCGGCGTGAAGGGCGAGATTCGGGAGATCAAGCCCGGCCCGGTCGTGACGCTGTTCGAGTTCGAACCGGCGCGCGGCACGAAATCATCGCGCGTCATCGGCCTCGCCGAGGATATTGCGCGGTCGATGAGTGCAACCGCGGTGCGTGTCGCCGTCGTGCCCGGCCGTAACGTCATCGGTATCGAGCTGCCCAATCCGCAGCGCGAGGGTGTGCTGCTGCGCGAGATGTTTGAATCGGAACCTTTCGTCGCCAGCGAGGCCAAGCTGCCGCTGGCGCTCGGCAAGTCGATCGGCGGTGATCCGATCGTCGTCGATCTGGCGCGCATGCCGCATCTGCTGGTCGCCGGCACCACCGGCTCGGGCAAATCCGTCGGCGTCAATTCGATGGTGCTGTCGCTGCTCTACAAGTTGGCGCCGGAAGACTGCCGCCTGCTGATGATCGATCCGAAGATGCTGGAGCTGTCGGTTTATAACGGTATTCCGCATCTTTTGACGCCCGTCGTCACCGATCCGCAGAAGGCTGTCGCGGCGCTCAACTGGGCCGTGCGCGAGATGGAAGAGCGCTACAAGCGCATGTCCAAGCTCGGCGTGCGCAACATTGATGCGTTCAATAGCCGTGTGCGTCAGGCGCAGCAGCAGGGCGGAAACCTTCAGCGTACCGTACAGACGGGCTTCGATCGCCATACCGGCCAGGCCATTTTCGAGACCGAGACGTTGGAGCTCGAGCCGATGGCGCGCATCGTGGTCGTAGTCGACGAGTTCGCCGATCTGATGATCGTCGCCGGCAAGGACATCGAGGCGGCGGTGCAGCGGCTCGCGCAGATGGCGCGTGCCGCGGGCATCCATCTGATCATGGCCACCCAGCGTCCGTCCGTGGACATCATCACCGGTACGATCAAGGCGAACTTCCCAACCCGCATCAGCTTCAAGGTGACGTCGAAGATCGACAGCCGCACGATCCTGAACGAGATGGGCGCCGAGCAGCTTCTGGGTCAGGGCGACATGCTGTTTTCGTCGGGCTCAGGCCAGGTTGTCCGCGTGCACGGACCGTTCGTGTCGGACGACGAGGTCGAAAGCATAGCGCTGTACCTGTGTCAGCAGGGTCAGCCGAGCTACGTCGAGGGCATCACCGACGTCGAGCAGGAGGCCGACCAGGTGTCGTCGTCCGGCGGCGGCAAGGGTGACGAGGTCGATCTTTACGAAAAGGCCGTGGCCATCGTGCTGCGCGATCGCAAGGCTTCGACCAGCTACATCCAGCGCCGGCTGTCGATCGGCTACAATCGCGCCGCCGACCTGATCGAACGCATGGAACGCGACGGGATCATCAGTCCCGCCAGCGGGACCGGCAAGCGCGAGATCCTGAGTTCCGGCGGTGTCCTGGCGTCCTCGGCCGCCTGAAGCCCAGCAAAGCGCTTCGTCCACAGCACAACCGCAATATTCGTGACGTAGAGAAGCGCACGGGGCTGACTTTGCCTCTGTCTGGTCTCAATGTTGCGACAATCGAGCGGCAGTGAGTCGGAACAGTTCGGACCGGGGGTCGAAATGCGGGCAATCACAAAGCTGGCCACGACAGGCATCGTCTGTCTGCTGGCAACTGCGGGATTTGCCTTCGCACAGGATCAGAAACAGGCCCCAGCCGCCGCAGGAGCTACGCCGGGGTGGGGCGGCAC
>JAEZBZ010000253.1 GCA_023412745.1 Pseudomonadota bacterium | reverse complement strand
TGATCACGCCGACCTTGACGTCGTCGCGGTTGGGCAGGCCGAGATGCTCCTTCGGCGTCACGTAGCAGAGCATGGCGCAGCCGAACCAGCCGATCATCGCCGCGCCGATGCCCGAGGTGATGTGGTCGTAGCCCGGCGCGATGTCGGTGGTCAGCGGCCCGAGCGTATAGAACGGCGCCTCGCCGCACTCGCGGAGCTGCTTGTCCATGTTGATCTTGATCTTGTGCATCGGCACGTGGCCGGGGCCTTCGATCATCACCTGACAGCCCTTCTTCCAGGCGATCTGGGTGAGCTCTCCGAGCGTTTCCAGCTCTGCGAATTGCGCGCGGTCGTTAGCGTCGGCGATCGAGCCGGGACGCAGGCCGTCGCCCAGCGAGAACGAGACGTCATACTTGCGCATGATCTCGCAGATGTCCTCGAAGTGCTCGTAGAGGAAGCTCTCGCGGTGATGCGCCAGGCACCACTTGGCCATGATCGAGCCGCCGCGGCTGACGATGCCGGTGACGCGGTTGGCGGTGAGCGGCACGTAGGCGAGGCGCACGCCGGCGTGGATGGTGAAGTAGTCGACGCCCTGTTCGCACTGCTCGATCAGCGTGTCGCGGTAGAGTTCCCAGGTCAGCTTGACGGGATCGCCGCCGCACTTCTCCAGCGCCTGATAGATCGGCACGGTGCCGATCGGGACCGGCGAATTGCGCAGGATCCATTCGCGCGTGTTGTGGATGTTGCGGCCGGTGGACAGGTCCATCACCGTGTCGGCGCCCCAGCGGATCGCCCACACCATCTTCTCGACCTCTTCCTCGACCGACGAGGTGACGGCCGAGTTGCCGATGTTGGCGTTGACCTTCACGAGGAAGTTGCGGCCGATGATCATCGGCTCGAGTTCGGCGTGGTTGATGTTGCAGGGAATGATGGCGCGGCCGCGGGCGATCTCGTCGCGCACGAATTCCGGGGTGATGTGCTCGGGGATCGCGGCGCCGAAGCTTTCACCGTCGGCAAGCGCGCCCTTGGCGCGTTCCAGCGCGGCGGTGCGGCCGAGGTTCTCGCGATGCGCGACGTAGATCATCTCCTTGGTGATGATGCCGGCGCGGGCAAATTCGAGCTGGGTGACAGGCTTGCCTTCGAGGCCGCGCAGCGGGCGATGCTTGGCCGGGAATTCGCGGGCCAGATGCCGGCCGGTGGCGTTGCCGTTGTCGATCGCCTGGATCTCACGGCCTTCGTAGTCCTCGATACCGCCGCGTTCCCTGACCCAGGACAGACGCGTGCGCGGCAGGCCCTTTTCAACGTCAATTGTGGCGTCGGGATCGGTGTAGGGGCCGGAGGTGTCGTAGACCGTAACCGGTGGTTCACCGGCGCCCTCGGAAAGCTGGATCTGGCGCAGCGGCACTTGAACGTCGGGAGCAGTCGGTGCCGCCGCGTGGATCTTGCGTGACGCAGGCAGTGGCCCGGTAGTGACTTTCGGGCTCGAAATGTCGGGGTTGTGGAGGTTCATTACTTTTGGCTCCCAAAAGATGATCTGTTGGCTAGAAGAAACCGCACACCGTCAGCACGGCGCCGAGAAACACGGTGACGCCGCCGCTGATGGTGAAGGTCTCGTTTTTGGAAAGGAGCGCCTGACCGAGCACTGTCACTCGGTTCGGCAAAAGGATGCGGATGAGGCCGCTAATGGTCATCAGCCAGCCCAGCAGCGTGATCAGGACACGCCAGTCGGCAGTCCAGACATTGTGGGTCAGGATGATTGCCAGCCCCGGCACCAGGGCCAGAAGGCCGGCCAGAAAGAGCAGGGCTGGACTACGCAGGAACTCTTCAGACAGCGCGCGTGTGTGAGCGCGATCCGCCAGGACGGCAATCCCGACGACCAAGAGAATTGATCCCAATAGCTGCGCGAGGAATTGTGACGTCTGCACCTGCTGTCCTGTCCCTTCGCCGGCATGACCCGGATCAGGTTCAAAGGGTGGCGGCGCGGGATCCTCAGCGCCATCTCAGCCAGCTTCCACCGGCCCCCCTCGGAACGAGCTTTGAATGTGCGACGTCTGGCGGCGAAACGCAAGGCCACCGTAATTTTCTTCAAGCTAGGCGCCTTAGCGCGCGTCTCCCATCAGGCGATCGAATGCCTTCATCGTCTTGTCACGGGCGGTGGCGTCTCGCATCGACCAATGCCAAAAGTGATGCGACAGGTAAAGACCGTACAACTCGAAAACGAACTGGTCGCTGTTGAGGTCGGAGCGCAAGCCGCCGCTGGCCTTGGCCTCCTCGACAGTATCCCGCAGGATTGAGGTCCACTGGTCGAGAATTTCACTCAGCTTGGCCTTTATCAGCGGTGGCAGGTCGGTGCCCTCGGCGCTGGCTTGCACAAACGGACAACTGCGGCTGAGGCGCGGCGAGCGCGACCAGTTCAGCCATCTTGTAAAAAGCGCGGTAATGCGCGTAGCGCCTCCTGGCGTTTGCGGGACTGCGTCGATGACTTCCCGGCCGAAGAGGGTCGCCGCGTGATCGAGAACTGCGAGCTGCAAGGCGTCGTTGGACGGGAAGATATCGAACAGCCGGCTTTTCGGGACGGCAAGCTCGCGCGCGACGCCACCAAGTGACAGGGATTTGATGCCATGCGCGCTGGCAAAGGCCACGGCATGGCCGAGGATGCTTTCGCGTGCAATTTCCAGATTGCTCATCAAGCGGCATTCTCCTCACAAGCGGCGATCGTCATGCAGTCAGCGGACGAACGCCGCACTGCTCATGGCAAACGTGTTGGCAGTGAGGCAGCGCAGGGGCTGGTGGGGCTTCATGCCTATGGCGTCGTGTCGCGGTTTGAATGGAAGGGATTGCTAGCAGCAGCTGTGGGTGCTGCGAGTGTATTGAAATTGAATGATAAACACTGTTGCACGGGGCGTTGTTTGCGCTACCCTTGTTGGAGTCGTGTGTGGAATGAGAAGGACTTCTTGAGGGAGACCTGCATGGTCGATTCCAGCTTTGCCGCACAGCTCAATGGCTACAGTCTCACGACAGCCGAGATCCTCTATCGCATGCCAGATTTTCCAACCCTGCTGCAGAGTTATGTTTGGCAGGACTACGATTTGCATCCGAGCTTTCCAAAGCTGATCGGCTTCCTCGCGTTTTGGTCTGAGAACCTGGACGGCAAGCTGTTCAGGGTCCGCGTTGCGCACAGCCAGCTCATCCACCCGAGCGAAGTTCGCTTTGTGGATGGCGAGATCGTGTTGCACTAGGCATCGTCGTCTGGTGGCGTTTCCGATGTCGGAAAATCCGTCGGCGATGCAAGCCGTCGGCGGTATTCACGTCTTGTTGCTGTGGTTTCGGTAACCCTACCACGTCGTTCGTTGCGCGGCGTCGACGGTGATAATGAGCTCGTACGCGAGGAAAATGCGCAGTAAGCAGAATAAAGGCTTTCTTTCTGGGAAATTTTACGTATACACCGGCGGCAAGGACGTTGTTGTCGCGTGTTCAATGATTCGGTTTTTTCGCCATTTGCCACTAATCATTGCCAATAGATGGATAGTCTCGACCTCATTCGCACATTCCTGGCCGTGGTCGACACCGATAGCTTTACTGCAGCAGGCGAGCGGCTTGGAAAGTCGAAGGCCCTTGTTTCAAAGCATATCGGCGAGTTGGAACGGCGTCTGGGTGCCCGTTTGCTCAATCGGACGACGCGACGCGTCGGGCTGACCGAGGTCGGCCGCGCCTATCGCGATCGGGCCCGCGAGGTGCTGGTCGAATTCGAAGCGCTCGATGATTCCGTGCGCAGCAACTCCGGTCAGCCGCGTGGGCTCCTGACCCTAACCGCGCCGCAGGTGTTCGGCGAGTTGGAGCTGCTGGAGATGGCGGCTGCCTTCCAGCATGTGTTTCCAAGCATCGAACTCGATATTCTGCTGGCGGATCGCATCGTCGATCTGGTCGGGGAAGGCTTCGAGGTCGCGTTGCGCATTTCAGAACTCAACGAATCTTCACTGATCGCGCGCCGTTTGTGCGACATGCCCATCCTGGCGTGCGCGTCGCCAGATTACCTGAAGCGTCGCGGGCGCCCGGAGCGCCCTGAGGACCTGTCCGCACACAACTGTATCGCAGACACCAACATCCGCGGCCGCAACGTCTGGCGCTTCCGCCGCAATGGCGATGTAGTCAACATCCGCATCACACCAAGTCTCAGCGTGAACAGTGCGCCGGCCGTGCGTCAGGCGATCCTCAACGGACTTGGCATCGGCCTGTGTCCAGAGTTCGTGGTGGCGCGGGACCTGGCGCGGGGGGATCTGGTGGAAGTGCTGGGCGAGCGGCCAGCTTACCCGCTGGCTGTGCATCTGGTTTATCCGCACCGCCTGCATTTGTCGGCGAAAGTGCGCGCCTTCATCGATTTTGCGATCGACTGGTATGCGCCCGGGCCGCCTTGGCTGCGCCCCGGGCGCCATCAGTAGGCCGCCACTGCCGTTAAGTCGCGGCCTCGAGCGGATGAAACACGCCGCCACTCCAAATGCCGAGGTGGCCGGCGTGGTCGCCCGAGCCGTCCCCGGCTAGTTCGACAAGATCATAGTAAAGTGAACGCGTGACCAGGGCTTCCAGACGGCCGCGCACCAGAAGGTACGGCTTGAGGCCGCCGTCAGCCGCTTCGCTGACAAACCGCAGCGGGTGGTTTTCTCCGCACGTCACCACGTCGTCGACGTTGGTGCGGAAAATGAGCTGCTGCTCGCGTCCGCGGTTTTCGACCTGCATTTCAACCGCCAGGAATGGCGCATCATCCACGGCCACATCGACCTTCTCGACCGGCGTGACCAGATAGGTTCGGCCGTCGCTATCCTTGCGGAGAATGCGGGAGAACAGCTTGACTAGGGCGATGCGTCCGATGGGGCTGTTCTGGTAGTACCAGGTGCCGTCTGCGGCGATGCGCATGCCGATGTCGCCGCAGTAGGGGGGGTGCCACGCTTCCACGGGAGGAAGGCGATCGCCCTTGGCAGCGGCGATCATGGCATCGAGCCCCTGGATTCGCGCGGTCGTTGCGCTGGTCTGCTGCGTCATGATTGCCTGCCGGTACGCTTGTTGTTCACCGTATAGTGGTCCTCAGTAGCTGGCGGAGGTCGGCATTCGCCGCACTCCATATTGTGAACACTTTCGCTGCCGCAGAGTTTGTGCACCAGCGAAGGCACACATATAGTAGAGGCCATGACAAACCTCGCACATACTGATGATGATATC
>JAEZBZ010000035.1 GCA_023412745.1 Pseudomonadota bacterium | reverse complement strand
GGCGAATGCAGCGCCAAGCCACCGCCAAGCCGCGTCTTGTCCTCCTGGCCGGGTGTGGCGTGACAGGACACGCAACCGCCGACGTTGAACATGGTCTCGCCGTTGGCAAGGTTCGGCGTATGCGCTGCCAGAGCGCTGGCAGCGATCGTCGACGGCATGGTCAGGACGTAAAACGCGATGGCCCCGGCCGCCGCCAAAAACAGCAGCACCGACAGCCATGGCCCGAAGCGTGAGCGGCGAGAGAAAATCGTCCAGCCTCCCTATGCGCGGATGCAGCAAACCTGCGCCGGCCAAATGGCCGAACTGGCAACCGGCCTCAATGCGGCCAGCGCCAGTCAGGCCAGCGCAACCAGTCTTACTGGCGATACTCCTTATGGCAACCGCCGCAGTTGCTCATGACCTTGGGCCAGTTCTCCTTGAAGCTGGCCTCGTCGGTGATCGCGGCCGATGCGGCTTTGGCGTCGGCGCCGAATTTGGTCACGAGCGCCAGAAACTGCTCCTTGCGTTCCCACACGGCCGGAGAGGCCTTGGTGTCGCCGGTCTTGGAGTCATCCGGCCAGAGATCCTTCAGCTTGGCCGCCTGTTCCTGGTAGACAACCAGCGACGCCTGGATTTTCTGCAGATCGAAAGGCGACTGTCCCTTCAGGACGGCGCCTGGCTCCTTGGCGGCGGCGCCGATTGCCTTCATCGCGTCCTTGCGCTGACCGATCGCCGCGCTCTGGGCATAGACTGCAGTCGCACCCACCGCGATTATTGCGGCCACTGAAAGAGCACGTATCATCATCCAGACAACTCCTAAGATTAGCTATTTCACGTCGACAATGAAGGCGACGTGTTTGGCTTAGCTGGCATCCTTGCGCTTGCTCCGTCAATCGTGAGAGCAGGTCAAGGACACTCACAGGTCCGTGAGTACGCTAATCCGCGACAACAGTTTGTTTCCCACGCCGCAACAGTTGTTGAGCAGAAAGGCTTTCCATCGATGTCCGAAAGCACGTCCGCCGCGCCCGCCGATCACACATTACACTTGCGCAATGGGCGCCGCTTCGCCTGGCGGGAATACGGCATGGCTCTGGGACGTCCAGTTTTGGCGCTACACGGAACGCCCGGCTCGCGTTTCATGTACGCAATGGCGCACGACGCAGCCGTGCGTGCCAACCTACGCCTGATCGCGCCGGACCGCTGGGCCTACGGCCTTACCGATCCACATCCGCGCCCGTCGCTGTCCGCATGGGCGGAAGACGCCGCGGCCTTCGCGGACGCACTTAAACTGGAGCGGTTTTCCGTTCTGGGACTGTCGGGCGGTGGGCCTTATGCGACGGCCGCCGCGGCTGTCCTTGGCGATCGCGTTGACGCCCTGGCGCTCGTGGTGCCGGTGGGGCCCATCGTGGGGCCTTTGGCCGGCCCCGATGCGCTACGGGGTATCGGCACGAGACACCGCTTCTCCTTCACGGTTGCCGGACCGCGGCCGTGGCTGATCCGAAGTGCGTTTGCGACCTTCGCCGCCATGCTGCGCGTCGCGCCTGGGCCAACTGTGCGCTCGCTCGGGCTTGGCACATGCGAAGCCGACCGCAAGCTCCTGGCCACGACTGGGCTGCAAGATCACCTCGCGCGGACGTTCTCCGCGGGGCTGGCGCCGGGTGCATTAGGATCCGTTATCGATTTGCAGATCTATTCCAGCCCGTGGGACATCAATCCCGAATCGATCACAGCGCGCACGCGGATCTGGATTGGCGAGGGCGATGGCATCGTTCCGAACCCGGCGATCACCCGTTTAGCCCAACTCATACCGGGCGCGGAAACGATGTGCCTGGAGAACCAGGGTCACTTTTGGATCGCGCCCGCACACGCGCAGGTACTCAATTGGTTGAATGGGGAGAATAAGGAGACTGCGCCCTCGGCAGCAATCTCCGAAACATCAGGCCGTAGCCTTACCCGAAAGTGAAAACCACCAGTCACGGAACGCGGCCGTCGCACCGACGGGGGGCGTCGGGGCTTCTTCGCCCCTGACCACGCGCGCCGGAGTAGCCGGGCGCCAAGCCGGACCTTCGGACTTCTTGTCAGCGGCTGTTGGAACGAGCAGATCTTCCGAGTTTGCCATCGCGTAACCGGCTGCATTCGCGGCCTTATTCAGCTTCTCGATACCCATGGCGCCCGCCTCTAGCTTGACGATCAACACCGCAAAAACGCCGTCTGGCCCATCATAGTTCCAACATGGTTATGTTGCGACATTATTGTCGCGCGTCAATATGATTTTTTCGTTACTTGGGTTGATCACAGAGTTTTTGCAATGCATCCGGAAATGCTGCGCTGCGAGCATCGGCTGCCTGCCACCCTGGATAGATTTGCCCCCACGTCAATCCCACCATCGAGACAACGGCGACTGGCCCAAAGTCGGCCTGTACACCCTCAAAGTGAGACGGCAGTCAACAACACGCAATCGCCGCTGTGATGCGAATCGCTCTTGCGCTTGGAAACGCGCGGCGCGAACATGGTTATCCTGCCGCGCTCCTCTGGACCAGGCGCGGGGCGCGCGGTGAGCGCGGCTTCGCCTGGGATTAGGAGGAAGCTCATGGGGCAAACTGCCGATACCAACGGCCGCTCCGCCCGGTGCATCGCACTGGTCGGACCTTTCCTCAGCGGCAAGACTACCCTTCTCGAAGCCATCCTCGCGCGCAGCGGCACCATCACCCGGCAGGGCCGCACATCCGAGGGCTCGACTGTCGGTGACGCCAGTCCGGAGGCGCGCGCGCATGGCATGAGCACCGAGCTCAATGTCGCCGACCTGGACTATCTGGGCGACCATTTCACGTTCATCGACTGCCCAGGATCAGTTGAGTTCCAGTCCGAAAGCGCTGCCGCGCTGACAGCTTGCGACCTCGCCGTCGTGGTTTGCGAGCCAGATGCTAAGCGCGTGCCTGCCTTGCAACTCATCCTCAAGCAACTTGAGGATCGCGGCATTCCGCACATGCTGTTCCTCAATAAGATCGACACGTTCAACACGGGCGTGCGCGATATCCTGCCGTTATTGCAGCCAGCCAGCACCAAGCCGCTCGTCCTGCGCCAGATCCCGATCTGGGAGAACGGCATTGCCACCGGCTTCGTCGATCTGGCGCTGGAGCGCGCCTTCGTCTACCGCGAGCACGCGCCATCGGAAGTGATCGAGCTGCCGCAGGGCGTGCTCGAACGCGAGCAGGAGGCGCGCTTCCACATGCTGGAGCAGCTCGCCGACTACGACGACGAGCTGATGGAACAGCTTCTCTCCGACATGCAGCCACCGCGCGACCGCGTGTTCGACGATCTGTCGAAGGAGCTGCGCGACGGTCTCATTTGCCCGGTGCTGCTAGGCTGTGCCGAACGCGGCAACGGCATCGTCCGGCTACTGAAGGCACTGCGCCATGACGCCCCGTTCGTCAGCGCAACGCGCAAGCGGCTCGGCCTTGATGGCGCGCACTCGGCCGGTTACGTGCTGAAAACCTACTACACGCCACACGGTGGCAAGCTGTCGGTGACCCGCGTGCTGGCCGGCGAATTGCCGGACAACGCGACCGTCACCGGCCCGGGCGGCGAGGATCGCATAGCAGGCCAGTTCAGCATGAATGGCCAGGAAACCAGGAAGCGGTCTGGCGTCAAAGAAGGAGACACCGTCGCGCTCGGCCGTCTCGAACACATCAAGACCAGCGACACGATCACCACCGAAAAGGCGCCGATCAAGCAGCTCGAAACGCCGGCGTCACCCAAACCCGTCTATGGCATCGCCCTGGCGCTGAAGGATCGCAAGGACGAGGTCAAACTGTCGGCAGCGCTGGCCAAGCTGATCGAGGAAGACAGCTCACTCTCGGTCGAGCACAACGCCGATACGCATCAGCTCTTGCTGCTGGGCCAGGGCGAGATGCATCTGCGGGTCGCGCTGGAACGCCTCAATCGGAAATACGGCGTCACCGTCGAAAAGCAACGGCGGCAGGTTCCCTATAAGGAAACTATCCGCAAAAGCGCGACCGTCCGTGGCCGGCACAAGAAGCAATCCGGCGGCCATGGCCAGTTCGGTGACGTAGTGATCGATATCGCACCGCTGCCGCGCGGTTCTGGGTTCCAGTTCTCCGAGACCATCACTGGCGGCGTGGTGCCCCGGCAGTTCATTCCGTCGGTCGAAATCGGTGTCGAGGATTATCTCAAGCAGGGGCCGCTCGGCTTTCCGGTCGTGGACATCGCCGTCACGCTGACCGACGGCAGTTTCCACACGGTCGACTCCTCGGACATGGCGTTCCGCCAGGCCGGACGCATCGGCATGGCCGAGGGCATGCCGCAATGCAATCCGGTGCTGCTCGAACCCGTCATGTCGGTCGATATCGCGGTCCCCTCGGAGGCAACCGCGAAGATCAACGGCATCATCCCGCAGCGCAGGGGCCAGATCCTCGGCTTCGACAGCCGGCCGGGGTGGCCGGGCTGGGATGTCGTCCAGGCGCACATTCCCGAATCCGAGATGGACGACCTGATCGTTGAACTGCGCTCGGTCACCGCGGGTGTCGGCACGTTCACAGCGAAGTTCGATCACCTGACCGAGATCACCGGGCGGCTTGCCGATCAGGTTCTGGCGAGTCACAGGGCTGCGGCAGAGTAGCAGATCAATACATGCCGGCGGAGTATCATCCGCCGGCATGGTTCCTTTGTTGCACTATGTCCGGCGAAAGGCCATGTTGCGGCCATGCCCAGCATGACCACCCGCCACCTGCCCGAATTGACCGCCGCCGAGTTCCGGCAGTATGCGCATGCGCACCTGTCGGAAACGCCGAGCGAGGCCATTTTCGATCCACGCACCGGGCGAAGCTGGGGCCGCAGCGACTTCGACCTCAATCCGGAGTTTTTGATCGATCTGTCGCTCATGGACCCACCGCGGCCGGCGGCCGTACTGGTGCCAATCATTGCCCGCGAATACCTGAGCGTGCTGTTGACCGTGCGCGCGGAGCGATTGCCGACCCATGCCGGGCAGATCGCCTTTCCCGGCGGCAAGGTCGAAGGTACGGACTCTGGCCCGACCGCCGCCGCGCTGCGCGAGGCTTACGAAGAGGTCGGCCTCGAAGCGAAGTACGTGGAGCCGCTCGGCTATCTGGATAGCTATCGCTCCGGCACCGGGTTTCACATCATGCCGCTGGTCGCGCTGATCGATCCGCACTTCGTGCTGACGCCGGACCCATCCGAGGTTGCCGATACGTTTGAAGTGCCGCTCGCTTTCCTGATGGATAAAGCCAACCACCACAAGCATACGCGCGAGTGGAAGGGCGGCCGGCAGCGTCATCATTATGCAATGCCGTTCGGGGATCGCTATATCTGGGGGGCAACCGCGGGCATCATTAAGAATCTGCACGAGAGGATGTCGGCTGAATGATCCGAATTATCATCGAGAACATGCTTTTGTTCTTGCTGCCGACTATTCTCTACGTCGCCTTCGTCTATCTGCGCCATCGCATGGACGGCGGCGAGGGGGAAGTCAAACTGCTGGATGATGCGCCAATTGTCTGGCTGGTCGCGGCCGGCGCGGCCCTCGTCGTGATCACGCTCGTCATCTTTGGCTCGACATCAGGTGGCAAGCCCGGCCAAACCTATCAGCCGCCGGTGTTCCGCGATGGCAAGATCCAACCGGGCGAAATCAAGTAAGGACGCTCGCACATGGCGCCGGGCAGCGCTTCGCCGCCAGACCTGAGTGACGCGGAGTGGCTGACGCGCCGCGAGACGCAAGCTATTTTTAACGCATTCAAGGCTGCGGGCGTCGAGGTCCGCGCGGTCGGCGGCGTCGTGCGCAATGCGCTTCTCGGCCTGCCCGTCACCGACGTCGATCTGTCGACACCAGCGCCGCCTGAACAGGTTATGCGGCTGGCGGCTAATGCTGGCCTGAAGGCGATCCCGACGGGTGTCGCGCACGGCACGGTCACGCTGATCGCGGATCATGTGCCCTACGAAATCACCACCCTGCGCGAGGACGTGGAGAGCTTCGGGCGGCATGCCACCGTCGCGTTCACCGATGACTGGGCGGCCGACGCGCGACGCCGCGACTTCACGATGAACGCGCTGTACTGCGACGCCAGCGGCACGGTACATGACCCTCTGCAGGGTTATGCGGACCTGCAGGCGCGCCGAGTCCGTTTCATCGGCGACGCAGACGAACGTATTCGCGAGGATTATCTAAGAATCCTGCGCTTCTTCCGGATGACTGCCGTTTACGCGGCGGGCGAACCGGACGGACCGGGCCTCGCGGCCACCGTACGCCAGCGCGACGGCCTTGCCCGGTTGTCGAGCGAGCGCATCCATCAAGAACTGACCCGGCTGCTGGCGGCACGGCGCGGTCCCGAGATCATCGGCGTCATGCGCGATTTCGGCATTCTCACCGCCGTTCTGCCGGTGGCGCCGCGCGTGGAACGGATGCGCCGGCTGGCAGCGATCCAGGCGACGCTCGGCTCTCCCCCAAACGCGACCTTGCGCCTGGCCGCGCTCAGCATCGCCATCCCGGAAGATGCGGAGCGGCTGCGCGACCGCCTGCGTCTGTCGACAGCAGAATTCGCGGTGCTGGCGCTGGCAGCCGCCGCGCCGCCAAAGCTGCGCCCTGGCCTTGACGAGGGAGCCGCCAAGGTTTGGCTCTATCGGCTAGGTCCGGAAAAATACCGCGATCTCGTACTGCTCGGGTGGGCTCAGTCGGATTTCGAACCCGAACATGCCCCAGGCGCAGCGCTGGTGACCCTTCCTGATCGATGGCAAGCGCCGAAGTTTCCGCTGACGGGGGCCGATGTCCTCGCTGCCGGCGTCCCGGCTGGGCCGCAAGTCGGCACGACCCTGCGCGCGCTCGAAGATCTCTGGATCGCGTCCGACTTTTCGATCCCGCGCGCGGATCTCTTGGAGAAAATCGACGCCTCTTGACGCGCCAAACTTCAGAAAGCCCGTTCCGACAGCGAGTTCTGGACCAATACGCAATAATCGCACGGCTGACACCTGCTAACCAACAGCAAATCGCGCAATAAATCTGGCAGCCCAATCCAGATTTTAGCTGTTAGATAATATTTATGAAAAGCACAAAAGATTAGAGCGGGACAATAATCTACCGCTCCGTTCGGGATCACGCCGATCACCGCGGAACAACTCTGACCTCGAGGTATGCCGTCTGGCCCACGCCTTGCGAACCGTGGCTCGCAGACAATGTCGGACGGGGACGCCCCCGTCCGACGTTCGCGTCCTTAGCGGACAGAGAAGTCTTCCAGTTTGCCGCCCTTGTCGAGCTTCGCCGTCAGCCAGCGAGGCTTGCGGCCGCGGCCGCTCCAAGTCTCGGACTTGTTGTCGGGATTAATGTATTTGGCCGCCACGGTCTTGCCCTTGGTCAGGTTGGCGCGGCCGCTGCTGAACAATTCACCGAGGGAAAAACCGGCGTTCTGGACAATCGCTTCGATCTTCTGTTTGACTTCGCTGCGTTCACGATCGCGCGCGGCTGCGATAGCCTTTTCAAGCTTCGCCTCCAGGTCCAGAAGCTCCTTAAGCGACATCTTATCCACATTTACGCTGGCCATTCGCCTGCCGTCCTTTCGCTTTGTTCAATGGGATTGCGTTATGGCGAGGATCAAAGCCAGACGCCAATACAGAACCTGCGATTTAAAGGATCACGTTGAATAAATAAAGGGCTTATCCGCATTCCCGGCCTACAAAACAGGACCGACGCATATATCCCGTCTTATTCCATTACACATGGCCAATTCTCAGGAACCTTCAGCCCGGGAGATAATTTCGTGGCATTGTCTCCGCAGGCATGATCGAGCTGTTCCTGGCGCAAGCCTTTGGCGCCACTGAGATCAACACCTTCAATACGCGTCCGCAGCATATATGCGGTCGAGAAATCTGCCCCATTGACTTTGGCGCCACGCAAGTCGGCGCGTGCCAGATTGGCGTAGTTAAGATTTGCACCGGCCATATTGGCATTGCGCAGATCGACCCGGATGAGCTGGGCGGACGACAAATCGGCATTGGTCAGATCCGCGTCTTCCATCGCGGCGCGCAGAAACTCCGCCTTGGTCAGCTTGGCACCGATGAGGCGCGCACCACCGAGGCGGGTCCTGACCCCAATCACGTTTGCCAGCGTTGCGCCGCTCAGGTCGGCGCCTTTTAGGGTCGTATATGTCAGATTGGCCTTGGTGAGATCGGCCCGGGCGAGATTAGCCCCGGTCAAATTGGTCCCGCTGAAGTCGGTTTTCGCCAGCTCGGCGCCGGTCAGGTTCTCCCGCGCCAGCATAATGCTCGACTTATCGCAGTCGGTCCAAGATACCCCCGCGGCGGCGCGATCACGGCAACCGGCCAAGGCCGGAGACGCCGCCATTATGATGCCGACCAAAGCCCAGCCTGCGAAGACCCACCGTCGATAAGGCATCATGCTGCGCCTCTGCGTCACGTGTCGTTAGGGCCCGCCGCCAGTTATGTCGCCAGCGAAAGCCTGAGCGTACCTTTACGATATAGGCGCAAAAACCGCTGCTAAAAGCTGTTTCGAGTATTGGCAAAGGTTTAAATTTGCAATCTGTGATCGAGTCGGCATTCGGGGGACACTATGCTGGAACGCTATTTTGAGCTGGATAAGCTCGGTACGAACGTACGCACCGAACTGGTGGCTGGCGTCACGACATTCATGACGATGGCCTACATCATTTTCGTTAATCCAACGATTTTGGCAGACGCCGGAATGGACAAGGGTGCCGTGTTCGTGGCGACCTGTCTGGCAGCGGCCTTCGCATCGGCCTTCATGGGCCTCTATGCGAACTACCCGATCGCGCTGGCCCCCGGCATGGGTTTGAATGCCTACTTCACGTATGGCGTCGTGCTGGGCATGGGACACAGTTGGCAAGTGGCGCTCGGCGCCGTCTTTCTGTCCGGCATCCTGTTCCTTATTGTCAGCCTGACGAATATCCGCGAATGGGTGATAAACAGTATTCCGCAATCCCTGAAATTCGCCATCGCCGCGGGAATCGGATTGTTTCTCGCGATCATCGGCATGAAAAGCGCCGGTATCATCCAGGCCAATCCGGCCACGCTGGTCACCATCGGCGACCTGAAGAGCGTGCCGGTTCTGCTCGCCGTCGCCGGATTCATCCTGATGGTGGCGCTGGATGCGCGTCGCGTGCCGGGTGCGATCATCATTGGCATCCTCGCCGTTGCGATTGCCGGCATTTTCGCGGGCGTCAATCAGTTCGGTGGCGTCGTGTCGATGCCGCCGTCCGTCGCGCCCGTTTTTCTCCAGATGGATATAATGGGTGCCCTGGAGGTCGGGTTGATCGCGATCGTTTTCACGTTCTTCTTCGTTGACGTTTTCGACAACACCGGCACGCTCATCGGCGTCGCGCACAAGGCCGGGCTCGTCGATAAGGACGGCAAGCTGCCCCGGATCAAAAAGGCGCTGACTGTGGACTCCACCGCAGCGATGGCGGGTGCTGCTCTCGGCACCTCGACGACGACGAGCTACATCGAGAGTGCTGCCGGCGTGAATGTCGGTGGCCGTAGCGGCCTCGTCGCCGTCACCGTCGCGGTACTGTTCCTAGCCGCGCTGTTCTTTGCCCCGCTTGCGGGCTCGATCCCCGCCTTCGCAACCGCTCCCGCGCTGGTCTATGTCGCGTGCCTGATGATGTCGGCGATCAAGGAAGTGGACTTCTCTGACGCGACGGAATTCGTGCCGGCCGTCGTAACCGTCGCCGCGATGCCGCTGACGTTCTCTATCGCGCACGGCATTGCGTTCGGCTTCATCAGCTACGCGGGCATCAAGCTGCTCGCCGGGCGGGTCAGCGACGTCAGCGCAGCCGTCGCGGTCCTGTCCGTCCTGTTCATCGCGAAATTTGCGTTGCTGTAAGTCACGTCTGAACCGGCGCCGCGATATGCCATCAGGCACGCGGCGCCGGGCTTGCCGTCAGTCCGCGCGGTCCGCAACGGCCTGATACATCGCCGTGTGATCGGCGCCGCTGCCGAGCCTCGCCAGCGCCCCGCCCAGCAGATCGTGCACCAGCGCCAGTTCCTCAGCCGCACAGCCGAGCTCACCAGCCAGCGCACGCGCCATGCCGACGTCCTTCTCCATCAGAGCCAGCGCGAAGCCGGAATCGAACTTGCCGCTCAGCATGTAACGCTCGACCTTATTCTCGGTCGTGTTGTTGCGCCCCGTCGAAGCGTTGAGCACCTGCGTGATCACCGCGCCATCGAGGCCGAAACGCTGGCCGATCACCAACGCCTCGCAGGTGGCGATAAGCCCGGCCGCTGACACGTAGTTGTTGAGCGCCTTCATGGCGTGCCCGGAGCCCAGCTGTCCGGTGCGATGGATGTGCCCCATGGCTTCCAGGATCGGCGCGGCACGATCAATCAGCTCCGGCGCTCCGCCCGCCATGATCGCCAGCGTTCCGGCAACCGCCTTCGGCACGCCGCCGGATACGGGGGCGTCGATCAGGCCTATGCCGCGCAGTCCGAGTTCAGCGCCCAGCGCCTGCGTTTGCGGCGCAAACGACGAACTCATGTCGATGATGAGCCCGCCGGCTGCCATCTGTGCCGCGAAGCCTTGCGCGCGATCGTTGCCCAGGACCGCCGCCCTGACGATCTTGCTGTCCGGCAGCATGGTGATGACGGTGGCGCAGTCAGCACCGATCTGCATCGCGCTTTCGGCGACGCGAACCGCAAGGCTCGCATCGCGGAATTGCGCTGTCGCGTCACCGCGCGTGTCATGGACCAGGACCGAATAGCCGGCTTTGGCGAGACAGCGCACCATCGGCGCGCCCATGTTGCCTATACCGACGAAGCCGATGGGTGAACTGACCGCCATGCGTATCCTCCGCTCGTTCTTGTGTGCGGAGCATCGCCTGGCCGACGGAAGTCTCCGCGCGCGCCTGGCAACGCACGTGGCCGGCGAACGGCGTTACTTATCGCCCTTCGCGCCACCACGCCATCGCGATCAGGAACAGCATAGCGGAGAGCGCCAGGAACCCGGTAAACATCGGCGTCAGCTTGACGCCGCGCGTCACGTAGGCTTCGCGGTCCTTGAGGCCCATCCAGCCGGAACCAGCCAGCACCCGCGCCGACGACATCATGGTAATACGCGGCACATCCACAGCCGCCGGATCGGCACTGGAGAACATGCCGCCACCGCGCGTCCAGAACACACCGGCGCCGGTCGCGTCGCCTAGCGGCCGCATCTTCTGGTCTGTCGCGGTCACCTCTGACATCTCTCGTGGATCTTCCACGCCGGCATGCGCGATCGCGGTCAGGTCGCCGGTCGTCGACATCGTCTGCATCTTGTATAGGCCGGGCTCCTGCACATCGACGGTCGAACGCCACAGACCCGGACCGGCTGCCTCCAATGTCAGTTCTGATGCGCCACCGCCCGGCGCCAACACGCTCACCGGCGGCACACTGGGCTCCATCGAGCGTCGCTGGATGGTCAGCTTGAGACCGCGCGCGGAGGCCGTCAGCCGTTCCTCTTCGAGGTCCGGCTCTTTCATCAGCCAGTGCGACAGCCGCCTCAGCAGATCGGTATGCGGCCCGCCACCTTCATAGCCGCGCGCCCATAGCCATGCGTGGTCGGACGTCAGCAACGCGACGCGGCCACGGCCCTTGCGGTCGAGCAGCAGCAGCGGCTTTTCCTCCGCGCCGTTCATGACGATGCGACCGCTCTCGGGACGGACATCCACCTGCCGGAACCATCGGCCCCAGGTCGGATCCTTTTCATCGGCACCGGGAAGCCCACGGGTCACCGGATGCTTGATACCGTCGCTGGTCAGCATGGCCTTGAACGGCTGCTCCAGGACGCGCCCGGTCGGCGTCGCAGGCAAAACCGGCGCCAGCGGCGTGCGCACGAGGCTGCTCTGGCCGGCATAGTCGTCACCGGCCGCCACAAGCAGCGCGCCGCCGTGCTGCTCCACGTAACGGGCGATGTTGTCGTAGTACATAAGCTGCAGAATGCCGCGATGCTGATAGCGATCGAAGATGATCAGGTCGAATTCGCGGATCTTCTGGCTGAACAGCTCGCGCGTCGGGAATGCGATCAGTGAGAGCTGATTGATCGGCGTGCCGTCCTGCTTCTCCGGTGGCCGCAGAATGGTGAAGTGGACCAGATCCACCGCCGCATCGGACTTGAGCAGGTTGCGCCATGTGCGCTCGCCGGCATGGGGTTCGCCCGAAACAAGCAGCACGCGCAGGTTCTCACGCACACCCTCCGCGGCGATCACAACACGGTTGTTGGCCGACGTGAGTTCGCCCGGCGTGGTCTCCAGCTCGACCTCTAGGATATTCTGGCCGGCATGAGGAAACTGCATCGGGATCGCGACCCGGCGCCCGATTTCCGCCCGGCGGATTTCATCGGCGCGGCCCTCGCGGCGCACGCGCAGCGTCACCGTCTCACCTTGACGTGTCGGACGGCCGGCCTCGCGCACGGCGATCTCGACGTTGCGGGTTTGACCGACGATGGCGTACTTCGGCGCCGCCAGCACCTCGATGCGGCGGTCGAACTCGTCCGGGCGGCCAGTCAGCAGCGTGTGCACCGGCGCATCGAACCCAAGAGCCGCGGCCGACTTGGGCACGTCGTGTACCTGGCCATCCGTGACCATGATTACGCCGGACAGGCGATCCGGCGGCGTATTGGCCAGCGCCTTGTTGAGATCTTCGAACAGTTGCGTGCCCAAGCCGCCGCCCTCGCGATCAGCGCGCGAGGAGTCGACCCAGCGCGTCTGCAGTCCGGGAATGCGGCCGAGCTTGTTTTCCAGGTCCTCACGGATGGCACGCGCCTGATCCGGCCGGCCGGCCAGCGTGTTGCTGAGGCTTTCGTCCATCACCACGATGGCGATATTGCCGAGGTTTTCGCGTTCTTCCTGCCGCAGCGTCGGGTTTGCCAGGGCGATGATCAGCGCCGCCAGAGCCATTGCCCGCAGCGCCGTCCCACGCGACCGACGCCAGATGAGCAATCCGGTCAACAACACGGCGACGGCAGCCGCGGCCCAGATGAAGGGCCATGGCAGCATCGGCGAAAAGTCGATGGACCAGTTCATTCTACGCGGAACCTCACTGTCCGAGCCGCTCCAGCAGAGCGGGCACGTGCACCTGGTCGGCCTTGTAGTTGCCGGTCAGCGCGTACATGACGATGTTGATGCCGGTGCGGAAGGCCTGCTCCCGCTGGCTCTCGCCTCCGGGCACCGTCGGGTACATCGGCCGGTTGCGGTCATCGAGCGCCCAGGCCGACGCAAAATCGTTGGATGTCACCAGGATCGAGGTCACGCCGTCGGAATGGCGCGCCCTGCGGCCATCGTCGTCGCCGTCGCTGCTATCGGCTTCCACCCAGAGCTGTCCGCCATCCCAGCGCCCGGGGAACGTGCGCAGCAGGTAGAAGGCTTTGGTCAGCACATGCCCTTCTGGAACCGGTTCCAGCCGCGGAATATCGAGTCGCCCCAGCAGACGCTGCAGCGCCGTTCCGGAATTGCCGCTCTGCATGCTCAGGCCCAACGGCATGCCCTGGCCGAAATCACGCGTGTCGAAAATGATCATGCCGCCTTGCTTCATGTAGGCGTCGATCTTGGCCAGCGTCGCTTCGGACAGCGTGCTGGCATTGGCCGGAACCGGCCAGTACAGCACCGGGAAGAAGGCAATCTCGTCGTTGGCGATATCGACGCCGATCGGATCACCCGGCTCCACCGCCGTGCGCATGGTCAGCATCTTGCCGAGGCCGATCAGGCCGCTGCGGCTGACCTCGTCGGTACCTGGATCGCCAGTCAGGACATAGCCGAAAGTGACTTTCCCGGTCGCGCGCATTGCCAGCAGGTCATTGCCTGAAGCGCCGGGGAACGCCTGCGGACCGGATGGACCGGCTATTTGCGCTTCACCCGGCGACGGCGCGACGTGCATCAGCCCCAGGGCCATCGCGATGACAGCGGCCGTGCGGGCCGCCGGACGCATCGCTCTCCAGCCCATACCACCAAGCTGAAGCAGGATGACGGCGAGGATGTCGATGAACAGCAGCCCCAGCGCGATCGCCAGCAGAGACGGCTTCAATGGCTGCGAGAACTGCCCTTCGTAAGCCCGGCGTTCCGCGTTTGCGGGCAGGCCGGGCAATGCCGTCAGCGTCGCCTGCGGCGCGATGACGTTAAGCGCGCGCGGCGCGCCCTGCGCACCGTAATAGCCCGGCGGATGCTCCGCGCTCGGCGTCGCCTTGCCGAGATCAGCGATCGCCAACGCCTGCGCGGTCGGCGGCGGCGGCTTCAGCACACCCCAGCCGTCGAGCAGTTGGACCGGCGGCAGAACACTGGAATTGGCTTCGGCCGCGCCCGTGCCGCCGGTGTTGACGGTCGCGGCATCACCGCCGCCGGCCATGCGCGCCATCGTACCGATCCGGCGCAGCATTTCGACGAACAGACCGGACAGTGGCAGGCTCGACCAGTCGGAATTTGCGGTGGCATGGAACAGAACCACGTGGCCATCACCGCGTGCGGCAGCCGTCACCAGCGGCGTACCATCCGCCAGCCGCGCCCAGACTTTGACATTCGCATCGAGGCGCGCCGGATCGGCGAGCACCTGACGGTTGACCGTCACATCGGGCGGGATGGCCAAGCCGGCAAAGATGCTGTCATCCGTGAACGGCGCCAAAGGCTGGGGTGTCGACCAGGACAGCGCGCCGCCCAGCGTGCGGCCGCCCGCGCGCAACGGAACCGGCAGCAGATCATCGCCGCCCTTCTCCAGTCGCGGCCCTGCGAAGCGCACCAGAACGCCGCCCTTGCGCACCCACTCGTCCAGGCGCGTCCGCACGTCGCCCGATATCGTCCCGATATCGGCGAGCATCATCACCGACGCATTGCGTTCCAGGATCTCGTTGACGCCGGAGGCCAGATTGGCGTCGCGCGGCTGCACCAGTTCCGCGAATGGCGAGAGCGCGCGCTGGATGTAATACAGCGGCCCCAGCAGCGGCTGCGCCTGCTCGCTGCTTTCGCCCGACAGTAGGCCGACGCGATGCCACTGCGAGCGCGCATCGAGCAGATTGACGGCGCCTGCCGAAGGTTCGCCGGAAATCTCGACGCGGGTTACCTGATTGCGCAGTTCCAGGGGTAGATCGAACGGCGCCTGCGCTACGGTCTCGCCAGGCGCAAACCGGAACGGCGCTTCGCCGAGCCGTTGCCCGCGCGCCGAAATCGCATGCAGCGTGCCTTCGCGCGCCTGCCCGCCGGTCCGCACGACGACAGCTTCCAGCCTGCCGCCCGAACCGACGCTCGCGCCAAGTCCCAGGGGCTCGTCTCCGGCGCCGGTTTCGATGACGGAGAGCCCGCTGCCCGCCACGCCCACGAGCTTGGAGATCACCTCGCTCGTGCCCTGCCGATGATCGATACCATCGGTCAGCCAGACGACACTGGCATCCGTCCGTCCGCGCAGCGCTGTTTCGAGAGCAGCCACCGCGGCGGCACGGTCGGGTGCGAACGGCTGCGGTTGCAGCGCTGCCGCTGCCGACCGCGCGTCGCTCGGTGCTTCGATGCGGATTGTCGGCGCGCGGCCAGTGAATGCGGTCGGCACAATGGCAACCGGCCGGCTCTGCGCCTCCGCCTCGTCGATCAGCCGGTCGGCCATGCGCGTGCGCAACGCCCAGCGCGATGCCGAGGCCCAACCGTTATCGACCACGAGCACCACCGGCCCGGTGCCGCCGATAGCCGTCTGGCGGCTCGGATTCAACACAGGCTCGGCCAGCGCCAGGATCACCAGAGCGGCGGCGAGCATGCGGATCAGCATCAGCCACCAGGGCGTCTTGGCCGGTGTCTTCTCGCGGTTTTCCAGGCCGACCAGAATGCGCGTCGGCGGGAATGCCACCTGGCGTGGACGCGGCGGCACGGTTCGCAGCAGCCAGTAGATGATCGGCAGGGCGGCCAGACCAACCAGAAGCCAGGGACTGAGAAACGCAAGTGCGCCCAAACTCATCCCGCTTCTCCCGATGACGCGCCGGCCTGCGCCCAGTGATAATCGCCGCCGCTGTTCTGCAGGCGCATGATGAGGCTGAGCAGCGGCTCGGCCGCAGACTTATCCGTATGATGGAGCAGGAACGTCCAGCCGAGTTTCGCAGCAATGGCTTCCAGCCCGGCGCGATGCGCCTGAAGCCGCGCCAGATATTGCGGCCTCAGCGTCTCGACGCGATCCGCCAGCCAGCGATCCGAACCCTCCATGCTGAGAAATTCGGTCCGCCCCTGGTAGGGCAGCGTTTCTTCCGCCGGGTCCATGATCTGAACGATGTGACCCGACACGCCTCCGCCCGCGAGCCGCTTGAGCCGCTCCTCGATGAGGTCCAGCGGATCAAGGAAATCGCTGAACAGCAGCACGCCCGAAAACCGGCTCAGCCGCTCCGGCGGCGGCAGGCTTTCTTTCAGCGCGGACAATCCGGCGCTTTGCGCAATCGTCTCGGCCAGCTTGGTCGTGGCCTTACGGCTCGCGGTCGGGCGCGACAATCCCAGCAAGGCGACACGCTCGCCGCCGCGCACCAGCAGTTCGGCGGCGGCCAGCATCAGCACGATGGCGCGATCGCGCTTGGTCGTGGCCGACAGCTCGCTGCGGAAATCCATCGATGGTGACAGGTCCGGCCACATCCACATGGTATGGGCTGCTTCCCACTCGCGCTCGCGAACGTAGAGATGGTCCGAACTCGCCGAGCGGCGCCAATCCACCAGCGTCGCTGCGTCGTTCGATTGATACTGCCGGAACTGCCAAAAGGTCTCGCCCGGACCGGCGCGACGGCGTCCGTGAATGCCGTGAGCGACAGTACTGGATACGCGCATGGCATCGACGAAAAGATCGGGCAGGCGATCGGCCAGCCCGTGCGCTTCGCCTTCGAGCGCGAACACCGAAGCGGTATCGCGCGGATGTGCCGGTTGTAGCCCCGCTCCGGCTCCTGCCACCACGCCCTACTCCAATGCCGCAGCCAACTTGGCGATGATCATGCCGATATCCTGGCCTTCGGTGCGGGCTACGAACGTCGGCGCCATACGATGCTTCAGCACCGGCTCGGCCAGCGCGATGACATCGTCGATCGAGGGCGCGAGACGGCCGTCGATCAGCGCCTTGGCGCGAACCGCCAGCATCAGTGCCTGACTCGCGCGCGGGCCTGGCCCCCAAGCCACGAAGCGGTTGGTTTCGTCACTGGCGTCAGGCCCCGGACGCGCCGAGCGCACGAGCTTCAGGATCGCATCGACGACCTTGTCAGGCACCGGAATCTGACGCACCAGGCGCTGTGTCGTCATCAGTTCCTGCGGCGACAGGATCGCCTCCAGGCGGCGTTCCTCGACACCGGTCGTGGCAAACAGCATCCGCCGCTCGGCCACGTTGTCGGGATAGCCGACGTCGATTTGCAGCAGGAAGCGGTCGAGCTGGGCTTCCGGCAGCGGATAGGTGCCTTCCTGCTCGAGCGGGTTCTGGGTCGCCAGGACGTGGAACGGCGAGGGCAGGTCGTGGCGCGCGCCGGCGACGGTGACGTGGTATTCCTGCATCGACTGCAGCAGCGCCGACTGGGTGCGGGGGCTGGCACGGTTGATCTCGTCGGCCATCAGGAGCTGGGCGAAGATCGGGCCGGGAATGAAGCGGAAGGAGCGCTTGCCCTTCTCGTCCTGTTCCATCACCTCCGAGCCGAGGATGTCGGACGGCATCAGGTCGGGCGTGAACTGGATGCGGCGGCCCTGAAGGCCGAGCACGATGCCCAGCGTCTCGACCAGCTTGGTCTTGGCGAGGCCCGGCAGACCGACCAGCAGCGCGTGACCGCCGCACAGGATCGTCACCAGGGCATGCTCGACCACGGTTTCCTGGCCGAAGATGACGTTGCCGATCGCGCTCTTGGCGGCGGCCACCTGCGTG
>JAEZBZ010000211.1 GCA_023412745.1 Pseudomonadota bacterium | reverse complement strand
GCGAGTTCGACTATTCGGGCACGCAGGCCTGTAAGGCACTGAAAGCCGAGGGCTATCGCATCGTGCTGGTGAATTCCAACCCAGCCACGATCATGACCGACCCCGAGATGGCAGCCGCCACTTACATCGAGCCGATCACGCCCGAGGTGGTTGCCAAGATTATTGCGGCTGAGCGCCCCGAGGCGCTGCTCCCGACGATGTGCGGGCAGACGGCGCTCAATACAGCGCTGGCCCTGCACAAACAGGGGGTATTGTCGGCCTACGGCGTCGAGATGATCGGTGCGCGCGCCGAATCGATCGACAAGGCCGAGGACCGCCAGCTTTTCCGCGAGGCGATGACCAGAATCGGGCTGGAGACGCCGCGCTCGGTGCTCGCTCACACCATGGCCGAGGCACTGGCAGGGCTCGAGCACGTGCGGCTTCCGGCGATCATCCGGCCGTCGTTCACCATGGGTGGTACGGGCGGTGGTGTTGCCTACAACCGTGAGGAGTTCGTCGAGATCATCGAGCGCGGGCTCGATGCGTCGCCGACCAATCAGGTCCTGGTCGAGGAAAGCGTCCTCGGCTGGAAGGAATACGAGATGGAGGTCGTCCGCGACAAGGCGGACAACTGCATCATCATCTGCTCGATCGAGAACGTCGATCCGATGGGCGTGCATACGGGTGATTCGATCACCGTCGCCCCGGCTTTGACGCTGACCGATAAGGAATACCAGATCATGCGCGACGCCTCGCTGGCTGTTCTGCGCGAGATCGGTGTAGAGACTGGTGGCTCCAACGTGCAGTTCGCGGTCAATCCGGCCGACGGGCGCCTTGTCGTCATCGAGATGAACCCGCGTGTGTCGCGTTCCTCGGCGCTGGCTTCCAAGGCGACAGGCTTCCCGATCGCCAAGGTCGCCGCCAAGCTCGCTGTCGGGTATACGCTGGACGAGCTGGAAAACGACATCACGGGTGGGGCCACGCCAGCGGCGTTCGAGCCGACCATCGACTATGTCGTCACCAAAATTCCGCGCTTCGCCTTCGAGAAGTTCCCGGGCGCCGACACCACGTTGACCACCTCGATGAAGTCGGTCGGCGAGGCGATGGCCATCGGTCGGACGTTCGCGGAAAGCCTGCAGAAGGCGCTGCGCTCGATGGAAACCGGGCTCACCGGCCTCGACGACATCGCCATCGAGGGACTGGGCCAGGGCGACGACAAGAATGCCATCCGGGCGGCGCTGGGGCGTCCGGCGCCGGACCGCATCCTTAAAGTCGGCCAAGCCCTGAGGCTTGGCCTGTCGCACGAGGAAGTGCAGGCCGCCTGCCGGTTCGATCCGTGGTTCATCGAGCGGCTGCAGGAGATCATAGACGTCGAGGCGCGCGTCATCGCGCACGGTCTGCCGGAAGCGGAAGACCAGATGCGGATGCTGAAAAGCATGGGCTTTTCGGACGCGCGGCTCGCCAGGCTGGCCAAGCTCAGCGAGGACGAGGTGCGCAGCCGCCGCAAGGCGCTGGGCGTTACACCGGTTTACAAGCGCATCGATACCTGCGCGGCCGAGTTCGCCTCGCCTACCGCCTACATGTACTCGACCTACGAGCGCGCGCTGTTTGACAAGCCGGAGAGCGAGGCGCAGCCGTCGGATCGCGAAAAGATCGTGATTCTTGGCGGTGGTCCGAACCGCATCGGGCAGGGCATCGAGTTTGACTATTGTTGCTGTCATGCCTGCTTCGCGCTGACGCGCGCCGGCTATGAGACCATCATGGTCAACTGCAACCCCGAGACGGTTTCGACCGACTACGACACCTCTGACCGGCTGTACTTCGAGCCGCTGACGGCCGAGGACGTGCTTGAGATCATCCGCACGGAACAGAGCAACGGCACGGTCAAGGGCGTCATCGTGCAGTTCGGCGGCCAGACCCCGCTGAAGCTTGCCGAGGCGCTGGAAGCCGCCGGTGTGCCGATCCTTGGCACGTCGCCGGACGCGATCGACCTCGCCGAAGACCGCGACCGCTTCAAGGCGCTGATCGACGAGTTGGGCCTGAAGCAGGCCGACAGCGGCATTGCCCGTTCGCCGGCCGAAGCGCGCGCTGTCGCGGACGGCATCGGCTACCCGCTTATGATCCGGCCGTCGTACGTGCTGGGTGGCCGCGCCATGGAGATCGTGCACGACGGCTCCGATCTCGACCGTTACGTTTCCCGCCTATCGGCGACGCTCGACCAGCCGTCGGAGCTGACGGTGTCGGCCAAGCGTCCGCTGCTGATCGACCGTTATCTGTCGGGCGCGACCGAGGTCGACGTGGACTGCCTTGCCGATGGCAAGGACACGTTCATTTGCGGCGTCATGGAGCACATTGAGGAGGCGGGTATTCACTCCGGCGACTCGGCCTGCTCGCTGCCGCCGCATTCGCTGGCGCCTGAGATGGTCGATGAGTTGGGCCGCCAGGCGCGCGCCATGGCCCTGGCGCTCAACGTCGTCGGCCTGATGAACGTTCAGTTCGCCATCAAGGATGGCTCCGTCTACGTCATCGAGGTCAATCCGCGCGCCTCGCGGACCGTCCCGTTCGTCGCCAAGGTGATTGGCCAGCCGATTGCGTCAATCGCGGCTGAAGTCATGGCTGGCCGTCCGCTGGCCAGCTTCAACCTGAAGCCGATGCAGCTTGATCATATCGCGGTCAAGGAAGCGGTCTTCCCGTTCGCACGGTTCCTGGGCGTCGATCCGATCCTCGGACCGGAAATGCGTTCGACCGGCGAGGTGATGGGCCTGGATCGCGATTTCGCCATGGCGTTTGGCAAAAGCCAGTTGGCGGCGGGGTTGGCGCTGCCGACGCAGGGCACGCTGTTCGTGTCGGTTAAGGATGCGGACAAGGAAGGCATCCTGCCGACGATCCAGGAGCTCTCAGCGCTGGGCTTCCGGATCATCGCCACGCGTGGCACCCGGCGGCATCTGGAGGAGCACGGCATCGCCTGCGCGCACATCAACAAGGTGCTCGAAGGGCGGCCGCACATCGTCGATTCCATGAAGAATGGCGAGATCTCGATTGTATTCAATACAACCGAAGGTGCGCGTGCACTTGCCGACTCCAAGGACATCCGGCGGACTGCCTTGCTGAATCACGTCCCATATTATACTACTCTCGCTGGTGCGATCGCCGCGACCAAGGCCATCAAGGCTCTGAAGTCGGACACTCTCTCGGTTGCACCACTGCAAAATTACGTAGGGTAAGCTCGGGCTCGGGTTTATCTGCCCCAGGCTTTGTGGATGCGGGGCTGGTGATTTTTCCAGAAGTGGGTGAAACTGCGAACTGACGCCGGCGCTTTTTGCGCCGACGAGGAGACGTGACGATGGCGACTGAACGCGTGCCGATGACGATCGAGGGCTATAAGAAGCTCGAGGAGGATTTGCACCGCCTCAAATCTGAGGAGCGGCCGCGGATCATCCAGGCGATCGCCGAGGCGCGTTCGCATGGCGATCTCAGCGAAAACGCCGAGTATCACTCCGCCAAAGAAGCCCAGGGCATGAACGAGGCCAAGGTCGCGGAGCTCGAAGACAAGCTGTCGCGCGCTGAGGTGATCGATCCCAAGACCCTATCGGGTGACACCGTGAAGTTCGGCGCAACCGTCAGTCTGGTCGACGAGGACACCGAAGAGAAGGTGAAATACAAGATCGTCGGTGAGCTGGAAGCCAACGTGCGCGAGGGCAAGATCTCCATCGGATCGCCCATCGCCCGTGCACTGATCGGCAAGGCCAAGGGTGATACGGCCGAAGTGACAACACCCAAGGGCTCGCGCTCGTACGAAATCGTCAACGTCCAGTTCAAGTGAGCTGATCGTCCGCTGGTGGCGGTCCGGATCGGCAGTTGGCTGATAGGCGAATCCTGCGCCGTCAATCGCCGATGGCGCGCGGCTGCCCTCGGACTCGTGTGCGTGGTGGTCACTCTTCCGGAACGCTGATTGGCACGCCAGCATCGCGCTTGGCGCGGCGGATTGCGAGCGACGTCTTCACGATGGCGACGTTCGGCGCCGCCGTCAATTCATTGAGCACGAAATTCTGGAACGTGGTCAGGTCAGGGGCTAGGCACTTCAGGACATAGTCCGTCTCGCCTGACATCATGTAGGCCTCCCTCACCAGCGGCCAGCCGAGCACGCGGTTCTCGAAGGCGTGCAGATCGGGTTCGGCCTGGCTGTGCAGGCCGACCATGGCGAAGGCGGTCAGTTCGAACCCCAGCATGCGCTCATCGACGTCGGCGTGATAGCCGCTGATCAGTCCGGCGTCTTCCAAGGCCCTGACCCGCCTCAGGCACGGTGGCGCGCTGATGCCGACCCGCTGAGCGAGCGCGATGTTCGTGATGCGGCCATCGGCCTGGAGTTCTTTCAGAATGCGCCAGTCGATGGTGTCGAGGCGGATGCGCATGAAAATAGGCTCGCTGATTGGATGAAGCCGGTTCCGGCTGCTGCTGGATAGGCGTCATTGGGGTAAATCGCAACCATCCGGCGTGCGGCTGCACGCATCATCGACATCCGGCCTGGGGTTGGCGAGAAGTGCAGGCATCATGCAAAGGCAGCCCGATTCATTGAACCGACCGCAGGGCATATTGGCAGGCGCGCGCGCGTGGCTGATCACGGATGGCCGCGCAGGCATGGAAGTGCAGTGCCGTGGCGTCGCTGATGCGCTGAGCCTGAACTACGTCGAGAAGGTCGTGGCGCCAGCCGGAATCTGGAAGCTGATGGCGCCGTGGGGACCGGTTCCGCCGCGGGATCGTCCGGGCGTTGCGGGCGGCATGCTGACGCCGCCATGGCCGGACATCGCCATCGCCAGCGGTCGGCTGGCCATTCCCTACATCCGCGCCGTTGGCCGGGCATCGAAGGGCGCGACATTCACGGTTGTGCTGCAGGATCCGCGCAGCGGTCCTGATACGGCAGACCTGATTTGGGTGCCGGAGCACGATCGCCGCCGCGGCGCCAATGTCATCACCACGCTGACATCGCCACACAGCCATTCTCCCGATCGCATCGCGGCGCGGCGCGAACGCCTGCCCGCGGACATCAGCGCACTGCCGGGCCCGCGCGTCGCCGTCGTTCTCGGTGGCAAGAACGGCATCTACAAATTCACGGCCGCGGACGACGCCCGCTTCCAGGCGGCGCTCACCGCCATCGGGCAACTCGGCGCCAGCTTCATGGTAACGGTGTCGCGCCGGACGCATGATGAATTGCGCATTGCCGCCGATGCGGCGACCAAGCCCTATCCGCGCATATTCTGGGACGGCGAGGGGTCTAACCCTTACGCGAACTTCCTGGCGGGAGCCGATTGGCTGGTTGTGACGGCGGATTCGGTCAACATGACGGGGGAGGCCTGCGCCACTGGACGACCGGTCTATGTCTTTCAGCCATCCGGGGGCAGCGGCAAATTCGGCAAGTTCCATGACATGATGCGCGCGCACGGCGCAACGCGAGACCTGCCGTCGGCGTTGTCCGCGCTGGAAAGATGGGAGTATGCGCCCATTCATTCCGCGGCTGTCATCGCGGCGGAAGTGGAACGGCGGTATCAGGCGCATCGCAGATCTATACGGCCCACAGACTGAGGACGTTGGCGTGCAGCTGAAGGCGATCAGCAAATGACGCGCGTGGTTCCGGTCTGCGCCGGCGGTTCGCTTCCACGCGACAGCGTGATCGCGTCGCCCGGGCTGCAACGGCGCCTTCGCCTCGTCGCCGAGATGGTGATCATTTTCATCGGCGCGCCGATCGCGGTGACCTACGCGCTCTACACCTTCCGGCTGCCGCTGTTCTTCGTGCTGCCGCCGCTGATGCTGAGCCTGATCGCCTATCTGCTGTGGGATCGCACGTTTCATCTGACCAAGGAACTGGCGCGCGGCTTCTCGCTCCGCACCTTGGCGGTGATTATCATCACATACGTGGTGCTTGGAACGGCCATCGTGTACGCGGCCAAGACGCTCAACTCCGCAGGCTTCATGGCCTTCCCGCGCTACGCGCCGCGCCTGTGGATGACGATCATGGTGCTGTATCCGCTGCTGTCGGTGATGGCGCAGGAGCTCGTCTACCGCACGTTTTACTTCCATCGCTATGGCCCGCTGTTCGGCGACTGGCGCTCATGCGCCATCATCGCCAACGCTGGCTTGTTCGCGTTCGGGCATATCATGTTCGCGAACTGGATTTCGGTCGCCGGCACGTTCCTGATCGGCCTGCTGTTCGCCTATCGCTACGATGAAACACGTTCGTTCTGGGCGGTTTGGCTGGAGCACAGCCTGTACGGCTGCCTCGTCTTCACCGTCGGGCTGGGCCGCTACTTCTACACCGGCATTTCTATATAGCGCACGTCACGCGGCTGGCTGCTTGGCGAGCCAGTCCTCGATTGCCCCAGCCATGCCATCGAGCGGACGATAGCCGTGTGTCACCAGCGCGAAGCCACCCGCGACACCACCGACCAGCAACGCGGGATAGCCCTCAATGCCCATCTCCTTGGCGCGCAGGAAGTCGCGAAATGTCTCGTTGCGCAGATCCGGTGACATCAACGCGTCGAGGAATGCCGCACGATCCTGTCCTTCCTCTGCGGCGAGGTCAGCCAGCACGTCCGCGGAGGTGACATCGCGGTTCTCGGCGTAAAACGCGGTTTGAATGCGCGACATCATCGCCAGCGCGCGGCTCGGATCACGCCCGCGCATTGTCACCACCGCGCGGCAGGCGGGTTCGGTGTCGTAGATGAAGCCGTCGCGATCGAAAAAGGTGAAATCGAACGGCTGGCCGGACGCGGCATTCACGCGGGTCCAGGCATCGCGGATGTAGTCCTTGTCCTTGTCGCGCATAGCTTGCGTATTGCCCGCGCGCAGCCCGCCCATGACCAGCCGCATGCCAAGGCGGCCGCGGAAGTGCTGCTCCAGCGCGGTGACGACGGGCGCGAAAGCATAGCACCAGGAACACATCGGATCGGCGACGTAGAGGAAATAGCGGTCAGTCATTTGTTGTGCTCCATGGTCTGCATCTGAAGCTGCTGGATTTCGAGCAACCGCTGCCATTGCCGATTGAGCAGGTGGTCTATCTTCTCATGCAACTGCCGGACTTCCAGTTCGGCCTTCAGGTTGACCTGGTAATCGTTGAGCGAGCGCATGCGGTCCTTCGTTTCCTGTCGCTTCTGGCTCATCATGATGATCGGCGCCTGGATGGCCGCGAGGCATGACAGCATCAGATTGAGCAGGATGAATGGATAGGGATCGAACGCGGTATGCGCGCCCTGCCAGACGTTGATGATGATCCACACAAGCAGCACGGTGCCGAAGAAGATGATGAAGGTCCAGCTGCCGCCAAACGTTGCGAGGCCATCCGATAGCTGTTCGCCGAATGTGCGCTTGCGGGCGAATTGCTCCTCGACGTTTTCGGCCAGATGGCCACTGGTGGCGAGAGCGCGGGCGACGCGGCGTTCCAGATCGCTGAGTTCGCCGATCTCTTCCTTGAGCAGCTCCTCAACGATCTTGGTCCGATATTGCGCGAGCACGTCTTTTGAGATGACGGCATCTGGCGGCAGGTCCGGATAGTCCCGCCGGATGCGGTCGGCGACGTTGGGGTGAATGCTGTCCAGGTTGACGATCGCGCGATGGGGCAGCACCTTGCCGCTGACCGCGCAGGTCTGCTTGCTATTGCCGGGCCTGGATGGCGTGGATGATGGCTCTTTCATGCGTGATGATCCTATTGTAGACGCCAGCCTCAAATGCCGTTCCGGTTCAGCACGCGTCTGGCTGCTCCGAGCGGAATATAATATGCAAGGGGAAGAAACCGATGCAGCGGCCTATGCAAGTCGATGACGTTGAGGTGGTCGGCAGCGGCCTGAACCGTCCGGAATGCGTGCTGGCGACGGCCAGTGGCGATCTCTACACGTCCGACTGGCGCGGCGGCATCGCGCACCGCCTGCCGGACGGTTCGCAGAGGCTTTATAGCGGGAGCACGATGGATCTGCCGGAAGGTCCGCGCCCGAACGGCATCGCGCTGGAAGCCGACGGCTCGTTCCTGTTCGCCAATCTCGGCACTGATGTGGGTGGTGCCTGGCGCATCGATCGCAGGGGCCAGATCCGCCCTGTCCTGGCCGAGATCGACGGGTCGCCGCTACCACCCGCCACCAACTTCGTCGCCCGCGATGCGATGGGTCGGCTGTGGATCACCGTGTCGACCCGCAAGGTGCCGCGCTCGCTTGACTATCGACGGGGCGCCGATAGTGGCTTCATCATCATGGTCGATAGCAAGGGCGCGCGCATCGTCGCCGACGGGCTGGGTTTCACCAACGAGGCGCTGGTCGATCCCAAGGGCGAAGCGCTCTACGTCAACGAGACCTATGCGCGGCGGTTCTCGCGGTTTCCGCTAAAGAAGAACGGCGATCTCGGGCCCAAGGAAGTGGTGACCGAGTTCGGGCCCGGCCAATATCCAGACGGTTTCGCCTTCGACGCGGAGGGCAACGTCTGGAACACCAGCGTCATCTCCAACCAGGTCATCCTCATCACGCTTTCGACCGGCGAGGCCGAGGTCATGCTGGAGGACAACGACGCCGGGCATCTGGCCTGGGTCGAGGAGGCGTACCGCACCGACAGCATCGGTCGGCCGCACATGGACAAGATGGTCTCCCAGAAGCTCCGCAACATCTCCTCGATCGCGTTTGGCGGGCCGGATCTGAGGACCACCTACTTGGGATGTCTGCTCGGTGACCATATTTACCGCCTGAACATGCCGGTGGCGGGTGTCGCACCTCCGCACTGGAACTATCCGCTCGGTTGAGAATGCCGCCGGTTTCGTCTAGAACCGCGGCCAAATCCCGTTCGCACAGGTCTTTTGAGAAGGGCGCCAAGCGCAATGGCCACGCCGCAGTTCGTCTATCACATGCACAAGCTCTCCAAGACGTATCCGGGGGGCAAGCAGGTGCTGAAGGATATCTCGCTGTCGTTCCTGCCCGGCGCCAAGATCGGCGTGGTGGGCCTCAACGGCGCGGGTAAATCGACCTTGCTGAAGATCATGGCCGGATTGATCGACGACTTCCAGGGCGAGGCCTGGGCGGCCGAGGGCGTGCGCGTCGGCTACCTGCCACAGGAGCCGCAGCTCAATCCGGAGAAGGACGTTCTGGGTAACGCGATGGAGGGTGTCGGCGAGAAGAAGGCGTTACTCGACCGCTACAACGAGATCGCGGCGAACTACTCCGACGAGACCGCCGATGAAATGGCACGGTTGCAGGACGAGATCGACAGCCAGAACCTTTGGGATCTCGATCAGCAGGTCGAGCAGGCGCTCGATGCGCTGCGCTGTCCGCCCGGTGACGCCGACATTTCCAGCCTCTCGGGCGGCGAGAAGCGGCGCGTGGCGCTGACCCGGCTGCTGCTGGCGAAGCCCGACATTCTGCTGCTCGACGAGCCGACCAACCATCTCGACGCCGAAAGCGTGGCTTGGCTGGAGCGCTATCTGCGCGAATACGCCGGCTGCATCATGCTGGTTACCCACGACCGCTACTTTCTCGACAACATCACCGAATGGACGCTGGAGCTCGATCGCGGCCAGGGCGTGCCCTACAAGGGCAACTATTCAAGCTGGCTGGAACAGAAGGCGAAGCGCCTGGAAGTCGAAAAGGGCCAGGAAGAATCCAAGCAGCGCGCCCTCAAGCGCGAATTGGAATGGATCCGCTCCAGCCCGAAGGCGCGCCAAGCCAAGTCCAAGGCGCGTATCCAAGCCTATGAGAAGCTCGCCGACGAGGCGGGTCGCGAGGAAGTCGGCCGCGCTACCATCCAGATCGCGCCGGGTCCGCGCCTGGGTGGCATGGTCATCGAGGCTGAAGGTCTGAGCAAGGGCTTCGGCGACCGTCTGCTGATCGACAACCTGTCGTTCAAGCTGCCGCCGGGCGGCATCGTCGGCGTCATCGGCCCCAACGGCGCCGGTAAGACGACGCTGTTCAAGATGCTTACCGGGGCCGAAGAACCTGATGCCGGCACCATTAAGGTTGGCGAGACGGTGGAGATTTCCTACGTCGATCAGAGCCGCACGCATCTGGACGACAAGAAGACCGTTTGGGAAGAGATTTCCGGCGGTATGGACCAGATTCAACTGGGCAAGAAGGAAGTGAACTCGCGCGCCTACTGCGGCTGGTTCAATTTCAAGGGCGCCGATCAGCAGAAGAAGGTCGGCCTGCTGTCCGGCGGCGAGCGCAACCGCGTTCATCTGGCCAAGCTGCTGAAGCAGGGCGGCAACCTGCTGCTGCTCGACGAACCGACCAACGACCTCGACACCGAAACGCTATCAGCGCTGGAAGCGGCGCTGGAAGACTTCGCCGGTTGCGCCGTGGTCATCAGCCACGATCGCTTCTTCCTGGACCGCATCGCGACGCACATCCTGGCCTTCGAGGGCGACAGCCACGTCGAATGGTTCGAGGG
>JAEZBZ010000179.1 GCA_023412745.1 Pseudomonadota bacterium | reverse complement strand
CATATCCATTGCCTTCGCTTTGCCGACGAAGCGGGCGAGGCGCTGGGTGCCGCCGGCACCCGGCATGATGCCGATCTTGATTTCAGGCTGGCCGAACTTGGCGGTGTCGGCGGCGATGATGAAATCGCACATCATGGCCAGTTCGCAGCCGCCGCCGAGGGCAAATCCGGCAACCGCCGCGATCACCGGCTTGCGGCAGCGCGTGACGCGATCCCATGAACTGATGAAGTCCTCGCGAAACGCCTCCATGTAGGTCTTGGCTTGGATCTCCTTGATATCCGCGCCGGCCGCGAAGGCTTTCTCCGAGCCAGTGATGACCACGCAGGCGACGGCGTCATCGCCTTCCCATTGGTCGAGGACGTTGTTGAGCTCGGCGATCAGCCCACTGTTCAGCGCGTTGAGCGCTTGCGGGCGATTGAGGGTAACGAGGCCGACCTTGCCGCGAGTCTCGACGAGGATGTTCTGGTAGGTCATGTGCGTTGTTCCGGTCCCTGTGATGCAAAACGTGGGGCTGTTGGCCGTTGTGGTCTGTGCTGACCGCTTCTTCCGAACGCCTAACGCTGACACTTGGCGCAGTAGAACGTCGAACGGCCAGCCTGGACGCTGCGGCGGACAATGCCCCGGCAGCCCGGCGTGACGCAAGGCTCGCCTTCCCGGCCGTAGGCGGTGAAGGATTCCTGGAATGCGCCGGTCGAGCCATCGGCCTGTCGGTAATCCTTCAGGGTAGAACCGCCGGCGAGAATGGCCTTTTCCAGCACCGCACGGATGGCAGTCACGAGCCGCTCGGTGCGGATGGTGGGGCGGCCGGTGGCGGTCGCCAGGCACGAAGCCTCGCGCGCCGGACTGAGGCCGGATTGATGCAGCGCCTCGCAGACGTAGATGTTGCCGAGCCCGGCGATGTTGCGCTGGTCCATCAGGAAGGCCTTAAGATCGGCCTTCCGGCCGTGCGCCTTCCGGGCCAGATAGTCGGCGTTCAGCGCGTTGCCGAGCGGCTCCGCGCCGAGCCCGCTGAACAGCGCGTGCTGATCCAGTGTCTCCCCAGGCAGCAGCAGCATGTAGCCGAACCTGCGCGGATCGTTGTAGGTCACGGCGCCGCCGCCTTCCATTTCGAAGCGGACATGGTCGTGCTTGGTGTTGCTGGCTGTTTCGTAGATGTATTCGCCCAGCACCACCCCGCCGTTGTCGCGTGGGCCAGCGATAGTGAAGCGGCCGCTCATGCCTAAGTGCATCACCAGCACTTCGCCGCTGCTCAGATGTGCCAGCAAGTACTTCGCCCGGCGCGTCAGCGTGTTCACCGTCTGGCCTTCGAGCCGGGCGCTGAACCGCTCCGGAAACGGAAAGCGCAGGTCAGGCCGCCGCTGCTCGACGCGATGAAAGCGCCGACCGGCGAGCACGGGCTCCAACCCGCGGCGGACGGTTTCAACTTCCGGTAATTCAGGCACTCGAGGTGGCTCCACGGGGTGGACGGGAGCTTTGATGTAGCCGCGAAGTCGCTACAAGGCGAGAGTCCGCGCCGACGCGGTTCAGGGGACGGTAATGATCAGCTGTTAAGTATGTCCAGGCGCGGCGTTGGCAGCATTGGCTTGCGCGCGGCCGCTCCGCTATTGTGCCGGCCATGATGACCAGCCAAGACCAGAACAGCACGGCGGGAACGTTCGGATTCCGCGCCATCCAGCCGGAAGAGCGCCAGGGCCTTGTCAACGAGGTCTTCGCCACGGTGGCGGAACGCTACGACCTGATGAACGACTTGATGTCGGGCGGCCTGCACCGGCTCTGGAAGGACGATCTGGTGACCATGCTGAACCCGCCGCGCAACGATCAGCCGTTCGCGCTGATCGACGTCGCGGGCGGAACCGCCGATGTCGCGTTGCGCGCCATGCGGGCGGGCGGCAAGGGGTGCCGCGCCGTGGTCTGCGATATCAGCGAGGACATGCTGCGCGTTGGCAAGCGCAAGGTTGAGGCGGAGGATCGGACCGGCCAGATGACGCTGGTGCAGGGCAATGCCGAGGCGCTGCCGTTCGCCGACAAGTCGTTCGACGCCTATACGATCGCATTCGGAATTCGCAACGTGACGCGGATCGACCAAGCGCTGCGCGAGGCTTATCGCGTGCTGCGGCCGGGCAGCCGGTTCCTGTGCCTGGAGTTTTCCGAATGCCAGGTGCCGGTGCTCGACCGGCTGTACGATCTCCATTCCTTCGAGGTCATTCCGCGCCTGGGGAAGGCCGTCGGCGGGTCGGAGGACTCGTATCGCTATCTCGCCGAAAGCATCCGCAAGTTTCCCAAGCAGGACGCGTTTGCGGGCATGATCCGGGCTGCCGGTTTTTCAAACGTGAGCTATCGCAACCTCACGGCCGGTATCGCGGCTATTCACTCCGGCTGGCGAATCTGAGGTCATGGTCAGCGCGATCTTGAACCTCGCCAGACTTGCCCGCGCCGGCGTGGTGCTGGCGCAGCACGGCGCAAATTTGGTTCCAAAGGGCACCAAGGTTCCGGTGGCGCTGACGGCGGCCTATGCGCTGACGTGGCCGGTGCGGCTGTTCACCTGGCCGTTCCGCCTAGGAAAGCCGCAGGATACGCGGCTCTCCGATGCGCTGGCCTCGCTAGGACCCAGCTACATCAAGCTTGGCCAGTTTCTCGCCACCCGGGCCGATGTCGTCAGCCCTGAGATCATCACCGATCTCAGGCACCTGCAGGACAAGATGCCCGCATTTTCGATGGCGGAAGCGCGGGCTGCGGTCGAGGAAGCGCTGGGCGGCAAGCTCGAACAGCATTTCGTCGAGTTCGGTCCGCCGGTCGCGGCGGCGTCGATCGCTCAGGTGCATAAGGCGATCGTGCTGGACAACGGTGTGCGGCGCAAAGTGGCCGTGAAGATCCTGCGTCCGGGGATTGAGAAGCGCTTCAAGCGCGATCTCGACAGCTTCTATTTCGCCGCCCGTCCGCTGGAGCACGTGCATGCGCCGTCGCGGCGGCTGCGCCCCGTGGCGGTAGTTGATACGCTTGCGCGCACCACGCAATTGGAAATGGATCTGCGGCTGGAAGCGGCGGCCATTTCCGAGATGGCGGAGAACGGCGCCGCCGACGAAGGCTTCCGCGTGCCCGAGGTCGATTGGCGGCGCACGGCCAAGCGCGTAATGACGTTGGAATGGATCGACGGCATCCCAATTTCCGACCGCGCCGCGCTGCAGGCGGCGGGGCATGATCTTCAGCAGCTCGGTCTCACGGTGCTGCGCAGCTTCCTGCGCCATGCCATGCGCGACGGCTTCTTCCACGCCGACATGCATCAGGGCAACCTGTTCGTCGATGAGCAGGGCCGCGTTGTGGCGGTGGATTTCGGCATCATGGGCCGGCTGGGCATGAAAGAGCGCCGCTTCCTGGCGGAGATCCTGCACGGCATCATCACTCGCGATTATCGCCGCGCTGCCGATGTTCATTTCTGGGCCGGCTACGTGCCGCCGCATCATCCCGTCGAAGTGTTTGCCCAAGCGTTGCGCGCGATCGGCGAGCCGATCCACGGACGCACCGCGGATGAGATTTCGATGGCCGACCTGCTCGGCCAGCTTTTTGCCTATACCGAAGTCTTCGACATGGAGACGCGGCCCGAGCTGATCCTGCTGCAGAAGAGCATGGTGATCGTGGAAGGCGTGGCGCGCGATCTCGATCCCAATCTCAATCTGTGGACCGCGGCCGAGCCGGTCGCCAAGGAATGGGTCGAGGCCAACGCGGGCGTCGCCGCAGCGCTACGTGACGCGGGTGAGGGCGCGGGCACGATCGGCAAGCTGCTGGCCGATGTTCCGGGACTTCTCGGTCGCGCCGAGCAGAGCT
This sequence comes from Pseudomonadota bacterium, assembly GCA_023412745.1. Lineage (GTDB taxonomy): Bacteria > Pseudomonadota > Alphaproteobacteria > Rhizobiales > Hyphomicrobiaceae > ZC4RG25. The sequence continues at coordinate 23,039 of JAEZBZ010000179.1, read as the reverse complement.
TTTCCGCGCTTGCCGACATGGCGCGCGGCGGCATCCGTCTCGATGACGCGACAGTCGAGCGACTGGGCGAGGCGCAAGCCCATGCCAACCGCTGGGGCCGCGTTGCGCTGTGGGTTGGCGCGCTGAGCCTGCTGGCGCTCGCGCTATCCATGTTTGTTGATTGATCGCACATTAGAGCCGCGCCAGCCGGCCACCATCGACGCGCAACGACGTTCCGGTGATGAAGCTTGAATCGTCGGACGCCAGATAGGTCGCGGCGGCCGCGATGTTCTCCGGTTTTCCGACGTCATTCTTGTCGATCTTCTCGACGCCGGATTTGACGTTGGGATTGTTCCAAAGCATCGGCGTATCGATCGCTCCGGGCTCGATGGCGTTGACGCGAATGCCGAGCGCGTGGCCCTCCAGCGCCGCCGTCCGGGTCAGCGACAGCAATGCGGCCTTGGCGGCTGCATACGGCGCAACGAGCGGGGACGTTCGCTCCGCATGGATGCTGGCGATATTGACGATGGCGCCGCCCGGCTTCATGGTGCGAAATGCGGCGCGGGTAAATATCGCGGCACCGAGAAGATCGATGCTCAGAACTTTGTTCCAGTCGGCGAGCGTCAGGTCGGCGATCGGTTTGAATGTCATCGCGCCGGCGTTGTTGATCACCACGTCGAGCCGGCTGAAACGCTTGATCGTTTCGTCGACCGTCTGTTGAATGTTTGCCTCGTCGGCCACGTCGCAGGCAAGCGAGATCGCGTCCGCCGCGCCCGCGCGCTTCAGATCATCGATGCGCTGCGCGGCGTGTGGACTGATATCCGCGATTACCACGCATGCGCCTTCCGACGCCAAGCGCGCCGCCGTCGCGTATCCAATACCACCGGCACCGCCCGTAACGATCGAGACCTTATTTGCAAAACGCTTCATCTCAGTGCCGATCATCTTCGTGGGTGGGCATTGTAACAATCCCGAGCTGGCGGTGAGCGCGCATGGCGTCGCGCTTGCGCTGTGCCCAGGGTTCTTCGTATTCCCCCGGACGCACCAGCGGCACCACCAGGCAAACGCTCTGTGCCGGCAGCACCTCGTGCCAATCGCGGATCAATTGCTTATAGGCTTCGCCGACGGGCCGGATCTTGCGGTCGAGATCGTACAGTCCGACCGGTGTGACGTGATTGTTTTCCTCGCGCAGCGCGGTGTCCCAATCCATCTGATCGGTGAGCGAGTACCAGGTGAAGCCGACGATCGGCACGCCGGTGTTGCGCACGCGGAGCACGTTGGCCCATTGCTTCCACAGCCAGTTGACCGCTTCATCCTTGTTCACGCCTTCGCGGAAGTTGGTTTCCGTATGCATCACTGGCAAACGGTAGCGGTCGTAATATTGGCGCGTGATTTCGTTGTAGCCGAAGATTTCTCCCGACGCGCAGGTCGAGCCATTCGCGCGCACGCGATGCTCATTGGTCACGTAATAGTCATTGCCCATGATGCAATGATGCTTGAGATTGCTGGACATGAAGAAATGGTATTCTTCCTGGCTTATGCCGTTGTCCATCAAAAACTCGTACATTTCCGAATTGACGCGACGTGCGTAATTCAGATCAAGCGATAAAAAACGGCGAGCATTTTTGATTTCAGCCGGACCTATGGCCGCTGGGCCCTCGGCATGGAAATATTCTGAGGATTCGCTTTGGATGAATATCGCATCGGGGCGGACTTCCAGAATGGAGCGCATGGCCAGGACGTTGGCCGCCACGATATGTTTCAGCGCGGTGACAAATGACCGATCGTCTGATTTCTGCTCGTTCCACCAGCCATAGCTGGCCGAGAACGTGGCGCAGATGAACATCTCGTTGACGGGCGTGTAGAGCTGGATCCAGGGGAAGCGATCGGCAAACGCTTCAGCGAATTGAGCGAACAGTGCCGGAAAATCCGGGTTCTGGAAATTGCCAAGCCAGTCCGGCACTCCGAAATGGCAAAGATCCACGATTGGAACCAGGTCGAGCCGCTTGATCTCCGCAAACGTCACATCGGCAAATTCCCAGTCATACTGGTTTGGTCCAAGCCAACTGCGATGAATGGGCGGGCCATAGCGCAGGAACATGGTTCCGAGTTCTTTGGCGAGCGCAAAGTCCTCTTTCCAGTGTTTGTAATGCCCACATTTCTCGTACTGGTCGATCCGGGTCCGGCCGTGATTGATCGTCGGGACGCTGTTTTCGATGCCTGTCGCGAACATGAAGTACGGTGTCATCATGGATTTCGCGCTCCCTGCGTTCGCTTTCGAACGGTGGAGACATGCCCGAGTTCCCCGGACCCAGGTTTGCCCGTGTGTCATCGGCGGTTGCCGCAATGAAGTGCGGTCGATTTGGCCGCTACGGCAAAGCCCAAGATGACGGAACCCGCAGCTGTGCAGAGCGTTAGGCCAAACGAAGTCTTGGCGCTCCGCCGCTTCCCGTTAGGAGTTTTGTATGCGTACGCCCCCCGGTGCTCCGTTCGCGCCAATGCATCCTGATGTGGCAAATCCTCTCAAGCCGTTGCTCGTCTGCTTTTCACATTTGCGTTGGAGCTTCGTTCGCCAGCGGCCGCAACATCTGCTCGCCCGCGCCGCGCGTTCATATCGCGTGTTGTTTCTTGAAGACCCGTTGTTTGCGGTGGTCGATAAGGCGTACCTCGACGTGTCGCAAGGCCCCGGCGCGGTGACTGTGATCGTGCCGATACTGCCGGAAGGCATCGACGAGGCGTCGGAAATGGCGCTCCGCCGAAAGCTGTTCGACGCGTATCTCGAGGATTTCAACGCGCCGATTTCCGTCGCTTGGTATTATTCGCCTTTGGCGCTGAAATTCTCCGGTCACCTCGATGCAGACGTTTGCGTTTTTGACTGCATGGATGAATTGTCGAAGTTTCTCGGCGCCCCTGCGGATCTCGAGGAATACGAGGAAAAACTGCTCCGACGCGCCGATGTCGTTTTTGCTGGCGGGCGCAGTCTCTACGTTGCAAAGAGCCGTCGGCACCAGAACGTCCACTTCCTGCCGAGCAGCGTCGATGCCGCGCATTTCCGGCAGGCGCGGTTCTGGCCTGGTTCTGATCCACACGGCGAAATCCCGCATCCTCGCATCGGCTTTTTCGGGGTTATCGACGAGCGCATGGATCTGGCGTTGCTGGATGCCATGGCGGCTGCGCGCACGGATTGGCAGTTCGTGATGATTGGGCCGGTGGTGAAGATTGACCCTGCCGTTTTGCCTGCGCGCTCCAACATTCATTGGATCGGCCAGAAGAGCTACGACGACCTTCCGGCCTATCTGGCGCATTGGGATGTCGGATTCATGCCGTTCGCGATGAACGAGGCGACGCGGTATATCAGCCCCACGAAAACGCCGGAATTTCTGTCGGCCGGCCTGCCCGTGGTTTCCGCGCCGATTGCCGATGTCGTCACCACCTATGGACTGCCGGGGTATGTCGAAATAGCTGCCACCGCGCCGGCCATGATCGAGAAAATTGATGCTTTGCTGATGCGCCCGCGCGACGTGTGGCTGGCGCGCGTCGATAAATTTCTCGCTTCGACGTCGTGGGACATGACCTGGGAGAAGATGGTCGAAGCCATCGCGGGGCAGACAAATTCCGATCCGGATCGTGATCCGCTGTCGCTATCAGCTATCGAGATCGGTGAGGTTGGACGTGTATGACTGGCTCATCGTGGGGGCTGGATTTGCCGGCAGTGTGCTTGCCGAACGGATTGCCAGTCAGCGCGGCGAGAGAGTGCTGGTGGTCGATCGCAGGTCTCATATTGGCGGCAACGCGTACGACAAGCTCAATGACGCCGGCGTTCTCATTCACGAGTATGGCCCGCATATTTTTCACACAAACTCCGAGATGATATTTTTCTATCTCTCGCAGTTTACGGATTGGCGGTTTTACGAACATCGCGTGCTGGCCAAGGTCGATGGCATGCTGGTGCCGGTGCCGATCAATCTGGATACCGTCAACCGCCTATATGGTTTGGCGCTCGATTCAAATGGCCTGGAGCAGTTTTTTGCCGGCAGGGCGGAGGTGGTTTCCGAGATCCGGACGTCGGAGGATGTTGTCGTCGGAAAGGTCGGCCGCGAGCTGTATGAAAAGTTTTTTCGCGGCTATACGCGCAAGCAATGGGGCGTTGACCCCTCCGAGCTTGATAAGTCCGTGACGGCACGCGTGCCGGTCAGGACCAATCGCGACGACCGCTATTTTACCGACACGTTTCAGTTCATGCCGAAGCGCGGGTACACCGCCATGTTTCAACGCATGCTGGCGCATCCGAATATCGAGATCATGCTGGGCGTCGATTACCGCGGTATTCGCGAGGCGATCCCGCATCAACGGCTTATTTATACCGGGCCTGTCGACGAGTTTTTCAAGTTCCGATATGGCAAGCTGCCCTATCGGTCGCTTCGCTTTCAGCATGTCACGTTGGACCGCGCCTGGCATCAGCCGGTCGCGGTGATCAACTATCCGCAAACGGAAACTTATACGCGGGTCACCGAATACAAGCATCTGACCGGCCAGCGTCACGCGAAGACGAGCCTGACTTACGAATATCCCTCCGATGACGGCGATCCGTATTATCCGGTGCCGCGCCCCCAGAATGCGGAGCTGTTCAAGCGTTACGAGAGACTGGCGCGCAGGCAGCCCGATGTTTGGTTCGTCGGTCGGCTCGCGACATACCGTTACTACAACATGGACCAGGTAGTCGGTCAGGCGCTGGCGACGTTCCGAAGGATCAACGAAGCGCTGCCACTTGCGCCACGCAAGCGCCCTATCGCAGCGCTGAGCGAATCCGGCGGGATTGCGCCCTTCGGGGCCACGTAGGAGCGCGGGCGGGATCGTTTTGCAGTGTCGGACGTTACTTTGGACGAAAACGTATTTTGGGACAAAGTCACCGGCCAGGACGATTGCGATGCGGTGCGATCGTGTTCAGCAGAACGAAGAGATCGAAGAAGCGGGCGCCTGCATCGTGGCCGGCATGTGGCTTCTCACGGAGCACATGGATCCTCCGACGGCGCACGCACTGGCGGTGGAACTGTTGGATGATTTGCTGCGCGACATGTTGAAAAGCGGCTCCCAATTGCATTGAGATAATTCGATCAATCGCGCCAAGGTGCGCAGGAGCATTCACCGGCCGATGGCTCGTTGTGGTTTTCACCGTTCCATCGGTCAGCGTTCATCCCGACGCGATCTCCTGCGCGCCTCTCCCACTCCGAAACGGTCCTTCCGCGTTATCCCGGTCATATCTGCGTTTGATCGTTGGTGCTTGAAGCTGTGGCTTGTGCGCAGTACCTCCTGGCAAGCGGTAGTTTTAGGCATGATTGGATGAAGCGCGACATGATGGACTGGTTGAGCCGGTCGAGTGTCTTGATTTCACGGCAGTGGAACGACGTGTGGACTGCGGTCATGGATCCGGCGGCTTCGGGTCCGAGCGAGGCCGAGGCGATCAAGGAAACGGCGCTCAACAACGCGACGGTGGTCTGGCTCGTCGGCAAGGTGCAATCGGGCAAAACCTCGATCGTTCGCGCCTTGACCGGGGCCTCACAGGCCGAGATCGGAACTGGCTTTGCCCCGTGCACGCGCACGTCGCGGGTGTTCGATTTTCCCGCTGAAGCGCCGGTCATCCGATTTCTGGATACACGCGGGCTCGGAGAAGCGAGCTACGATCCAACCGAGGATCTGGCGTTCGCGGAGGGGCAGGCGCATCTGTTGCTGGTGGTGATGCGGGCGCTTGATCCGCAGCAGGATGCCATCGTATCGCTGGTGCGGGAGGTGCGCAGCCGACGGCCCAACTGGCCCGTGGTCATTGCTCAGACTTCGCTGCATGATGCCTACAAAGCCGGGCAAAATCATCCCGCGGACTATCCGTTCGGCGCCGATGGCCTGCCGACGCAGCCGACGGTGCATCCTGAACTCAGCCGCAGCCTCGCTTACCAGCGTGGCCTGTTTTCCGATCTGCCGGGTGATGGGCTGGTGCGCTTCGTGCCGATCGATTTCACGCTGCCCGAGGATGGTTTCAAGCCGCTACGCTATGGTCTCGAGGCTCTGCTCGATGCGCTGCGCACAGCGGCTCCAGCGGGCTTGGTCGCCGCGCTTGAAGGTGTCCAGTCGGCCAGCAATGACGTCCGCAGCGCCCGCGCGCATCCGCATATCATGGGTTATGCCACCGCTGCCGCAGCAGCGGATGCGGTGCCATTGGCCGGATTGGTCGCGGTCCCGGGCATCCAGGCCAAGATGTTGCACAGCCTCGCCGCGATTTATGGCGTCGCGTGGGATCGCCGTACGATCACGGAGTTTGCGGGGTGCCTCGGCACGGGAACGCTGCTCAGGGCCGCCAGTCACCTTGGGATACGGCAACTGGTCAAACTGATCCCTATATACGGTCAGACGGCGGGTGCAGTGGCGGCCAGTGCTGCGAGTTTCGCCACGACATTCGCGCTCGGCAAGGCGGCGTGCTATTTTCTGGCACGGCGTCGAATGGGAGAAAGCGACGTGGCCGGAGTTGCCAGCGCCTACAGTGACGCACTTTCAGAAGCTTTCCGCATCGCGGCCAAACCAGACGCGAAGCAGGCCGGCACATGAAGCGCACCTCCCCGCGAGCCAGCACTTATGTGCGCGGCGCTATGCTGGCCGTGGCCTTCTTCCTGCCGCTGGTGTCGCTGGTAGTACTGGGCAGCTGGTGGCTGTGGCAGAACGGCTATCTGCTGTATTGGGCGCTTGCCGCGTGTCTCATCACCGCGATCCTGTTCGTCCTGCAACTGCTGACGCTGAAGAGCTTCGAGAAGAGCGGGGCGCCGCTGCCGATCGAGGCGGCGGAAGCGCCGGAAGACAGCTGGACACCGCAGGAACGCGCAGCCTGGGATGATGTCATCCGCGTCGCAGAGTCGATCGATCCGGCGCGTCTCGACAGTCCGGAGGCGATCCTTGATCTCGGTCAGCGCACGGTCGAGACCGTGGCGCGCACGTTCCATCCTGGCGTCGACGATCCATTGCTGCGGTTTACGGCGCCAGAGGCGCTGGCCCTGGTGGAGCGTGTCAGTGGCGAGCTGCGGCCGTTCATTCGCGACCATATTCCGCTCGGCGACCAGCTCACCATCGGCCAGATCGTCAAGCTCTATGGCTGGCGCTCGCTGATCGGCTACGCGGAACAAGCTTACGATGTCTGGCGCATGATTCGCATGCTCAACCCGATCAGCGCGGCGACGCACGAAATCCGTGAGCGCTTCTCGAAGAAGATGTACGAGATGGGCCGCGAGCATCTCACCCGCAAGCTGGCGGAGCGCTATGTCGAGGAAGTCGGCCGCGCGGCGATCGACCTGTATGGCGGGCGGCTCAAGGTCACGGCATCGGAGCTGCAGGGCCACGTATCGCGCGCGACGCAGAGCGATCAGGCCGAGATCGCGCAGCGGATCGCCGAACCGCTGCGATTGCTGGTGGCTGGACAGGTCAATGCCGGCAAGTCGAGCCTCGTCAACGCCCTGTCGCGGCAAGTTGAGGCGGCAGTCGATTCCTTGCCCGCGACGCCGACGTTCCAAGCTTATGAGCTGTCGCGAGAAGGCATTCCGGCCGCGTTGATGATCGACAGTCCGGGCATTGAAGGGACGGCCGAACAGACCGCCGCGCTGCTGCGGGAGGCGGACCAGTGCGATCTGATCATTTGGGTCGTCGATTCCAGCCGCGCCGATCGTGAATATGATCGCCGGACCTTGGAGGCCATCCGCCAGCACTTTACGGATCGGCCCAATCGCCGGCGCCCGCCGATGATGCTGGTGATCAGCCACATCGACCGGTTGCGGCCATTCCAGGAGTGGTCGCCGCCTTATGACGTCGCGGCGGCAGACACGCCGAAAGCCAAGTCGATCTCGGCCGCGATGCAGGTCATCGGCCACGATCTCGTATTTGAGCTCGACGACATCATCCCGGTCTGTCTCGACGATACCGTTGGGCGCTACAACGTGGATGCCGTGTGGGCGCGCATCGCGGCGCTGCTGCCGGAAGCGCAGCGCGCGCATCTGGTCCGTCGCCTTGGCGGGGCCGGGTCGTCGTTTGAATGGGGCCGGTTGTGGAACCAGGCCGTCAATGCCGGTCGTGTTCTAACGCGTGTGGTTACACGCTGATCCTCTTGGTCCTAACGACTTTTGGGTGATGGCTGAGCGAACCGCGTTATGCGGCGACGCAAGAGTTTCGCGCCTGACGCAACGTCTTGCGAGTTCGCGCGTTTCTTGAGCGCAAGCTTTAGCCGGGCGCGGATAACGACCCGCGGCCATCGACACCATCGCGTGCATGATCTGGGGTGACGACGGATGACCCAGGATCAACCTTTGCGCCTGTTCGTGCCGGAGCCGGTCGCGCGTCCGGGCGGTACGCCGCGTTTCGATGACCTGAAGATCCCGGATGCCGGGGCGGTGCGGCGGCCTCCGGTCGACGTGTCTCCCGATGATATCCGCGATCTAGCCTTCACGCTGATCCGCGTGCTCGATGATGACGGCAATGAGGTTGGCCCCTGGGCTGGCCTGCTCGACGACGAGACGGTGCTTTCCGGTCTCAGGGACATGATGAGGCTCAGGACGTTCGACGCACGTATGCTGATGGCGCAGCGCCAGGGCAAGTCATCGTTCTACATGCAGAGTCTGGGCGAAGAAGCAGTCAGCACGGCGTTCCAGCGGGCGCTGGCGCCGGGCGACATGAATTTCCCCACTTATCGCCAGTCCGGGCTGCTGATCGCCAGCGGCTATCCGCTGGTGACGATGATGTGCCAGATCTACTCCAACGAGCGCGATCCGATGCTCGGCCGGCAACTGCCCGTACTCTATTCATCGAAGGAGCACGGCTTCTTTTCGGTGTCGGGCAATCTGGCGACCCAATACATCCAGGCCGTCGGGTGGGCGATGGCGTCGGCGATCAAGGGCGATACGCGGATTGCGGCAGGCTGGATCGGTGACGGCTCTACCGCCGAATCCGATTTCCACGCCGCGCTGGTGTTTGCCTCGACCTATCACGCGCCGGTCATCCTCAACATCGTCAACAATCAGTGGGCCATTTCGACGTTCCAGGGCTTCGCGCGCGGCAATGCGGCCACGTTCGCGGCGCGCGGTCTTGGCTACGGCATTCCCGCGCTACGGGTGGACGGCAACGATTATCTCGCCGTCTACGCCGTGGCGCGGTGGGCGGCGGAACGGGCGCGGCGTAATCTGGGTCCAACCATCATCGAGCATGTGACCTACCGCGCCGGCCCGCACTCGACGTCTGACGATCCCATGGCATACCGGCCGAAATCCGAGGTCGAGGCGTGGCCGCTCGGCGATCCTATCGTGCGCCTGAAGCAATACCTCATCCGGCGGGCGATCTGGTCGGACGAACGCCACAAGCAGGCGGAAGCGGAAATCACCGACGAGATCGTGTCGGCGCAGCGCGAAGCGGAGAAGCATGGCACGCTGCTCGATGAGAAAAAGCAGCCCTCGCCGCATACGATGTTCGAGGACGTTTATGCCGAAATGCCGCCGCATCTGCGCCGTCAGCGGCAGGAGGCGGGCTTGTAGCCATGGCATCGCACAGCATGGTCGAGGCCATCCGCGACGCGATGGCCGTGATGATGGAGCGGGACGACAACGTCGTCGTATTCGGCGAGGACGTGGGCTATTTCGGCGGCGTGTTCCGCTGCACCAAAGGATTGCAGGAACGCTTCGGAAAACAGCGCTGCTTCGATACGCCGATCAGCGAACTGGGCATCGTTGGCACGGCGATTGGCATGGCGGCGTATGGTTTGCGCCCATGCGTGGAAATCCAGTTTGCGGACTACATGTATCCCGCCTACGACCAGATCGTATCGGAGCTGGCGCGGCTGCGGTTCCGGTCTGCGGCGGATTTCACGGCGCCGATGGTGATCCGCATGCCGGTGGGTGGCGGCATTTTCGGTGGCCAGACCCACAGCCAGAGCCCCGAAGCCCTGTTCACGCACGTTGCCGGCTTGAAAACGGTGATGCCGTCCAATCCGGTTGACGCCAAAGGGCTGCTAATCGCCGCGATCGAGGACGACGATCCGGTGATTTTTCTGGAACCCAAGCGGCTCTACAACGGCCCGTTCGACGGGCATCCCGAGCGGCCGGTGTCCACCTGGAGCAATCATCCGTTGAGCGATGTTCCGGACGGCTATTTCCATGTGCCGTTGGGAAGTGCCGCGGTCCGGCGCAAAGGTAGCCGGGCGACCATCCTGGCCTACGGCACGATGGTTCACGTCGCGCTCGCGGCGGCCGAGGAAACCGGCATCGACGCCGAGATCATCGATATCCGCACGCTGGTGCCGTTGGACATCGAGACGATCCAGGCGTCGGTGCGCAAGACCGGCCGTTGTGTCATCGCGCACGAGGCAACGCTGACGTCGGGCTTCGGTGCGGAGCTGTCGGCGGTGGTGCAGGAGCACTGCTTCTATCATCTCGAAGCGCCGATCATCCGGGTGACGGGCTGGGATACGCCATATCCGCATGCGCAGGAGTGGCGCTACTTCCCCGGTCCGGCACGCATCGGCCGCGCGCTGCAATTGGTCATGGAAGCGTAGGGGGCAAGACGATGGCGTCACGCAGCGTAAAGCTCCCCGATATCGGCGAAGGCATCGCCGAGGCCGAGATCGTTGAGTGGTCGGTGAAGGTCGGCGACGTCCTACGCGAGGATCAGGTGATCGCGTCGGTGATGACGGACAAAGCGACGATCGAGATCCCATCGCCGTTTGGCGGCCGTGTCGTCGCGCTCGGCGGTGAGGTCGGAGACAAGCTCGCGATCGGCGGAGAGCTCATTCGCCTGGAGGTCGAGGGCGAGCCCGAGATGGCCAGCGAGCCTGCCGCCGCGGCGCATCAGCAGGCCGAGGCTGCGCAACCGCAACGGATCGCGGACGAAATAGCTAAGGAATTCGATGTTTTTCTGGAAAACGCCGAACCATCGCAGGCCGCGATGGACGAGCCCTCCGATGAGCCTCCGGGCAAACCACTGGCTTCACCCGCCGTGCGACGCCGTGCGAAGGAGGCTCACGTCGATCTGGGCGATATCCCCGGCAGCGGGCCGGACGGCCGTATCGTGCAGCGCGATCTGGACAGCTTTCTCGGCAAAGCGGAAAACGGCGAACGGCTGACGCTGCGCGCGCCGAACATCGCCATTCGCGAAAGGAAAGTGTTCGGTCTGCGGCGCCTCATTGCGCAGAAGATGCAGAACGCCAAGCGGCGCGCGGCGCATTTTTCCTATGTCGAGGAGGTCGATGTCTCCGCACTGGAGGATTTGCGCGCGCAACTGAACGTGCATTTCGCTGACGCGCGGCCGAAGCTGACGCCGATTGCGTTTCTCGTCGCGGCCATTGTCCGCGCGATTGGTGATTTCCCGCATATCAACGCGCATTTCGATGATGAGCGCGGGATCATGCGCACCTACGGCGCCGCACATGTCGGCATCGCGACGCAAACGGAAGCCGGCCTGATGGTCCCGGTGCTTCGCCATGCCGAAACCCGCGATCTGTGGGGCAATGCTGCCGAGATCAAGCGGCTGTCCGACGAGGCCCGCAGCGGCAGCGCCAAGTCGGAGGAACTGGCCGGCTCGACGATCACGATCACGTCGCTCGGCGCGCTCGGCGGTATCGTAGCAACGCCGATCCTCAATATTCCGGAAGTGGCTATCATTGGGGTCAACAAGCAGGTGATGCGGCCGGTGTGGCGCGACAACGAGTTCGTGCCGCGCCGGATGATGAACCTGTCGGCGTCGTTCGATCACCGCGTTATCGACGGCTACGATGGCGCGCGGTTTGTGCAGACTTTGAAGACGCTGCTGGAAAGCCCGGCGTTGCTGCTGATGGATGCGTGATCTCGCCTTGACGTGCTAACAACGGCAACCACAATCCAATGCGAGGTCGGCACGTGAGCCACAGACAGGTCAAAGCGCTTCTGTTCGATACCTTCGGCACCGTCGTCGATTGGCGTAGCGGCGTGGCGCGCGATCTGGCGGTGTTCATGCAGCGGCATACCATTCCAGGCGATCCGGCGGCGATGGCGGACGCTTGGCGCGCGCGCTACCAGCCCGCGATGGAGGTCGTGCGCAGCGGCAAGCGCCCGTTCACGCGTCTGGATGTCATTCACCGCGAGAACCTGGAGCAGGTTCTCAGTGCAGCGGGCGTAGATGTGGGGAGCATAGATGCTGTGGAACTGGACGATCTCAACCGTGCCTGGCATCGGCTGGACCCGTGGCCTGACAGCGTCGCCGGATTGGCGCGGTTGCGCCAGAAGTACCTGATCGCGCCGCTGTCCAACGGCAATATCGTGCTGCTCGCCAACATGGCCAAGCGCGCGGGCCTGCCGTGGGACTGCATTCTCGGGGCGGAAGTGGTGCGGGCCTACAAGCCGCAGCCGTCGGCCTATACTGACACCGCCGAGGTGCTGGGGTTGACGCCCGGCGAATGCATGATGGTCGCGGCTCACAACGAGGATCTGGCGGCGGCGCGCGCGGCTGGCCTGCGCACGGCGTTCGTGGCCCGGCCAACGGAATACGGTCCCAACCAGAAGAAGGATCTGAGCGCCACCAGCGACTGGGACGTGGTCGTGCGCGATTTCGGCGCGCTGGCCGATGAGATGCTGCGCGGCTAGAGTGCCGCGGACTCCGTGCCTGGTGAGGGAATGACCGAAGTCCTGTTTTATCATCTGGAGCAGCACCCCCTGGAGCGCGTGCTGCCGACGCTGCTGGAGCGCACGCTGAGCCGTGGCTGGCGCGCGGTCGTGCAATGCGTCAGTCGCGAGAGGCTGGAGGCGCTCGATGCCGCGCTGTGGACCTATCACGATGACAGCTTCCTGCCGCACGGCACCACCAGCGACGGTCCGGCGCATCTGCAGCCGGTGTTCTTGACCACCGAACAGGACAACCCCAACGGCGCGACGGTGCGCTTTCTGATCGAGGGCGCATCGCCGGAGAGCTTCGAGGGCTACGAGCGGATCGTGCATCTGTTCGATGGTCATGACGATGCAGCGATCCAGCAGGCGCGCGAGGAATGGAAGCGCGCCCGCAGCGCCGGATGTGCCGTGCAGTACTGGCAGCAGGCCGATAACGGCCGCTGGGAAAAGCGCGCCTGATCTCTCTTTGCTTTCCTGCCGCCGGCTCTCTCAGGTGTCTTTCGCCAGATGCAGGACGAGCTTGTAGGTGTCGATCTCGGCGCCGCTGGTGATGTCGCGCGCGGGGGCGGCTTGCAGCGTTTCCCGCAGCGTTGCCGGATCGGAACCGTCAACCAGCAGCACGCGGGTCGGGAAATTCTCCGCAGCCTTGCGCAGCGTCTTCTCCTGCGTGGTTATGCTGGTGATGGCAGCATCGACATCCCAAATCTCGGTGCGGGTGACAGGCGGCTGGCTGAGCAACTGTCCAGCGAGCGCGTTGAGAGCGTCGACACTTGGAACGTCATCTCCGAAGAACCGGCCGACCAGCGTGAAGCCACCGTCCGCGAACCCCTGCCGTGCGGTGACGCGATAGGCGCCGCGTAGCGTGTCGCGATAGAGTGGGAAGTTGGCGCGTGACCGCTCTGAGGGATTGTCGAGGGCTTTCAGGTAATCCGGGCTGCCGAGCACGCTGACTGTGCTGGTATCGTAGCGGCTGAAGTATCGTCTCCCCTGGCCGACATTGACGTAGCGGCGGGCGCGCAGGAACCCGTCTATCGCCACGCGCTCAGCGTTGTGTTCGTCGTTGTACCAGTCGTCGACGGTGCGTTCCTGCCCGGCGGCGATGCCGTGCCACACGCCGAGGGCCCCGTTTCCTAGCAGCGCCATGCTCATTCCTCCATTGCGGACGGCATGGGCGCCGTCTCTCTTTGGTGTTTGGTGGTGTGATGCTGATCGTATCCGGTAGCCAGTGCAAGTTCCGTTTCAGCCTGTAATCGCGCCTGGATTTTGGGCAGGTTCTCGGCGATATCGAAAGGATAAGAACGCCTTCGTCAAGAAACGTCCGCAACCGATGCAGGCGACATTGCGTGAACGGTCGCACTTGGTCGTTGAAGTGCTACAATGACGTGGCTGGGTCGTGTCATTAAATGACCAGAGGGCAGCAGGTTTGCAAAGGTACAAAGGCTCCGTGATCGCCGGGTTTCACCGCACCGCGACCGTCGCGCTGACGGCATTGGCCGTCGCCACGGCGCCATTGGCATCATGGTCCGCGCACGCGGCCGAGAAGCTGACACGCGCCGATTACGAGGCCTGTCAGGCGGGCGACGAGCAGAAGTTCCGGGCAGCGATCGAATCCATCACGCTGAACGCGCTGCAGGGCGGCGTGAAGGCTGTCGATTTCAAGGCAGTCGTCGCAGAGGAGTGGCGCCGCGGCGGGGTCGATGAAATTCTCGAAAAGCGCATTGATATTGCCGTTGCCGAGGTGCGCGAGGAGTCGAGCTGGGGCGAGTTGCTCAAGTCTCTCGCCTATCAGGAGAATGCCCAGAATCTCGCGACCACCGTGGCGGAACGTGTGTATCGCTCGGACGCAGTCCGAATGGCCATCGAACAACTGGCGGTAGGGGTTGGTCGCAGTGTCGGGCGCAATATCGAGCTGGCAACGATTGATGCCGCGCAACCGGCGCAGCAATGCCTGCAGGCGTTCCTGGGGCCGCGTTTCGGCGGCACGGTTGCACGCGTCGTCTCGAACGATGCCGGCAGGGAGTTCGCCATCGATCCCGCGAAGGCGGGCGCGAAGGTATCCACCGGCTCGGTTCTGGCCGAGAGCAGCGAGGGCATCACCGGCGCGGTCATTCTGCTGGTGCGCCGCCAGCTTTCCAACATGGCGACGCGTGTCGGCCATCGCCTTGTCGGCGCTGTGCTGGGGCGTCTCGTCTCGGTCGTGGCCGGTGGCGTCGGCGTGGTGCTGATCGCCAAGGACATGTGGGAACTGCGTTCGGGTGTCTTGCCGATCATCTCGGAGGAGATGAAATCGAATACCACCAAGCTGCGTGTGCAGGAGGAACTGGCCAGCTCCATTTCCGACCAGCTCAACGAGCAGGTCCGCGATATCGCCGCGACGACGGCCGATCGCATCATGGACATCTGGCGGGAGTTCCGCCGTGCCCACGCCAAGGTGCTTGAGTTGGCCGAGCAGAACGCAACGTTCAAGGACTTCATCGACGTCGCGCGGCCGGAGCAGCTCGCGCGGATCGACGAGTTGGTCGGCCTGATCGTGGCCACGGAAGGGGATCCGGGCGTCCTGAAACGGCTGCAGGATGGAACTTTGACCTCGGCCGTCAATACGCTGAACGATCCCGGCATGGAAATCGCGCGCGACAGCCGATCGGTGGATGCCGCGCTGCGCTGGTCGTTCCTGGCCGGCGACAAGCTCAATCAGGTGATCGGCTACGAACTGCACAAGCGCGCCAAGCCGGATGATTTCACGCGGCCGACGCTTGACCGGCTGTTCGCGCTCGATGACCGGCTGGCGACGGTGCGCATGGCCAGCATCACGCGCGACGCCAGGGACGTTCTGTTCGAACTCGACAACAACGATTTGCGGACGCTGTCACGCAGCCTGAGCGAGCCGGAGCTTGAGGCGCTGGCGCGCTATCTCACGGGGCTGCAGAAGAGCGCCAGCCAGCGCGTGTTGCGCGCAGTCGCGCAGAACCCGGCGCGCATGCAGCTTCTAGCCAGTACGCGCGTGCGGGATGCGGTACTGGCGAGCCGAGATCAGGACGCCGCCGTCGCCATGATGCTGCGCAGCGGCTCGCTGCCGGATGCCGCCGTAGTGGCCGACTTCAATCACGTCTTCGATGGCAATGTCAGCCCGGTGCTGCTGTGGGAGAAGCATGCCGTGCTGCTATCGGTGATGGCCGTCGGCGGCCTGCTGGTGCTGCTGATTTTGAAGCGACTGCTGTTCGGACGACGTCGGCGCGCGGTGGCGTGAGATCGCGGATGAGAGACGAGGATGTGCGGATGCGGCTGGTAACGACCGAGACCATCGACGAACCGGTGCGTCATGGCGAGATGCTGCATGCGTGCGCAGTCAGCGGCGCCAACATCATCAGGGATATGCGCGAGGCCGTCGTGAATACCATCGGTGGCGAGATGAAGCGCTATGAGGCCTTGCTCGACGCTACCATCGACCGCGCGCTCACAAAGCTGGCGGAACGCGCTGAAACCAAGGGGTATGATGGCGTCGTCGCCGTCCGGATCTCGCATCCGGTGATTACGCAGGGCGCGATCGAGGTGGTGGTCTGCGGCACCGGATACTGGCGGGCCGGCGCTTAGATCGAAGCCGCTCCGCTACTGCTTGCGCGCAACCAGCGTCACGCCGGTGAGGATCAGCGCCAAGCCGACGATGTGATAGACCTGCAAGCGCTCGCCCAGCAGCGACCATGCCAGGATCGCACCGTAGGCGGGCACGAGGTGCAGGAACGCGCTGGCCCGCGATGCACCGATCAGCTCGACGCCACGCATCCACGCTAGGTAGGCAATGATGCTGGTGCAGACTCCCGCGTAGAACACCGCGCCCACCGTAGACCATGTCGGCTGCAGCGGCAGGTCAACGGCATATTCCCAGAGCGCGTACGGCAGATTGGCGGCAGCGGAAATGATCGCGACGGCCAACAGGAAACCGTAGGCGCTGACATTGGGCCGGGCGCGCAGGCACGCGCTGTAGATCGCCCACAGTGACATATTGAAGATGACGAGCAGGTCACCGCCATTGAAGGTCAGGCTTGCTAGTATTGCAAAGCTGCCCTGCGCGACGATCGCCAGTACGCCCAGCAGCGATACCGTGACACCGACAAGCTGAAGCGGGTTCACGCGGTCGCTGAAGACCAGCATGCCGGCCAGGATGATGAAGGCAGGTGCGACTGAATTCAGCACCGCGACATTCACCGCGGTGGTATAGTTCAGCGCAACGAATTGCAGCGTGCCAAACATGGCGCCGCCGGTTACCGCCAGAAAGACCATGCTTCCAGGCTTTTTGCGGACCGCCGCCCAGTCCTGCCGCCATGTCCGACCGGCCAACGGCAGGATGACGAGCGCGACAAGAATCCAGCGGAAGAAGTTCAGCCCGCCTGATGGGACGTGGCCAGCAATGAGGCGCCCGACAATGTGATTGCCGGCCCAGAAGAGGGGAGCGATTGCCAGCAAGGCATAGGCGTTGCCGGATAACGGATTTGACCGGGCCATGGTGTCTTGAGTTTGAGTGAGCAGGAAATCGAGAGCATTCTCGACGTCGCTGACGATGCCGCATCGAGAGGACGTGGGACGCTCTCAAGTCGCGGATGCTGTCCGCTTCTGCCTTCTCATAGCAGAGAGTGCCGGTGCTTACTAACCCGCGAATGACGAGGCAACAAGAGCAACCATGCTCAAGGTCGAGATGCTAAAGGTCGGGTCTCTTTCGCCGTTGTCGTTCAGCGTGGCGGGCGGTGAGTGCCTGGCGATCGAAGGCCCGTCGGGTAGCGGCAAGACACGTCTTTTGCGGGCGATGCGCCGGGAAATGTGCTGCTGGATGGCGTCGAGCGCCGGGAGATCACCGCGCCGGAATGGCGGCGCCGCGTGCGCTACCTGTCCGCCGAACTTGGATGGTGGGCCGCGACAGGGCGGGGGCATTTTCCGGCGGGTAGCGATCCGGCGCGGATCGAGCGCTTGATGCAGTCGCTGGGGCTCGCGAGCGAAATGCTCGATCGGCCGATCTATTCACTGTCGACTGGCGAACGGCTGCGGCTGGCAATCGTGCGCGGCCTCATCGATGAACCGCGCGTGCTGTTGCTCGACGAGCCGAGTTCGGCGCTCGATACCCAATCCGAGGCGCTGGTCGATGAACTGATCCGGTTGCAGCTCCTGGCGGGGCGTGCGGTACTGCTGGTCAGTCACGACTCCTCGCAGGTCGAGCGGCTATCGGATCGCCGATTGCAGCTCACAGCAGTCGGTTCACCATTTCAACGATGATCGCATCTGCCGGTTGCGGCTGACATGACCTACATATCGCTCACCAGCTCAGACCTGATCGCGGCCGCTTTGCTGATCTTCATCAACGGCGCGATGTCGTGGGCGTTGCAGCTCGGGCTGGAGCGCAGCATAGCCATCGCGGCCGTGCGCATGGTCGTGCAACTCGGCGCGATCGGTTTCGTGCTGAAGTTCGTGTTCGCGCAAACCTCTCCGCTTCTGACTGCCGCCATGGCTTTCGTAATGATCCTGATCGCGGGCCAGGAAGTGTTGGCACGGCAGGAGACGCGGATCGGAGGGTGGCTGGCCTATGGCTTGGGCAGCGGCACTTTGCTGTTCGTCGGCCTGTTTGCGAGCGTCTATGCCATGCTGGCTTTGATCCAACCTCAGCCCTGGTACGCGCCGCGCTACGTCTGCCGATCCTCGGCATGGTGCTTGGCAATGCAATGACCAGCGTCAGTCTCGTTCTCAACACGGTGACCCAGACTGCCAAGCGCGAGCGGGCCGCGATCGAAGCTCAACTCGCGCTGGGGGCGACGCGGCAGGCTGCCATGCGCAGCGTTGTTGCGCACGCGGTCAAAACTGGGCTAATGCCGGTCATGAATTCTATGGCGGCGGCTGGTGTAGTTACGCTGCCGGGCATGATGACCGGCCAAGTCCTCGCCGGCGTCGAGCCGGTCGAGGCGGCCAAGTATCAGGTCATCATCATGTTCCTGCTGTCGGCCGGCACTGCAATCGGCGTCATGATGGCGGCAATCGGCGGCGTCTGGCTGATCACGGATGCCAGGCACCGGCTGCGCGTCAAGCTGCTTGGAATGGCCTGATAGAAGCTGTGGGCTGCCGAACAAGCAGCGTGCCGGCGGCAGCGTATGCAACCGAGCCTTGAGGCCCGATTGCCGCATGATGTCAGGCCTGCGGCTCAGGGTGCCTTTGGAGGACCAGACCAGCAGACGTCGGCTTCGGCCTTGCAGGTGTGCTCATCAAACAGGATGACGTCGAGGAACAGTTCGCACGAAACGGACTTCTTGCCGACGGTATACTTCTTGATGCCGCGTTCGGCCGCCCACTTCACGATGTGCTTGTCGAGCATATCCTGGGCGTCCTTCTTCGGTCCTTCGAGGCCGTAGTCGTTCACCGAAAAGCCCAGACGCGTGCATGCGGCTTGCGCCGGCAGAACCAGACCAACAAGTACGGCAACGGCAGTTGCCGCCGCCGCGGCAAGCTGGGTACGCGATGGCATCGGACAATCCCCTCGTATCGACGTGCTATGGTTAATTGATCACCTATAGCCACGCCGTCCGGTTGTAGCCAGCGCGGATGCGGAAAGCGCAGAGATAAGCTTGTGAGCGTGGCAGATCTGTTGCGGTGCCCAAACGCAACGCCCCGATCACAGGCGGATCGGGGCGTCAAATGCGCAGGTTTCGGCAGGCGAGATTGCGTCAGTTCTGATAAGGCGCGTAGCCGCCGCGGGGGCTGATCGCTGAATCGAAGAAGAAGCCGGAGTCGAACGGCCCGAACGACGACTGACGGTTCAGCATGGGATCGCGATAAGAGTTGGTGGCGCCGTACAGTGAACGGCTGTCGCCATAGGTGTTCACGACGTCTGAGCGTTCATAGGAATAGCCACCCCGGCGTTCCAGGACATAGCCGCGCACTGCGGGGCCTTTGCGATACTTCGTGCCGGACGAATATCCGGATTTATAAGCCCCGCGCTTGTACTTGCCGTCCGCGCTGGCTGCCGTCGGCAGTGCAAACGCTGCCACGAGACCGAGTGTCAGGCCAATTCCCATTCCGCGCATCATTGAAGACCGCCTTTCCGCAGAACTTTTCATTCCTTTATAGAATAACGAAAAACATGAAGGATTGGTTCAAGACGGCGTGACGTGGTTAGCTTCTTGGGCCGTCTGCTGCGCATCGGCCACGCCGCACGTCGGGGCCCGGCATCGGGGCGGGCGGGAGCGGCAGGAAGGCTGCAAAGCCGGCGCGCGGCCTTGCAGCCCGGCAGGGCGTATTACTTGCAAGCGCGCTGATTGGCGGTGCACGTCGACAGGACGACGTTGGCATCGCACTTCATCGCGATCTTGCCCGCGGCCTTGCCGCCGAAGCTGTTGATCGATTGGCCGAGCGCCGCGGTCGCCAGGGTTTTCGAGATGTCCTGGGTCAGGCCGGTTGCCGTACCGCCAGCCATTATGCACTTGGCCTTGGCATCAGCAGTGGTTGGAGCAAGCAACGCGAGGCCGATCAGGCCAGCGCACCCAAGTGCTGCAAAACGCAACGTCTTCATAGGAAAGTCTCCTCAGCATAGATCCATATGCGCGTTAACTATGCTCAGGAAGCGAGCAGTCGGGTAAGCGGGAAAGATGGGACGTGAGGGGCGTTCTTGACGAATCCTGCCCCCCACGTGGCCGCCGAGCAACGCCCGCATTCGATGGGCAACTCGGTCTAGTTGTAGCGTATGGCTGCGTGCAATTACTTGCAGAGCGTTGCGCGCACAATGCAGGAAGATCCCAAGCCGCCCTTGGTGCACTTGGAGTTTACGCGGGTGACCTGATAGCCCGGAGCCACGCCGATCTTCTGGCTGCTCGCCATCCAGGCTGCCCACATACCCCAATCCGTGGCCTGCAGGATTGCCTCGTACGCCTGGAACTTGGCGCCCTCCTCAGTCGTGTTCGTTCCCTGACCGGCCTTGTTGATGCAGGTACGAGCTTCGACGGGAGCCACCGCCAACACCATAAGAGCCGCAGCGCCGATGCCGGCAGCCAGTGCATTGTTCAGCTTGAGCATGTCGCGACCTTTCAAGGTTAATGCTGACGCGGCACACTGCCCGAATCTGATGCCCCTGCCTATGGCTGCAGACAGCTTGCAAGTCAGTTCGAATGAGATTTTGGCGCAGCGTTGCAGGGAGGCGGCAGTCGGTCCGCGTCCCTGCGTGTCTCTGGTTCATGTCTTTCGCGCGAGGGTCAGTCCGCGAAAGGGATGCAGGGTATCCGCCGCTGCGTGGTTGGCCACCCTATGCATCGAGTTACGACGTATGCCGTACCCGCGATCCGCTTGGGGCGGATCCGATGATGTGTTCAGCGTGCTGCTTCGAGGTTGATCGCCTTGGGGCCCTTGCCGCGCTTGTCAGGCTCGGTATCGAACGTCACCTTCATGCCTTCGTCGAGCATTCCGATGCCCGAACGTTCGACCGCGGTGACATGAACGAAAACGTCCTTGCCGCCCTCATCGGGGGTGATGAAGCCGAAGCCTTTTGTTTGATTGAAAAACTTGACTGTCCCGGTTTGCCGCATTCAAGGGCCTCCTTCTCCCAAAGTGGTAACGTCGGGTCGCGCTGCACAGGCGCGAGCCCATGTAGCTAGGCAGTCCAATCCGATGTCGGGGAACGTGAGGTCCAATTCAGGGTGCTATGCACGTAACGCATCAGCAAACTCAGCAGTATCCGCCGGGTCGATGGGTTGCCCGAACTGTCCACAACTATGTGCGACCTTTCGCGCCAGTGCAAGGGCAAATAGACGTAGTCGCCCCAATTCGCGCTCACGACTTTCTATCTACGATTTGGTTTTCGCAGCCTCGCGCGTCAGCCACTGGAGGCGATGGCTCGCTCCGCTCTCGCCGAGACGATCCGCGAGGAATGGCAGCAGTTTGCCGAGGGCTTCGTCGAGCCGCCACGGCGGATTGAGAATGGCTAGGCCTGTTCCGTTGAGGCGTGTCGTATCACTCGAAGGCCGCAGCGTCAGTTCGGCCACCAGCAATTTCGGCAATGCCAGCTTCGTCAGCGCCGCGTGAAACGCTGCAATCGCCTTGGGATCTTTGATCGGATACCAGAGCAAATAGATGCCGCTGGGAAATCGTGACACGGCTTCGGAAAGCCCGCGCGCCAGACGGTCGAGTTCGCCGGGTTGCTCGAATGGCGGATCGATCAACACGGCTCCGCGCCGCTCCTTCGGCGGAAGCAGAGACCTCAAAGCGATCCAGCCATCGAGCTGCATGACTTTCGTCTGTCGGTCGCGCGCGAACAGGGCTTCGAGTTCTGCGCCATCTTGCGGGTGCAGTTCGTTGACGACCAGAACATCGTCACGACGCAGCAATGCGCGCGCAATCCGCGGACTTCCAGGATAGCGCGTCAGCGAATCTGCCGTGTTTTCAGAGGCAACAACGTTCAAATATGGTTTGAGAAGGGTCGCGATGTCTGCTGGCAGTGGCAGTGCGTCGGGGCCGAGCAGGCGGCCGATGCCCTGGCGCCACTCTCCGGTCTTCTCGGCGGCAACGGCCGTCAGATCATACATACCGACGCCTGCATGCGTATCGATCACCCGGAATGGAGCATCCTTCTGCTTCAGGTAATCGATGACGAGCGTCAGCGTGGCGTGCTTCAGCACGTCCGCGAAATTGCCGGCATGGAAGGCGTGTCGATAGTTCATGGGGCAAGCGTGTTGCGCCGCCCGGGGCGCGTGTCAAGCGGCCGCGATCGCAGGATTATTTCTGTCAATAATCATGATACGCTGGCAGGTACCTCGAGGCTGTTCCAATACCACCACTTGCGGTCGGCGACCCAAGTGTCTGTATCCTGGCGATAGGCCAGGAAGTGCGGCGAGTTGCGATGCGCGTCCAGCGCGCCTTCGTCGCGATAGATCTCAATCAGGAAAAACAGCGTCGGATCGTTGGCATCCTGATGCACCTCGAACTTGAGACAGCCGCCGGGTTCTTCATCCAGGCTGATCCGCGCATGCCGCAAAAGCCGTGCCTTATAGTCCTCAACCGCGTGCGGATGCGCGCGAAGATGCGCCGTGTGCAGGATAGGCATCGTTGTCCCTCAAGCCGGATACAGCAATTTGCGCATGTCGTGCGCGGCTTCGAAGCCGATCCCGTCGCGGGCCTCGCTCAGATCATAGAGCGGCGCGAACGGGTTGGCGTTGTAGATGTCCGGCCGCTTCACGGGGATCGGGCGACCGATCAGCCGTTCGAGCCGCGCGATTGTCGGCTCCGGCGCCAGCGTATTGGGACCGCTTATGAAGTAGGCCGCGAACTTCGGTTGCTTGGCCTCCAGCGCCAGGCGGAAAGCGCGGGCCAGATCGCGCGGATCGACATAGTGCCACATCGGGCCGCCGCTCGCCGGCTGGCGCCCGCCCGCTTCAGGCCCCTTGTATC
>JAEZBZ010000173.1 GCA_023412745.1 Pseudomonadota bacterium | reverse complement strand
GAGCAGTCTCAGCATAGTTGTCGTTTGCAACTATTCTGGCGGCCCGATAACGGCGGAACCATGCCGAGCGAAAGAATGCCCTTTACACCCTCGTCGATCCTATTTCGCCCCCATCATCAGCCGCCGCGCATGCTCTGCAGCGGCTCATGGTGGAGGCGCCGGGTACCGCCCCCGGGTCCGAATGGCTTATTCCGACACCAATTTATCGCCATAGCCGGACGAATCCGGCAGACCTAATATATGCTGACCGACGCCCGAAAAAAAGAACTCCTTGAAGGTGAGTGACTGCGCTTGCTGATATCGACGATTCGAGACCTTCTGGTCGGTCAACCGATCTATGAAGCGCGTTCGCCCTGGCGCCCTCTGCTGGCGATGGCGGCAGCGATCGGTATCCTTCTGCTGGCGGGTGGTGCAGCCACCGCGGCGCTGAACGCTCTGGGGCTGGTTCCAAGCGGCATCCGCATGACCCGTCCGGCGCCGCTGCCGGATGAAACGATCGCGGTGTGGGGCATGGCGGTGTGGCTGTTTGCCATGCAGGCCACCACGATCGCGTTGGTCTATGTGGCTTCAGGTATGTTCGGCGGCCGGCCCGCGGAAGTGCTGTCGCTGTTCAGGACGACGCCGCCGCGCGTCTATGTCGCTGCCATCATCCTGATGTTCCTGGCACAAGCCGCCTACAACGCGATCGTCCTGCCCTTCGCCGGTGACACGGTGATGGACGACGCCAAACCGTTCCTAGGTCCGCTCAGCTCGGATGCGATGTGGCTGTTCGGCTTGGCAATCGTCATCGGGGCGCCGCTGTCAGAAGAGCTGCTGTTTCGCGGCTTTCTGTTGAGCGCGCTGGCACCGCGGCTGGGCTTTGGCGGTGCCGCTTTTATCACCACCGCCGGCTGGACGGTGCTACATGCCGGTTATTCAGGACTAGGCCTGCTGGAAGTTTTCATCGCGGGCCTGTTCTTCTCATGGCTCTTGTGGCGTACCGGCAATTTGATGGTTCCGATCGTGGCGCACGCGTTCTACAATGGAGTGGTCCTCCTCGCCCTTCTGGCCTTCGCGCAATCCTGACGCGCATGCGGGGTGGATCGTGCGGGTGACCGGAATCAAGCTAAGATAGTCCTTATGGAACAATATCTCGACCTGATGCGCCGCGTCCTTCGCGAAGGCGCGCGCAAGACTGACCGGACCGGCACCGGCACCATCAGCGTGTTCGGGCACCAGATGCGCTTCGACTTGGCTGATGGTTTTCCGCTGGTGACAACCAAGAAGCTGCATATGAAATCGATCATCCACGAACTGATCTGGTTTCTCGGCGGCGATACCACGTTGGATTACCTACATGCACACAAAGTGAGCATTTGGGACGAATGGGCCAAAGAAATCCCCAGAACTAGCCAAATTGTTGACGACCCCGAGCTTGGTCGAGAAGAGTATGACGCTTTGGCGATCAAAAAACCGACTTGCCTCGACCTCGGCCCTGTCTACGGCAAGCAGTGGCGCAGTTGGGCAGCTCCGGACGGGCGCACCATCGACCAGATCAGCGAGGTCGTGCAGACGCTGAAGACCAACCCGGACAGTCGCCGTATGATCGTCACGGCGTGGAATCCGGCGGACATCCCGGACATGGCGCTGGCGCCCTGTCACTGCCTGTTCCAGTTCTATGTCGCGAACGGGCGGCTGTCGTGCCAGCTCTACCAGCGTTCAGCCGACATCTTCCTAGGCGTGCCATTTAACATCGCGAGCTATGCGCTGCTGACGCTGATGATGGCGCAGGTGACCGGGCTCAAACCGGGCGAGTTCATTCACACGTTCGGCGACGCCCACTTGTATCTCAATCATCTGGAGCAGACCGACCTGCAGCTCGGTCGCGCACCGCATGAGCTGCCGCAGATGCGCATCAATCCCGAGGTGCGCGATATCTTCGGGTTCAAGTTCGAAGACTTTGAGCTGACCGGCTACGATCCAGATCCACATATCAAGGCCCCCGTGGCGGTGTAGCCGGATTGCACCACCTGCGGCTTTCCAACGACTATTCGTAATCGTCATCGGGTCGCTGCTGGACTCGTCAAATAGGACGCATAAAGAATTCCTTGGGGAACAGGGAGCTCTTTCATGAAATCGTCCATTTCAGCGGCGGTCGCAGTCGCATTGATCGCGTCTGGATGCGCGTCAAGCTCGGACAAGATCGCAGCGGCGTATGTATCGCCACTGCAATACGAGAGTTATTCTTGCGCGCAGCTCGCTGAGGAGGCCCAACGCGTATCAGCCCGGGCGGCGACCTTGGCGGGCGTACAGGATCAGAAGTCGACAAACGATGCGATCGCGACAGGCGTGGCAATCGTGCTTTTCTGGCCTGCGGCATTCATGATTGGTGGTAATGATCAAACGACTGCGGAGCTCGGGCGGCTCAAGGGTGAGTTCGAGACGATCGAGATGGTGTCGGTTCGCAAGAATTGCGCCCACCAGTTCCACCGTGCGCCGCTGACAACGTCCTCGATAACGCCAGGAAAAACTTGAAGCCCAAAATCACACTCATCGTCGCGGCGGCTGAGAATGATGTCATCGGCCTTGGTGGACAGTTGCCGTGGCGGATCAGCTCTGACCTGCGGCTGTTCCGGCGTTTGACCATAGGCAAGCCGATCATCATGGGTCGCAAGACCTTCCAGTCGATAGGCAAGCCGCTCGATGGCCGCGATAACATTATCGTGACGCGAGATGCTCAATTCGCGACGCAGGGTACGATCGCGGTGGCGTCCCTGCAGGCTGCCCTGGACCAGGGGCGGACGTGTGCTGAGGCGCGCGGTGTCGACGAGGTCATGGTCATCGGCGGGGCTGAGATCTTCCGCAATACGATCCCGCTCGCCGACCGCATCTACCTTACGCGCGTGCATGGGACGCCTGACGGCGACACGATGCTGCCGCCGATCGACGAGAATGAGTGGCGGGAGGTATCCCGCGAGCCCTTGCCGCGTACCGCTTCCGACGAATTCGCTTGTACGCTCATTGTGTTGGAGCGTGAGCGCAGCGGTAATCGTGTCGCGATTTCCCCCGCTTGACGCGCTTCGCCAGCACCCCACATTTCGCAATGGTGGTTTGCGCGAAGTTGGGGTGTGGCCTATAAGCAGAGGCAAGCATCTCTCTAAATGCAAGAAGAGGTGGCGCCCCTGCGCCTTGCGGCGGGTGCAACTCGGCACACCCGACAACTTGGACGAAGCGGAAAGCTGATCGATGCCTTGGAATAATCAAAGTAGCGGTGGTGGTGG
>JAEZBZ010000153.1 GCA_023412745.1 Pseudomonadota bacterium | reverse complement strand
TCGTAGCTCTGCGCGTAGATGCTGAAGATCTCGTCTGCGGAGGTCATGCTCATTCTCGCTCGCGATCTCGCCACACTCTGGAGATGGCTCAGCGTGAGCCATCTATTCCCTTTGGAAGTGGGGGGCGCCGGCCCTCTCGGCAACTCGCCCGCTTCCGATTCCTAGAAATCTTTTCGGCTCTCTCAGCGGTTCTTCACACTCTACCATAACTAAACTTCGCAAACGCCGCGACGCGTCAACATAGTTGCGCGCCTCGCGACATTGGCAGCAGCGTGCGACTAAGGATGCGGCCCACTTCTGGCAGAAGTGGGTCCAAGCACGCGGCAAACCAAGTTTTCGCGACTGCTCCTGAATCAGGAACGGCGGAACAAACGGCTTTCCGTCGGTGCAGGGGGTCGAAGGAGTCGCAAATCAATAAACGCGCGCTCGCGCCGTTTGGTTCAGCCGACGCCTCGGAAGGCTTCAATCGGGTTCGCCGATGGATCGGGCCTTGCGGCACGCACGGCACCTCGCTGCGATGACGTTGCCCCGACTAATAGTCAGTCTCAATCATAAAGTGATTCCACTAAATGCGATGGAAGGGCAATCATCTCTTCGGTGGAGGACGCCCGAATTCATGACGAGTTCCGCAAGGTGTGGCCGCAATAGCGCGTTTTGCGGCATGTGCCCGCATTTCAAGCAAATCGCATTCTGCAATGATGAACTTTCAAATCGCAGCAATGAAATTCAAATTCTGTGATGGAGAATGGAATTTCTCTAATAATTTCGAAGCCCGCTGGCCAAATGTGGCAGCACCCCGATGTTGGGCAAGCGCGTAAGCTTGCTTCACCGTCGCCGCTACCTCCATAGGGCCATTGCCCAGCGTTTGTTGCGCGACGGCACGCATGCGCAGAAGCTCCGAGCCATAAAGCGCCAGCCCTTGGCGATTTGCGAGCGACCAGCCTTCATCAAACGCCAGCAGCGCGCGACGCGGAGCACGGCTTCCAAGTGCGGCCTCGCCAAGCAGAAGATACGCATAAGGCATGGCCTGGGCAGCGCCTGTGCGGCGGTATGCCTTGATTGCTCGTTCGATTGTCGAAATGCCGTTCTGACGCGGCCCAGATTGTGCCCAGCCGATGATCAAATCGGCCCATGCCTTCCAGTATGAAAATCCATGGCGCTCACTCAATGACTTGCCGGCAAAGGCCAGTGCCGATGCCGCATGTCGTTCGCCCAGTGTTTGCGCCCGTGCGGCAAGAACGCAAACGACATGGGCGCTCGTATGCGGATGCCGCAGCCTGCCCGCAAGAGTAAGCGCGGCATTGGCATATCCTTCCGATGCTTCCGCGCGGCCGGCGATGGCATTGCCCCATGCGAGATGTGCGTAGGCAAGCGCGCCCTGATCGGATGCATGCTCAAATCGTAAACCGGCGTGCCGCTGTTCGTCGTACAGCGTGATAACAACGTGATAATGCGCGAAGGCTTCGTCAAGGCGGCCTGCGAGCAACTTCGCAAGCCCTTGCATGCGATGGGCCCGCATGCGTCGTTCCTCCGAGCCGTCGCGATCCACCATGGCGATCAGCCGCTCGCCGATATCCAGGGCCCGGGAAATGTCACCCTGAACGGCATAGCAGGAATGCAGCACCCATAAGGTGTCGAAGTCTGAGGGAGAGCGCGGAAGCTGGCTGGATAAGTCGAGACAGCGCTGCAATGCGTCGATCACATCCGGCGCGCCGTTACCTTTGAGGATGGCATATTGCATACCCAGCAACCGGCGGATTTCGACTTCCTCAAGAATGGAACCGACATCCGGGTCCCGCGCGCGTGCGTCCAGCGCCCGCTGCAGATAATCGACGGCTTGGCGTGGGCACGACAATTCCGCAGACCGCTGCCCGGCTCTATGCCACCACGTAAACGCGGCCTGCGGATCGCCCGCGGCCGTGAAGTGTCCCGCGATAATTTCCGGCGAAAACCGGCGATTAGCTGTCTCCAGCTCAACCATGACCTCGGCGACGTGGCGATGCAAATCACGACGCCGTGCAGCGGCGATCGAGGCGTAGGCGGCATCGCGCAACAGGCCGTGGCTGAAGTGAAAGGTCGCGCAGTTTTCCGAGGCGTGAAAAAATTCGGCATCGCACAGGCCGGCCAACCCAGGCATGAGCTGCGCGCGGGACATGCGCAGGATCATCGCCAGAAGGTCGGCATCGCAGTCGCGGCCCAGGATCGCTGCGGCTTGCGCCAGGGGTTTGAGCGGGCCGAGTTCGTAGAGGCGTGCGAACAGTGCTGCATTGAGGGCACCTGGCCGCAGAAGCATGGCGATGGCGTCGAAGCTGACGTCTGATGTTGCGTAGAGGCGCGCGAGTTCTGTTGCGAACAGCGGTACGCCGTCCGCGCGCTCGATAACCTCACGACGTGCCGCTTGCGAAAGCATGGGGGCGTGCGGCGATCGGTCGATCAGTTGCTCGATATCCGCGCGCGACAGGCGCGCGAGACGGCTCTGCCCAGGCGCCGCCTTATCGGCCGCAAGCGCTGGATTGGGCGGCCGGTGCGCCGGCGTGGCGAGGGAGCCATTCAGCGGTGCCGTTGGCTCGTCGTCGACGGCGATGAGAGGATGCGCGTCGCTGTCTGCATCGCTACCGACGATGCCGCCAATCCACGTGGCCAGGAAGCCGTGGTCCGTGACATGAACATCGGTATGCCGAAATGACGGGCTATCCGGAAGCAATGCTGTTTCCGCATTGCGCCGGCGGGAACGCTTCGCTCGCAGTGCGCGCGCCATAGCCTGAACAGGCCCCAAGTCGTTACTTTACGCCGTTCATCATCGGCGCCAGCCATTAGCGCCTTGTAACCAGATTAGCCCTTTCGATGCTGCAGTTAATGGCATGTGACGTGGGTCCGCGCCGACCAACGATTTGGTAGGATACGACGTGCACCGGGGTATGCGTTGCGCGTGGTCAGGCCACGCGCGGCGTCCTCGCGCCGAGGAAGGCCTGCAGCACCACAGCGGTCAGGATAATCACGCCGCCCAGAATGACACCCATGGATGGCCGCTCGGCAAAGAACATAAATCCCCATATCGGCGCCAAAATAGCTTCCGTCTGGGCAAGCACTGTCAATGTGACGGCGCCGACGAAGCGCGAACCTTGTGCGTAGATGGCTAGGCCGAGCGATAGGATCACGAGCCCGTGAACGAATGCCATGGCCATCTCCCATAACGGAGGCGGCTGGGACTCACCGATGAGGAGGGAAGCAACAAATCCGACCACGGCCGAGATCAGCCCGAACGCGAGGAGCGTCGGATTGAGATCGCGCGGCAGTGATCCGCGGGCGGCCAGGGAATATCCTGCAAATCCGATCGCGGAGAGTACGGCGAGCAGCCGCCCAACCCAGTTGCCGCCGTCGAGGCGTCCCTCAATCATCACCGTCACGCCGAGAATGCCAATCGCGATAGCCACCAGCGAGGCGACGCCGATGCGTTCGCCGAGCAGCGGCCGCGCCAGGACGGCCGAGATCAGCGGCGCCAGCGAGCACAGGAAGAACGTTTCGGCCAGGGTGGTGATTTTGATTGCGGCGATGAAAGTCGTCGAGGCCATCGCCAGCATAAACGCGCCGATCCATGCGATCGGCCGCAGTTCGGCCAGTTGCGCTAATGGCGTACGGTGATCGCGGAGACTGGCGATCACACACATCGCGCCGATAAAGCCGAGCGCCCGCCACATCGTGTATTGCCAGGGGCCAACATCAGGCGCGAGCCGGATCGTGAAGGCTCCGAGGCTGAGCACGAAGCCAGCCAGAATGACGACCAGGCATCCAAACAAGTAACCTCGATGCGGACGCATGGCGGGGTCGGCGACGCGATCAGGCTCTGCGGCGGTCATGATTAGGCTCGACGTTCAGGGGCGCGCATTTGTGCGCTTTCGCTAAGCCTCAATAGCTGCGCGCCTGACGTTACGCCAGCCGTATCCTGCGCCGTCGTCCCCGCGTATCCGTTGCCTGTCACCCGTTAGCTGTGATGCGCCGTCACCGCCTGCATGACCTCGCCGGTGATCTGGCGCGGCGCCATGTGGGAAATGTCCCCCAGGCTCAGTATGCCGACCATGCGCTTTTGATCGTTGAGCACGGGGAGGCGGCGGATCTTGCGTGATTCCATGATGCGGACGGCGTCTTCGAGCTCTTCGTCATCGCGGCAAAACACGATGCCTTTGGACATCACGTCGCCGACCGTCATGCCGGAACAGTCTCGCCCCTGGGCAAGGCCGCGACAGACGATATCGCGATCCGTGACCATGCCGATGAGGCGATCATCCTGGCCAACCGGGATGGCGCCGATATCGTGTTCCTGCATCATGCTGGCGACTTTGACGACCGGCGTATCGCGTTCGACCCATTGCACGCCGGGATGCATCGCATCTCTGACTTTCATGTCGTTTTCCTCCTGAGCAAAGCGTGCAGCAAAGTGCACCTGCTTAGATGAGAACGTGTAAACGCCCAGAGAGTTCGGATCGATGCGAGTTCTGATAGGGGCTCAGCCGCCTTCGCGGAATTCCGGATACAGCGTCATCGCGCCATCGATGAACAGCGTGGTGCCGACGACATAGTCGGACTGGTCGGACGCGAGCCATACAGCCGCGCGTGCGACGTCCTCCGGTTCACCGATGCGGCCGTAGGGGATCAGATTCAGCAAAGCGTCCAGCGCATCTTTCTCTTCCCATGCCTGGCGATTGATGGGCGTCCGGATAGCGCCCGGCGCGATAGCGTTGACGCGGATTTTCTCCTCGGCGACTTCCTGCGCCAGCGATTCCATCAGTAGTTTCAGGCCGCCCTTGGAGGCCGCGTAATTGACGTGCCCGGCCCATGGGATGATCTGATGCACCGAGTTGACGAAAATGATGTTGCCGCGTGACTTGGCGGCGACGAGGGGCGTTTGCGCGCGGAAGCGACGCACCGCTTCCTGCGCGCACAGGAACGGTCCGGTCAAGTTCACATCGATGACGCGCTGCCATTGATCCAGCGTCAAATCGGTGAAGGCGGCGTCGCGCTGGATACCGGCGTTGGCGATCAGGATGTCCAGCCGTCCGAATTGGGCAACTACGCTCTCGACCATGGCGCGACAGTCGGCGGCGTTCGACACATCGCCCGGCAGGGCTACGGCGCGGCCACCTTCGGCCGCGATTTCGCGCACGACCTCTTCGGCCTGTTCGCGCCCCGCGTGATAATTGACGCCAACCGCCACGCGGCATCGGCCGAGTTCGAGAGCGATCGCCCGGCCGATACCCGAGCTGGCGCCAGTGACGAGCGCGGTGCGATGATCAAGACCAAGCCATTCCACGAGCCGCCGCCTCCTGTCTGTTGCAAGGCATGAAGCCGCGCCGAAGCGTGAGCGGCTTTCGAGCAGTTAACGCTCGCAAGCCGCTTCGGTTCATCTGCTGCCGGAAACGGGGTGGCCGGGATCAGCTGGGTGGGGGTGTCGCCCGGATCGCGCCGCGCTGCTTCAGCACCTCGGCGATTTCGTCCATGATGGCCGGATCATCGATGGTTGCGGGCGTCTTCCAGGCTTCGCCATCGGCGATCTGGCGCATGGTGCCGCGCAGGATTTTGCCGGAGCGGGTTTTCGGTAACCGCTTGACCACCATGACATTCTTGAACGCAGCGACCGGTCCGATGATGTCACGTACCAGCGCCACCACTTCGGCCTCGACCTCCTTGGGGTCCCGGTTGACGCCGGAGTTCAGCACGATGAAGCCGGCCGGAAGCTGGCCTTTGGTGTCATCATACACGCCGACCACGGCGCATTCCGCGACGTCCTTGTGCTGGGCTAGGACCTCTTCCATCTGGCCGGTCGACAACCGGTGTCCGGCGACGTTGATGACGTCGTCGGTGCGCGCCATGACGTAGACATAGCCGTCCGCGTCGCGATAGCCGGCGTCGGAGGTGGTGTAATAGCCCGGGAACTCCGCGAGGTAGCTTTTGCGAAAACGCTCGGCGTTGTTCCAAAGCGTCGGCAGGCACGAGGGCGGCATCGGCAGCTTAATGGCCAGCGTGCCGCTTTGGCCCGCTGGCACCTGCTGGCCCTTTTCGTCGAGCACGTGCAACTCGTAGCCCGGCATCGGCACGGTCGGCGACCCGTGTTTAACCGGTAGCGTGCCAAGTCCCACCGGGTTGCCGCAGATGGCCCAGCCGGTCTCCGTCTGCCACCAGTGATCGATCACCGGCACGCGCAGTTTCTCTTC
>JAEZBZ010000105.1 GCA_023412745.1 Pseudomonadota bacterium | reverse complement strand
GCGGTTCGACAGCGAGTGCGCGCGCCAATGCAACGCGCTGGCGCTGACCGCCCGACAATTGATCGATGCTGCGGTCGGCGAGTTTTTCGATGCGCATCATTGCCAGCATCTCCGAGACGCGGGCGTTGATCTGCGATTGCGAGCGGCGGCGGATCTTCAGGCCGTAGCCGATATTGCCGGCCACGCTCATGTTCGGGAACAGCGCGTAGGACTGGAACACCATTCCGACGTTGCGCTTTTCGATGCTGAGCGGCGTGACGTCGACATCATCGAACAGCACCTTGCCGCCGGGGTCAGGTATTTCCAACCCGGCGATGATGCGCAGCGTCGTGGTCTTGCCGCAGCCTGATGGGCCGAGAAACACGATGGTTTCGCTAGCTTCGATTTTCAGGTCGAGCGGCTCCAGCGCGCGCGTGCCGTCTGGGAAGGTCTTGGCGCACTGCTGCAGCGTGATCGAGATGGGTTTGGCGGCTTCGGAAATCGTCTTCACTCCTCTTCCGCGCGGAATTTGGCTTTTCGCGGCCGCGACAGCATCTGAATCAAGATCAGCAGCGGCACTATCATCAGGAAGAACAGCAGCGTATAGGCACTGGCGATTTCAAGTCGCAGCGAGGCATAGGCATCGGCAAGGCCGACCGGCAGCGTCTTGTTGAGCGGCGTATGCAGCAGCCAGGTCATGTTGAACTCGCCGATCGACAGAGTTACCACCATCAGCGAGCCAGCGATGATGCCTGAGCGGCAATTGGGCAGCACGATATGGAAGAAGCGTTCGCGGAAGCCGGCGCCGAGCGAGGCAGCGCCTTCTTCCAGCGTCTTGAGATCGATCGCCATCAGCACGGCCAGCACCGAGCGCACCATGAACGGCAGCGTGAACAGCACATGGCCGACGAGAATGAACAGCCAGGAGGTGCGGAAGCCGCCGACGCCGCCATAGGTGACGATGAGCGCCAGCGCGGTGGCAAGGCCCGGCACCGCCACCGGCATCACCAGCAGTTCTTCCATGGCGCGCGCGAACGCGGTCTGCCGTTTGGCCAGCACGTAGGCGGCGGGAATGCCCAGCACGAGCGTGCAGGCGAGGCAGGCCAGCGCGATGCCGATGGAGAGGAAGATGGTGTCGCGATAGCCGTTCCAGACCTCGATGACCCATCGGAAGGTGAGGCCGCTCGACAGGCCGACGAAGTAGTTGGCGGTGAGACCGGCGAGCATCGACAGGATGACCGGCACGATCAGAAAGGCGCAAACTAGCAGTGTGAAGGCGAGCTGGGCGAAGAACAGGGGACCGCGGCTTCTCATGACGCCCATCTCACCCGGCCGCCGCGACGGTGCCGCCGGCCGCCGTGCGCGCCAATGCGAGCACCAGCCATGTCACCGCGCCGAGCACGAACGACAGCGCAGCGGCGACTGCGATGTTCGCTTCCAGAGTGAACTCCGTGTAGATCACCATCGGCAGCACGTTGATGCGCGTTGCCAACGTGAAGGCGGTGCCGAATGCGCCCATCGCGGTCGCAAAGCAGATGGCGCCAGCCGAGATGATGGCCGGCTTCAGACCGGGAATGATGACGTCGCGAATGACGCCCCACGATGACGCGCCGAGTGAACGAGCCGCCTCTTCGAGCCGTGGGTCCAGCTTCTCCGCCGTGGCCATGATGGTGAGGATGGTTCGTGGGATCGAGAAATAGACGTAGCCCATGAATAGCCCGGCCATCGAATAGGCGAACACCACCTTCTCGCCGGTGAGCGCCTGGGTGAGGTCGCCGATCAGGCCCTGG
Source organism: Pseudomonadota bacterium (assembly GCA_023412745.1). GTDB lineage: Bacteria > Pseudomonadota > Alphaproteobacteria > Rhizobiales > Hyphomicrobiaceae > ZC4RG25. Next base: position 4,202 of record JAEZBZ010000105.1, on the reverse strand, counting down.
CGTCCAGCCAGGATGATGACCATGAAGCCTATGACGACGCCGGGGAAGGCCAGCGGTAGCGTCAGCATGGCGACCAGCGTGCCGTTGCCTGGGAATTTGTTGCGCTGAAGGAAGACACCAGCCAACCCGCTGACGATGAGCGTGGCGACTGTTGTCGCGGCGGCGAGCGCCAGCGTCGCCAGCAGAGAGCTCAGATGATTTCTGTCGGTGATGATCGTGGCGTAGGTGGCGAAACCGTCTTTGCCACTGCCGCCGATGAGGAACAGGCGCGCTAGCGGCAGGATGAAGAATGCCGCGACGAAAATGCCCGTCGGCAGAAGCAGGGCAACCAGCCTGAATGTGTCGCGACGGTTGTCCAAGAGTCCTGCGCCCCGTTCCGGTCGTGATGGTCAGCCAGCAGAGAGCCCGGGGCGATGATGATTCGCCCCAGGCTGCGATGAGCGGATCAGTGCACTTCGTTCTTGTAGCGCTCGATGATCGAGCGCTGCGCCCCGGCGAGCTTCTTCAGGTCGACCGGCTTGGCGCGTGCATAGTCGGCGTCGGGGAGGAACTTGGCCTTGGCTTCCGCTGACAGCTTGTCGGCGAATACCGGGCGCAGGTAGGCATTGCCCCACATGGTCTGGCTGGCGTCCGACAACACGAAGTCGAGGATCTTCTTGCCGTTGTCCGCATTCGGGCTCTTGGTGACGAGGCCCATGACGTATGGGAACACGACGCTCCCTTCCTTCGGGATCACGAATTCGACCGGCGCCTTGTCGGTGTACTTGCCGCGATAGGCGTTGAAGTCATAGTCGATCAGGATCGGAATCTCTCCCGAGATGACGCGGGCATACGACGTCTGCTTGGGCACGATCGGTTCGTTCTTGGCCAAATCCTTGAAGTATTTGACGGCCGGATCGAGGTTCTCGTAAGTGCCGCCGAGCGCCAGGTTGATCGCCATCACGCCGAGCTGGCCGACAGCGGCCGAGGTCGGATCGAGATAGCCGACGAGGCCCTTGTATTCCGGCTTCAGGAGATCGGCCCAACTCTGCGGAACCGGCTTGTTCCCGAGTGCGGCTTTGTTGACGAACAGGCCGAGCGTGCCGGAGTGGATGGTGAACCAGTAGCCCTCTGGATCTTTCAGGTCGGCGGGGATTTTGTCCCAGTTGGCTGGCTTATAGGGCGTCAGGACGCCAGCGTCCTTTGCCGGGTCGGCAGCGATACCACCAAGATAGGTGACGTCAGCGACGGGGTTGGCTTTCTCAGCGATCAGCGCTGCAATGGCCTGACCTGAATTCTTGTTGTCCGGCGGCACGTGGATGCCGAGGGTTGACTGGATCGCCTTGAGCTGGGAGCCCCAATCCGCCCACTCCGGCGGGCAGTTGTAGCAAATGGCGCGCTGCTGGGCGGAGGCATCGAATGCTCCCGCGATAACTGTAAGCCCGAAGGCTGTGGCGAGAGCCAAACGTCTGAACATGGCGGACCTCCTGATTATTGGACCGGTGATAAAACGCGATGTGCCGACCGGTCGCGGCAGCAGCGACTACCGTAACCGGATGACCATCGAAAGGGCAAGGCGAGTACGAGCCCGCGTGTATCCGTCGGGGATGTTACAGTTTTAAGACGCGCCGTCTCGGACTGATCGTATTCACCGCGCTAGGCGTCCTTAGAAGAGCGGCCGAACAGTGAGATAGGCGCCGAGCCCCAGCAGACCGATGAAAAACCACTTGCGAAATGCTTCGGGTGCCATGCGCTTGCGCAGGTTCTGGCCCAGCCACATGCCGACACAGCACAGCACCATACTGACGGTGGCAGGCACGGCGATGGATGCGTTGAGCCCGCCCGCAAAGCCGACGTTGAAGGCGAGTGCGAAGGTCGAAACCAGGAAGAAGACGCCAAGGGCCTGGACTAACTCATCCTTTTCCAGCCCGATCGACTGGATGAAGGGGACTGCGGGCACCACGAATATACCCGTTGCCGCTGTGATCAGTCCGGTGATGACGCCGACCACGCCGCCAGCACCGCGTTCCTTATCGCGCGGCACTGACATGCGCACCGCACTCAGCGCGGTAACTGCGTAGGCGACTAAAGCCAAGCCGAGTAGCGGCGCCGCGTAGCGGGCGGGTGCGCCGGTCATGAAACCCATGCCAAACCACGTTCCGAAGCAGACACCGGCCAGCATTGGCCACAGCCGCCGGACAATTGCGCCAAGCCATCGCCCGGCCGTCGCCTGCCAGACGTTAGTGAACAGGGACGGCACGATGAGCAGCGCGGCTGCCTCCAGCGGTGACATCACGAGGGACAGCAGGCCGATGGTGATTGTCGGCAGTCCCAGCCCGATGACGCCCTTGATGAAACCGCCGAACGCAAAAACGCCCGCGATGAAAGCCAGCATCCAGTCCATGTTCGGGCAGCTTTCGTCGGGAGGGCTTTACAGGAGGCCGGTGGAAATCCACGGCACTGTCGCGATTACGATGAGGCCGATGATCAGCGCGGCGAGATAGGGCCAGATCGCACCAAGCGCCTCGTCGGGTGAAACGCCGCCGATCTTGCAGGCGAGATAGAAACCGATGCCGATGGGCGGCGTCATCAGCCCGATGTTCATCGCAGTGACGACGACCATCGAATAATGAATGTCGTTGATGCCGAGCTGCTTGGCGATCGGAAACATCAGCGGCGCCATCAGCACGATGGCGGGCAGGCCTTCCAGGATGCAGCCGAGCACCAGGAATACCAGGATGGTGACGCCCATGTAGGCGATCCAGCCGCCCGGCATACCGGTCATTAAGGTCGCGAGCTGTTGAGCAACGCCTGCCTGGGTGATCGCCCACGCCATCGCCAGTGCAGTGCCGAGAATGATCAGGATGGCGCCGGTGAGGGCGGCGGTATCTACCAGCATCTTGTAGAAAGTGCGGCCGCTGATGCCGCCATATAGCACCATGCCGACGAACAGCGCGTAGATCACGGCGATGGTCGAGACTTCGGTTGCGGTGGCGACGCCCCCGGTCACCGCGCTGCGGATCAGGAACGGCAGCACCAGCGCCGGTCCGGCGATCAGCATCGTCCAGCCGACCACCTTCATCGGGGCACGGCGCACGCCATCCATGCTTTCGTGCCGGCTCTTCCAGCGCGCCAGCCCTATCAGGGTGGCGAGCAGCACCAGCGCCACCACGATACCGGCGGTGAACAGCCCGGCGATTGAGACGCCCGCGACCGAGCCGAGAACGATCAACACGATGCTCGGCGGCACGGTGTCCGCCATCGCCGCACCCGTGGCTAACAACGCGATCATTTCCCGTGGTTTGTGCCCGCGCCGCTTCATTTCCGGGAACAGGGCCGGGGCCACAGTTGCCATGTCCGACACCTTCGAGCCGGAGATGCCGGAGACCACGAACAGCGAGCACAGCAGCACGTAGGACATGCCGGCTTTGATGTGGCCGAGCAGGGAAGCGAGGAAATCGACGATAGCCTTGCCCATGCCGGTCTGGTCGAGAATGCAGCCGAGCAGGACGAAGATCGGCACCGAAATCAGGATGAGGTGCGACATGCCCTCGTCCATGCGCCCGATCATGACAAAGGTGGACGTACGGGTGGCGAATTCCAGATAGCTCAGCGTTCCGATGCCGAAGCAAAACGCGATCGGCACGCCCATGGCAAGGCAGATGGCGACGAACACCACCAGGAACAGGATGATCTTGCTGTTACCGGCCCCGATCAGCGACGAGCTGAAATACCAGAGCGCCAGCGCGATGGCACCGATGATAAGCGCGCCGATCAAAAGATCGCGCATGCGCGAAGTGCGCACCGCATAGACCAGCACGATCGCCAGCATCGCGGTGAAGCCAAACGGGATCGCCGATACGCGAAACGTGTTGGGGATGTTTAGCGCAGGCGTGATGATCGCCCATTCTTCCATCGCGTATTCGAACGCTGGCGGCAGCAGTGCCAGCAGGAACGTCGCGATGATGAGGCAGCCCAGCGTCTCGATGAAGCGCTGCGCGGGCTCCGCAAACATGCGCAGCATCAGCGTCAGGCGCAGGTGTTCGTTGCGATCGAGCGCGATCGCCGTGCCTAGCATGGCGAGCCACAGGAAGCAGACCGATGCGACCTCGTCGATCCACACTACCGGCAGCGAGAACACATAGCGCGAGATGACGCCGGCAAGTAGCAGCGTCACGATCGCCACCAGCAGTAGCGAGGCGAGAACTTCGATTGGCCTGAGC
>JAEZBZ010000090.1 GCA_023412745.1 Pseudomonadota bacterium | reverse complement strand
CGAACCTCGCTAAAACGAATGTGGTCTCGGTCAATGACAAGCGTCCGACCGCGGCCGTCCCGCTTTCGGCGATGGATGTCATCACCATGGGCCGGACCCAGCTCGTGTTCGTTCCGTTCTGCGGCGCTGAATTCGACTGGTCCGAGCTCCCTGAAACCAAGGACTGAATGCTGTTCCAGTCAGCAAGCTGCGCCATTCGAGGAGCGCGGCGTTATCAAGAGGATGCGGCCGTGATCTGGCCTGTCGCTCCGGCTGCTGCCGGAGCGGACAAGGCTGATCGCCTGATCGCCGTCCTCGCTGACGGCATGGGAGGGCACACGGGCGGCGCCATTGCCAGCCGGCTCGTGTGCGAAGCATTCCTGGGCAGTGTCGCGCAGGCGCCCGGCCCCAATCCAGAGCGGCTGCGCGGTGGCCTCGAAGCCGCCAACAACGCCCTTTCCGCCGAAGTCGAAAGCCAGCCGGCGCTTGCGGGCATGGGCTCGACGCTGATTGGCACACTGTTCGGTCACGAGGGCCTCGAATGGGTCAGCGTAGGCGACAGCCCGCTGTATCTCTACCGCGCGGGCGAAGTGGCGCTGCTGAACGAAGATCATTCGCTGGCACCTGCGCTCGATCAGATGGCCGCCGAAGGTAGACTGACCTTCGAGCAAGCGCGCAACGATCCGCGCCGCCATCTGCTGCGCTCGGCCGTCACCGGCGACGAGTTGGAACTGGTCGACCTGTCCAAGCGCGCGCTTGAACTGCGCGACGGCGACTACGTCGTGCTAGCCAGCGACGGCATCCACACGCTGGAGCCCGACGAGATCGCGCGTGTCATTACCGCCTATCATGCTGATGGCTGCGAAGCGGTCGCCGCTGCGCTCATCCGCGCGGTGGAGCAGATGCGCGATCCGCACCAGGACAACACCACGGTTGCCGTCGTGCGCCCGCTCGCAGCTGTGGCCTGATCGGCGCAGCGGCCTCAGAGCAGCAATCAGCGAACCCGCCTCATCACGCTCTAGCCCTCTTCAAGCGCACGCCGCGCCGCCGAGACACCTGCGCGACCCGCTGTCGCCGCTGCGGCGGCACCCAGCAGCAACGCGACGAAGCTCCATATCGCAGCGCCCGAGATGGTGGAGCGCGCCACCGGCGCGGTTGCACCCGGCGTCGCCGTCGATGGCGTGCTGCCGCCAACCGGCGCGCCACCGGCTCCCGTTTGCATCTGGCCGTACATGCTGGCCAGGCTCTGCTCCTGCATGCCCAGCGCGCCGCCGAGAGCCGAGGCCAGCAGGAAAGCGATCACCAGCGTGGTTCCGGCCCAGGTCAGCAGGCCATGGATCATGCCGTCATTGCGATCGGCCGAGCCGAGCGTGCGCCCCGCCACCCAGCCGCCGACGCCCGCCGCGATAATGCCGGCCACCGCCCACCAGAATGCGAATCCGGTGCCGAACCACTCGGTCGTGGTGGTCGCCGGTGCGCTGCCGAGTCCGACGCCAATGCCAAGCAGGTTGAGAACCAGATGCGCCGCCAGCGCCACGATGATGCCAGCCAGCACGGCACCCCAGGACAGCCGCCACCCGGCCGGCGCCATTAGCAGATCCGAGTCGCGCTCGATGATGCGGCCCGACGTGTGAGACGTCGTGGAACGCATGGAAGGCGGGGTACGCGCCGCCCTGTCGTCTTCATGAATGGTCATGGATCGTCCTCCGAAGGATTCGCCGACAAACGCGCTCGACAAATCCGGCGTTCCACCTTCGGTTGCATGCAAAGCGGACGATCGCGGCGCCACAGTCGAGCGCTCGTGGGATTACGACCGCGAAAGCGCCACCCTGCTTGATCGGCGCGCGAACGCACCGCCGTCTAGCTGTTGAAGAAGCGCACCAGCCCCAGCGCCAGTGCGGGGAAGCTCGCCACCAGCACCAATCGCACGATGTCGATGCCGACGAACGGCAGCACCCGCCGATAGGTGGAGATGACCGGGACATCCTTTGCGATGGCACCAACCACGAACACGTTGAGGCCGATCGGCGGCGCCACCAGCCCGATGCCGACCACGATCAGCACCAGGATGCCAAACCAGATCGCCACCTCCTCCGCCGGCAATCCGAAATCCAGCGCCGACACGATCGGGAAGAAAACCGGCAGCGTCAGCAGGATCATCGCGAGTTCGTCCATCACCGCGCCGAGCAGGATGTAGAATGCCAGCAGCATTGCGAGGATCATGTATGGCGAAAAGCCGGCCCCCGCGATCTGCTCGGCTGCCTTAGAAGGCAGCTGCGACAGAGCTAGAAAAGCGTTGAAGACTTCCGCGCCGAGCAGGATCAGAAAGATCATCGCGGTGGTCTCAGCCGTCTGCAACAGGCTGAGTTTGATCTCGGCCGCTCCCAGCGTGCGCCGCACCAGCCCGATCACCAGCATCGCACCGGCACCGACGGCAGCCGCCTCGGTCGGCGTGAAAACGCCGCCGTAAATGCCGCCAACCACCGTTATCGCAACGAGTATCGCCGGCCAGATCTTGGACAGCGAGCCGCCGCTTTCGTGCGCGTCCTCACTGGCGGTCATCGCTGGCGCCAGACCGGGATTGCGCCGCACCACCCACCCGATCACGAGGCAATAGAAGGCCGCAGCCATCAAGCCGGGTATCAGCGCCGCCTGGAAAAGCTTGACGATGTTCTGCTCGGTCGCGATGGCGTAGACGACCAGGATCACCGATGGGGGAATCAGAATTCCGAGCGTGCCGCCGACAGCCACGGTCGCGCTGGCAAGGCCTGCATCATAGCCGAAGCGGCGAAGCTCCGGCAGCGCCGCGCGCGAGAAGGTGGCAGTGGTCGCGACCGATGATCCGCAGATGGCTCCGAACAGCGTACACGCGCCGATTACCGCCATCGCCAAACCGCCTTTGCGGTGTCCGAAGGCGCGACCAGCCGCCTTGAACAGATCCGTCGAGAGGCCTGATCGCTCAGCCAGCGCACCCATCAAAATGAAAAGCGGAATGACCGACAACGTGTAATTGGCGAACAGATGATAGGGCGTGGTTTTGATGTACTGGAGAAACGGGTTCATACCGACGAACGACACATACCCCACGCCGCCGACGACCAGCATCGCCAGACCGATGGGCATGCGGATCGCGATCAGCCCGAGGAGAACAGCAAATCCGATGATCGCGGCGGTCATGCTGCTCGCGCGCCCTTGACCCGTAGCACAGCCGTCGCGAACGCTGTGAAAGCCAGCAACGCGACCAAGGCTGCGGTGACCGCGATTCCCCAACCGATCGGGATGCCTGCCATCATGGTCGTGGTGCCGCTGGCAATCGTCTCGGACGCCCCGACCGCGAGCCGCCATGCGAGAAATGCTGCGACCGCGGCGTAAACGACATCCCAAAACGCGTCGAGCCAGGCCTGCCCCGCTGGGGGAAGCCAAGTCGTGAAGGTGTTGACGACGATATTGCTGCGTTTGAGCTGGCAGTAGGGGAAGGCGGCAAACCCGGACAACGCGACCGCGATCTGCACCATCTCGAAATCACCGGGGATGGCGTGGCTTGTCGCCCAGCGCATGCCGACGCTGATACAGACCAGTATCGCGGCCACCAGCATGAGCAACCCACCGGCAAGCGCAACATTGGCGATCACGGCGTAAAGCAGGCCCGGCACTTCGGGTGCATCGTCCTCGCTCAGTCCCTCGATGGCCAAGCCGTCCTCCCGCTGCTGACACGCCCGTTGAGCTTGTTCTGTGCTGGACCGGTGATCCGCCCCGCAGCGCCGGACGCTGTAAGGGGCTTAACCCGCCCGCGATGTGACGTCGACCTAGTTTTTGGTCGAGATAACATCCCCTGTCATGCCCTGCTTGCATTAGGCGTCCAAGCAATGATCCACTGGACAGAACCTGCTCGCCGCGAATTTACGACGAGGCTGCTGCCCGATGCCATCCACGGTCTATGACTCAGCCATCTATAGGGACGCCTTCGGCACCGCCGAAATGCGTCGCATCTTCTCCGACGAGAAATTCATCGCCAATGCAACGGCCACCGAGGTCGCGCTGGCGCGTGTCCAGGGCAAGCTCGGCATCATCCCGCAGCAGGCCGCCGACGACATCGCGCGCCACGCCGATCCGACGGCGATCGATCTGGCCAAGCTCAAGACCGAAACGTATCTGGTCGGCTATCCCGTGGTAGGGCTCGTGCATCAGCTTGCAAAACAATGCGGCGAGGCTGGGCGTTATCTGCACTGGGGCGCCACCACCCAGGACATCATGGACACCACCACCGTGCTGCAGATCCGCGATGGGCTCGGCCTCGTGGCCCGCGACCTCGCCAGCATCGACGCTACGCTGGCCGCGCTCGTCACCACACACCGCATGACCGTCATGGCCGGGCGTACGCACTTACAACAGGCGCTGCCAATCACGTTTGGGCACAAGGTTGCGGTCTGGCTGTCGATGATACAGCGCCACCGGCAGCGTCTCGCGGAATTGACGCCGCGCGTGCTTGTCGGCCAGTTTTCCGGCGCAGCGGGCACGCTGGCCTCGCTCGGCACACAGGGGCTAGCCGTTCACGATGCGCTGATGCAGGAGCTCGGACTGGGTTCGGCACCGATCGCGTGGCATGCGGCGCGCGACAGCATGGCGGAGGCGGTCGGCTTCCTGGCGCTGGTGACGGCGTCGCTCGGCAAGATCGCCACTGACATTTCGCTGCTGATGCAGACGGAGATCGGCGAGGCGTTCGAGCCGTTTGCGCCGGGCCGAGGCTCGTCCAGCACTATGCCGCAGAAGCGCAATCCGATCTCCTGCGAGCTGATCATCGCCGCGGCGCGGGAGGTTCGCCAGCAGGCCGGACTGATGCTCGACGCGGTCCTGGCCGATCACGAGCGGGCGACAGGGCCGTGGCACCTGGAATGGATCGCCGTCCCGCACAGCTTCCTGGCGACGGCGGGCGCATTGCATCAGGCCGATACCATGCTGAAAGGCCTGGTCGTCGATGTGGAACGCATGCGGCGCAATCTCGACATCACGGGCGGCCTCATCGTGGCCGAGGCGGTGATGATGGCGCTGGCCCAGCATACCGGGCGTCAGGTCGCGCATGATGTCGTTTACGGCGCCTGCCGCGCGGCGCTGACCTCGGGCCGCAGCCTGTTCGATGAACTGAAGGCCATTCCGGACGTCGCCGCCCATTTCGACGATGCGCGGCTGCGTGAACTGGTCGATCCGGCCAATTACCTGGGATCGGCACCCGCCATGATTGATCGCGTTCTGGCGAACAGTCGCAAGGCGTAAACTACGCGCTGTCGTCGCCCTCATCGTCATCGACCGGCGGCGGTCGCGCGGTTGGGCCATAATCAACCCTGACGAAGTACAAGCCCTGTGGCGGCGCCACGACGCCGCAGGCGGCGCGATCCTTGGCGGCCAGGATGCGCGCCATGTCCGACGGCGCCCAGCGCCCGGCACCGACCTGCTTCAGGCTGCCGACCATCGAGCGCACCTGATTGTGCATGAATGAGCGCGCCGAGGTGGTCACGTGGATCTCGTCGCCGACGCGCGCCACGTCGAGTTTGGTCAGCGTCTTGATCGGCGATTTCGCCTGGCAACTGGAGGCGCGGAAGGTCGTGAAATCGTGCCGGCCGATCAGATGCTGCGCGGCTTCGTGCATGGCGTTCGCATCGAGCGGAATCGGCAGCCACCAGACCCGGTTATGATCGAGCGCGGCGGGCGCGCGGCGGCTGAGGATGCGATAGAGGTAATGCCGCGCGGTCGCCGAGAAGCGGGCATCGAAGCCTTCCGGCGCAAGCGTACAATGCAGCACGGCAATCGGCTGCGGCTTGAGGTGATAGTTCAGCGCCTCCCGAAGCTTGAACGGCTCCCATTCGCGGGCTAGATCGAAATGCGCCACCTGCCCCAGCGCGTGCACGCCGGAATCGGTGCGGCCAGACCCACGCACGCCGGCATCTTCGCCCGCGAACTGCCGGATCGCGCGCTCCAACTCGCCCTGGATCGAGACGCCATTGGCCTGAAACTGCCATCCGACAAACGGCGTGCCGTCATATTCGATGGTGATACGATAGCGGGGCATGCGCGCTTCTAGTGTGGTTCAAGCGTTGTGGAAACGGCTTTTCCGAAAGAGGCAAGCGACTCCAGGCGCTTCATCTCATGCACGAAGCCCTGGATATACGCGTTTCTTATTGCCCGGACGCGCGCTTTAGCGCGTTACGCTCAGCCCGTGTACGCGCGGTTTGCCAGAACCGTGGCCGCTGCGGGTATAGCCATACGGCAGCGCGGTGCCGCCGAAGGGCAGGATGCCAGCTGCCGGCGCGGGCTGGCCGTTCAATTCATAATAGTTGTAACTCTTCTCGACGGTCTCGTTGTAGCTCAGACTGATTGGCGCCTTGCTGTCCGGATTGATGATGACGTGCTTGTGAGGCGGAAGCGCGCGGAACACGCGCACGCCCTCCTCCAGCGTCACCGTGGCGCCGTAGAACACCCGCGGCTCGATGCGCGTGGTGGTGGCCTCCTGGGCAGCGACCGGCGCCGCACCAACCACCACGGCGGCGAGCGACAACAGTCCGACGCGAGACTTGAAACGGCACATGGGAAAGCTCCCCAGTTTAGAACGGTGCACAGATCCTGGCATTGAGATTACCCTTCAACGCCGATCCCCTTCCCGGCAAATCAGCGGGCAAGATTAACGGCCAGTAGCGGGGTTAAACCCGGGTTCCGGGCGGCAGGTTATAGCCGCGCAGAAATTCGGCCACGCCCATCGGCTTGCGACCGGCACGCTGCAGCAGGATAAGGCGGAGGGCCCCCTCACCGCAGGCAATCGTGAGCTGGTCGTCCAGCACCGTACCGGCAAGACCGCTGGCGTCGGCCAGCTGCGCGCGCAGCACCTTCACCCGCTCCCGCTTGTCGGCCGGTCCGACTTCGAACCAGGCGCCGGGAAACGGCGACAGGCCACGAATCAGGTTGTGTACGTCCGCCGCCGGACGCGTGAAGTCGATGCGGGCTTCAGACTTGTCGATCTTAGCGGCATAGGTGACGCCGACTTCCGGCTGCGGCGTAGCGCCAAGGCTGTCGCGCTCCAACGCCACCAGCGCGCGCACCATGAGGCCCGCGCCAATTCGCGCCAGATGATCGTGCAGGTCCCCAGCCGTCACATCCGGCCCGATCGGCACACGCTCGACGAGGCATATCGGGCCGGTATCCAGCCCCTCGTCCATCTGCATCACCATCGCCGCGGTCTCGCGATCTCCCGCCATGATCGCGCGTTGGATCGGCGCGGCACCGCGCCAGCGCGGCAAGGCGGACGCATGCATGTTCAGGCAGCCCAGTCGCGGCGCGTGCAGAATCGCGGGCGGCAATATAAGGCCGTAGGCAACGACCACTGCGACATCGGCATCGTGCTGGCGGAAGATCTCCTGCTCGGCCTCGCCCTTTAGCGATTTCGGTGTAAAAACCGGTATGCCGTAGCCCTCGGCCATCACATGAACCGGCGACTTGCGCTCGGCCATGCCGCGCCCGGCTGGACGCGGCGGCTGGGCATAGACAGCCACCACCTCATGCCCGGCGGCAACGATTTCGGCGAGCATCGGCACCGAGAATTCCGGCGTGCCCATGAATACGATACGAAGCGGCACTGTGCTGCCCTTTAGTCTCTGATATCGGCGACGCGTGCGCGCTCGCCGTCAGGCCGCGCTGTCGCTCTTGGCCTGCTTCTTGAACCGCCGCACGATGATGTCCCGCTTCAGCCGGGACAGGAAATCGACGATCAGGCGGCCGTCGAGATGATCGACCTCGTGCTGGATCACCGTCGCCAGTAGACCGTCGGCGTGCATCTCCTGCTGCTTGCCCTCGGTATCGATGTAGCGGACGTCGATCGTGGACGGACGTTCGATCTCGATGCGCACGTCGGGGATCGACAGGCAGCCTTCTTCGTAGATCCGCTTCTCCGTCCCGAACGTCACGATTTCCGGATTGATGAGCGCCAGCGGCTTGCGCTCGTCCTCCTCCTCAGAGGCATCAACCACGATCAGCCGCCGCAATTCGCCGACCTGCACCGCCGCCAGCCCGACGCCGGGCGCGGCGTACATCGTTTCCAGCATGTTATCAACCAGACGGCGCAAATCGTCGTCCACCCGCTCGATGGGGGCGGAAACTTGACGCAGCTTCGTGTCTGGAAGCGTGATGATCGGTAGCTTGGCCATGCGGCTGAGATAGGCGAGCAGCGCGAAACGGTCAATCTGTCAGCCGGTCCCGCGGCCGCGACATCTCGTGTATACGTGTGCGAGTGCGCAGATTCGAAGGGGCGGATCGTCTGGTTAACGGCTTCGGCC
>JAEZBZ010000019.1 GCA_023412745.1 Pseudomonadota bacterium | reverse complement strand
CGATCGGCATTTTTGCGACTGACCTCAAGCGCTTTTATTGCGGCTCCAGCTTCTACTACATGGTCGGGCAACGCATCCTTCTCAACGCGATGATTTCCGGCGGCTGCATCTTTTATCCCCGAAGGCCAGGCGCAAAGCGGTTCATGCCTGACGTCGCACGGTATGACTGCGACTACTGCGCCATGTTCGAGATGATTTACAAACAGCCATGGCGTCCTGAGGACTCGGCGCACAAGTTAAAACTCGTCAGCATTTTTGCATTCGGCGCCGAGAACCATGCGCGTTTCGTCGAACGCTTTAATGTTTTCGGGCAGGAATTCTACGGCATGACCGAGATCGGCGGCGGCACCTATGTGCCTGCTCACCGACTAAGCGAAATGACCGGCTCAGGCAGTTGCGGTGTGCCGGCACCCTATCGGAAAGTGATGCTTGCCGACAACGACGGACATCCCGTGCCTCCGGGGCAGGCCGGCGAGTTGTGCGTGCGCGGGCGCGGACTTCTCACGGGCTACTACAAGAACCCGGAGGCGACGGCCGACGCCTTTCGCGGCGACTGGTTCCGCACCGGCGATCTCGCTCGCGTCGATGAACGCGGCTTCTACTACGTCATTGGTCGGACCAAGGATATGGTTCGGCGCAGCGGCGAGAACATCGCAGCACGAGAGGTCGAGGCTGTTTTGCGGACCATGTCGCAAATCCAGGATGCAGCCATAGTGCCAGTTCCGGACGCCTATCGTGGCGAAGAAGTCAAAGTTTACATTCAGCTGGCCAAGGGAATTTTGCCTGAAGAATGTCCTCCGGATGCCATTGCCGAATACTGCGCCGGGCGGCTCGCGAGCTTCAAGGTTCCCCGCTATTTTGAGTATAGGGATTCGTTTCCCCTGACCGACTCCCAGCGTGTGCAGAAAAAAGTCCTGTTGGCTGAAAAATCCGATCTGCGTGTGGGCGCCTACGATCGTCAGGACCAAACCTGGCGCTAGACGCGATGCGCTCCGAAACATCAATCAAGGCGACCTGCAGGAACATGGGATTGGCAATGCCAGAATTGAAAACTCGGACTGATGGCCGAATTCGCATCTTAACGATCTCGAATGAGAAAAAGCGCAATGCCTTTGAAGGTAGCATGGCAGCGGATCTGCTTAGCAGCCTCGACGAGGCCGATAGCGACAATGATATCCGGGCTATCATCATCACGGGCGAAGGCGATATTTCGTTCTCCAGCGGCCACGATCTCAATGAAATCGCGTCGGGTGCTCATGCAGCAACGGGTATTGGCGAGGCTCCATTCCTACGCCCACTTACAATGTCCAAGCCCGTCATTGCTGCCGTGAACGGACATTGCTATGCAGCTGCCCTCATCCTGGCGATTTCCTGCGATCTGCGTGTCGCCAGTCGGAACGCCACGTTCGGCTCTCCAGGGGCTAGGCTCGGCTTGTTGCCGGAAGGCGGTCAGCTTGGCCGCATGCCGCGCCTGATGTCGTCTTCGCGGGCCCTCGAACTCATGCTCACGGCAGAGCCAATGTCAGCAGAGGAAGCATATCGGACCAACTTCGTTAGTCGTCTTGTTCCTCAGGGTGAGGCACTGAATGCGGCCATGAAGCTGGCCACGACAATCGCTAGGAACTCTCCCTCTGTGGTGGCGGCAATCAAGACAGGCTACCTGATTGGCGAGTCTGAAGGCGTCGCAGCTGCTGAGCGCTACGAGCAGGCCGTGGCCCGTGCTCTCGAAGGCGAAGCCGATGCGCGCGAAGGTGTCACTGCCTTTTTTGGCAAGCGTCCACCGAATTTTTGATGGTACGGTGCTTCCTCTTGCCGAGAACATCCACGAAGTACGGGTTGTGTTTGTTGGTCTGGGCGCCGCCCGTGCGACCGAAGCCGCGATGCGTGCCTTCGTTCACCATCTGCGCATCGATCGCGGCATACAGGGCGCGATCAATGCGCAGAGGTCCGTTAATGGCTTGCGCTTGTTGTTCATGCCGAGAAAAAAGACGCCCTGCGTCTGCCGTTGTGTGATCTTGAACTTGCGGTCCTTTTCAAGCTGTTGATCGTCTCGACCGCGGCTACATATGGCACGTAATCGACCTACCCCAAGCGCAGCGGCAGCACCTGCGAGTTCTCATCGCAAAGCCTTGGCGAAGCGCATGCAGCCTGATGGCTGCGGCGGTGAGCGACTGCTGGACGATGCATCACAGGCCGCGCAGTCGGGTGCGTGTGTCTCCGCGACCAGCGAACAGCCAGCGCTCGTACGTCTGACCGCTCGCTGACGTGCAAGCAGGCGCGTTAGCCGATCGACAGCAGAGCAACCGGGCCTGCGCGTCGTCGCCGAGTAGCCGCGCGCCCCCTCGGCGCTCAGGATCTCCGGGATCCGCGTCGGCTCTGATGTGGTGGATCTCGTTGGCGAGGTGGAGCCGCCGCATCGTTACTTGGAAGAAATACTGTAGGCTGGCCGTCGTGCGGTTGCGCGGCTGCATCGACATCTATCAGGAGCAGCTGGAAGAGCCGAACCGTCGTCGACGGCCGCAGTCTCCGGAGAGTGCCTCAGCCAGTCCGCAACCCGTAGCACGGACGGATATGGCTGATATGGGTTCCCTTCATGAGGATAGGATAGCGGTGCGCCCGACCTTTTATTCATCCAGCGTACGCGATGGTTCCTATGCAGCCATCAGCACGGTGCAGCTCCGGCGTGACAGAAAATGCTTGGTGAAACCGCCGAAAATATACTGCTTCAGTCGCGACCGCGAATAGGCGCCCATTACCAGGACATCGGCACGTACGTCCTCACAGTATTTCTCAAGCACGTATTGAGCGGACTGGCGCGTGTCCTTGAGGACAACGGCTTCCACAGTTGCGCCCGAGGCTGCGAGATGCCGGGCGAACTCGCCGGCGGATGGCTCCGGCATCTGATCGCCCTCATCGATCGCGACGACGAAACACTTTGATGCCGCTTGGATCAGGGGCATGGCGGCCGTGACCGCATGAATGGTTGGCGCTGCAGGCTTCCAGGCGATGACGACGGTGAGCTCGCCCGCGCGCGGTTGCGCCTGCGCAACAAAGAGAACGGGCCGGCCGGTGCCCAGCAACGCATCCTCGACCAGTTCGTCGTAAATCGCGGGGTTCACACGGAAGCTTGCCATCGTCAGATCGTGCAGCACGGCCTCGCGCGTCACAATAGGTTGGGTTTCCTGGAACACGTCGTCGTGTTGGTGCCATGAGAAGCGTCCACGGCTGTCGATACCAGCCAGCATGCGACCATAGCTTTCCCGCGCTGCCTCGGCCTTGGCTTTGTGCTGGCCGCGATAAAACGCCTCCAGAAACTCATTGGCAGTCGCCAGGCCTTCGGTTGAGCGGATGTGGTCGAAACCTCCCTGCTCAAGCTCAGTCAGTGGATGTAGCGTCCGCGAAAGAAACGTCGCGTCCACCTGGGCATCGATGCTCCCCGCCAAGTGATCGGCAAGCCGGAGCGCTTCGTCCTCCTGAGGACCTGAGTAAGGCAGGAAGATACGGTACATCGTGGTCTCTCCTCGATTGATCTCCGATTGCCGCCTTGCCCTGCGGCCCCGTTTCTTAAACATTCCTAATAATAGTATACACGAATTCGGCATGGCTCGCTCTACAGCTTCGGCGATGCACAGTCTGGTCGCGACAGGTGTGCTCTGGGGTAGGCGGGACTCCCAGCCGATTGTATATCCTGCGTATTCGCCCCGTCGGCTGGCACTGTATGACTCGGATCAAAGGCGGCAGTGCTCGATGTTCCTACTCTCTCCGGACTGCAGAAAGGAGGCAATCGTGCGCGAGCAATGGGGCTCCAGGGTCGGGTTCATCGTGGCGACGATCGGTGCGGCGGTCGGCCTGGGCAACATTTGGCGTTTCGCCTACATCGCCGGCGAGAACGGTGGCGCGATATTCCTGCTCGTGTATATCGTCTTAGTCGTGCTCATCGGGTTGCCCCTGGTAATAGCCGAACTCGCGATCGGGCGACGCGGAGGCGGCGATGCCGTCGCCGCATTTGAGAACGGCCACCGCGGTAGCCTCTGGCGCTATGCAGGTTGGCTCGGCGTCGTCGGCGCGGCGCTCATCCTGAGCTACTACGCGGTGATCGCAGGCTGGGCCTTCAAGTACTTTACGGGTGCTGCAAGTGGCGGGCTCTGGCGCGTGGCGCAAGACAGTTTCGGCGGTTATTTCGACCGTTTCATTGCGGGCACGTTCGAGCCCGTGATCTGGCAGGCAGTGATGCTGGGCGCATCTGCCGTCGTCGTGGCGCGCGGCGTGAAGGGTGGAATCGAGCGCATCAGCCTCTGGCTCATGCCTGTGCTCGCGCTGATCGTGATCGGACTGGCGGCATACTCCTTGAGCCTGCCCGGCGCCGGCAAGGGCGTCAGCTTCCTGTTCGCCCCGGACTGGAGCGCGCTGTCACGCCCGAGCGTCTATCTCAACGCCTTGGGCCAGGCGTTCTTCTCCCTCGGGGTCGGCATGGCGGTGTTCGTCACCTATGGCAGCTATCTTGGCCGGGATACCCGAATTCCCGGCTCTGCCGCCGCCATTGCGGTCGGCGATAGCCTCTTCGCCATTGTTGCCGGCCTTGCAATCTTCCCGGCGGTCTTCGCACTCGGCGGCGATCCTGCTGCCGGTCCGCGACTTGCCTTCATCACGTTTCCCCAGGTTCTGCTCCAGATGACTGGCGGCGCTTGGATCGGCACAGTGTTCTTCCTACTTCTGGCCGCGGCAGCCCTGACGTCCATGATCTCGCTGCTCGAGGTGTCGGTCGCCGTTGCCGTCGAACGGCTTGGCATGTCGCGCGCCAGGGCCGCGCTCGTCATTAGCGGCGTCATCTTCGTGCTCGGCGTACCGTCGGCCTTGAGCCACGGTGTTCTTACGGAGTGGAAGCTCGGGGGGAAGCCGCTCCTCGACGCCATTGATCACGCAGTCTCGAATTTCGTGCTGCCGGCTTGTGGTCTGGCGATCGCCATCTACGCGGGATGGCGATTGTCCCCGTCGGTGTCAGTTGCCTCGGCGGATCTGGATGCGTCACGGCTCGGGCTCGTCTGGCTCTGGCTGCTGCGCCTGGGTGTGCCGCTGACGATCGTCGTCATTCTTTTGCGCACCCTGCAAGTGCTCTGATGGCCTTGTTCGTCGGCGGTGGCAGCCTGAAATGATTCGGACGGATGATGCTTTCGCTGGGGCCACGAGCGCAGCGGGAGCTGCTGAGCCGAACCAAACTGCAAATCGAACGCAAGACGATGGATTCGCCCTTTTCAATCTTGCCATCGACAGCAAGCTGCGTGGCTGTGACGTCGTTCCGTGCGCGTCGATGATGTCGCTCCAAGGCTACTCCACGGACCGGGAGACTGTTCGCCAAAAGAAACCGGGAGATTGGTGCGCTTCGAAAGCACCGTGCGTTACTTTGGCGTCGAGGTCCAAGATGCGATCGAGATTGCGGAGAAGAACGACATTTGATCCTCTGACTTGATACCCTGAGACCGGGCGCGATCGGCGCCCCTCGCGTCTCCGACTGCAGTGTGCCGATGACCGCTTCTGGGATCGACCGGAGATCGGCTTGTGATTTGCAATCCTATTTTGCCGCAATTGGCACAGTGGTCAAAAGTCGCCTCTCTTTATTATCTCGGAGACTGCTGCGTGATACTTTCGCGCCGCCAAATGCAGCTACTGGCCGTGGATGTAATCGTAGTTTGTCGTCCGAAAGCTGCGATGCTGAAGGACAGACGCAGCAATGCGCGCGTGCGCCGGCGGCAGATGCTTTCGGTAAAATCTTAGAGCGCCAGAGCAATGTGCGGCATGACTTTGAGACAGAAACGTCGATGATACTTGCCCTGCACCCGGAACTCGTCGACCCGGACCGGGCCGCCGAAGCGATCGGCCCAACTGCCCCGGAGGTTGTTAGTGTTGTTGCATGCATTCTCTTTCGCCAAAACAAAAACGGTTCGTAGACGAGTATTTGCTGGATCTCAATTCCACGCAGGCCGCGATCCGTGCTGGGTATTCGCCCAAATCCGCAAACTCGGCGGGGCCTCGGCTGTTGGAGAATGTTGACGTTGCGGCTGCTATAATCAGCGCCAAACTTGAGCGCGCCAAAGACACGGGCATCAACGCCGCTCGCGTGCTCGAAGAAATCGCACACATGGCGTTCTATGATCCGGCCGATCTGATGATCGACGGCGAGCCCGATGCGGGCACGGATGCCGCGGCCGTTGTGAATGGCCGCGAGGTTTACGGGCTTCGCACTCCAGCGGACATCAAGCGCCTACCGGCACACCTGCGTCGCCCCATTGTCGGTTGGGGCGGGGACCGCAATCAGAATTTCACAGTGAAGCTTGCCGACAGGTCGAAGGCACTCGATCAGCTCGCGCGCCACCTGGCGCTTTACAAAGATGGCCTGAAGGTCAACGGCCTCGAAGGGCTCGGCGATCGTCTCATTCGCGCGACTGCGCGCTGCGAGAAAAGCGGCGAGACATAAGATCAGTAGATAGCGGTGGGTTTCGATGGCTGCGGACGGACTGCGATCTGCTCGTGCTGAGTAGCAGGATCGCGATAGGCGTGCAAACGCCACTCTTGGACCGGAAAGTGTGCTTGTCTGGCCGGTGGAATGGCATGATAATCTGTCAACAGAGTGCTGCGGTATGGGCGTGGTGATGTTGGGGCAGAGTTCGTGCGCTTATTTCAGTTCGGCATCGCGCTGGATCGGGCAAGTCGTGCAGTTGCGAGGAAGCGTAAGAAGTACTGGCGTCGCTTGATCCGGCGCAAGATTTACGACGCGCATTCGACGGCGACGCTAGGTACCTTCGGGCGCTTGTTGCTTGCATGCTTGCGGCGTTCATCCGGAATAACAAAAGTCTTTCCAGTCGTTTCCTATTCCGCGGTCTCAAATCCAATTGGTCTCGTTGCCGAAGCGACGGAGTTCTTTGTTCGCTCGCCTCGTCAAATTGAGCAAGGAATATCGGCAATCCAAGGTAGTTTTGCTGCGATCGAGGCGCGTTCTTTCTGCGATGCAACCGCATCAGCGTACAGCGCAGCCATCATTACTCGTGGCTCGGTTGCGATCCCGGACTACTATTATAGCCACTCAAACGCGATCGTAGATGATGGCCGGTTGCTGCAGTGGCACAGCCGAGACCACGTCGCAATTTGCATGCAGGAGAAAGCGAGAACCACAATCGGCGACGGCGTCATGCTGTTCGGCAGAGGCGCCAACAACTGGTATCATTGGCTGATCGAAACTCTGCCATGCGCGTTTCTGGCGAGCCAACTACCTATACTGGCCGATGTGCCGCTCGTGGTGCCGGCTTCTGTATTTGATATGTCCACCTTTCGAGATAGTCTCGATGCTGTCTCGCGCGGTCGAGAAGTGTTGTCGATATCGTCGGATCCTGTCCGATTTGAAAGGCTCGTTGTTATCGGTTCGCCGGTACTGGAGCCGATCAATCTGCGAAGGGGGTGCTGGCCGAGCGTCAGGGATTACGCCTACAATCCTGAAATCCTCCAGCGCTACCGCTCGGCGATGCTTGAGAGCTTGGATGTCGAGGATGTTGGCGGGGACGATCGGATTTTTCTCGCTCGCTCATCCTCTTGGCGTGCCTACAATCAGGACGAACTTATCAGAATAGCCCAGGCGTATGGCT
>JAEZBZ010000332.1 GCA_023412745.1 Pseudomonadota bacterium | reverse complement strand
CGCGAGGCGGTCAAGCGCATGTCGACGAATAGCGGCGGCAAGGGTGGCGCCATCGTCAACATGTCGTCGGCAGCGGCCTACATCGGCGGTCATGGCGGGCAGCTCGCCTACGCCACATCGAAGGGTGCGATCGATACCATGACGCATGGCCTGGCGATCGACCTCGCGCCGCAGGGCATCCGCGTCAATGCGGTGCGTCCGGGCCTGATCGAGACCGAGATTCACGACGGCATGGGCGTCAAGGATCGCCTCAAGACGCTCGGACCGACGGTTCCGATTGGCCGCCCCGGTCGCGCCGATGAGGTCGCGGAAGCGGTGATCTGGCTGCTGTCGGACAAGGCGTCCTATTCGACCGGCGCGCTTCTCAATGTGGGTGGCGGGCGTTGATCTGATCGCCGCCGCTGACACAATCTTAAGCCTGAGCTTGGAGCGGGATGGCCACTGCTGCGTTTCCTATGGCTATCAGTGGCATCTGTTGCCGCGCGTGCCGTGGTGACGTCTCCGGGATGGCCCATGACCAGGACACGTGTTTGGGTCCGGCGCAGTCTTGCCGGCCTCGTTGCGATCGTCGCTGCCGCCGCCGCTGTGGTGGCGGCGCTCGCCTACGCGACCGTGCCGCCGCTGAGCGGCACGATGGCCGTGCAGGGGCTGGTCCGGGCGGCAACGATCGTGCGCGACGCCAATGCGGTGCCGCATATCTTTGCCGGTAGCGTTGCGGATCTGTATCGCGGGCTCGGCTTCGCACATGCGCAGGACCGGCTGTGGCAAATGGAAATGATCCGCCGCGCCGCGCAGGGCCGCCTGTCTGAGATCTTCGGCGAGCGGACGCTCGACAGCGACATCCTGATGCGCACGCTCGATATCTACGGCCATGCCGAGCGGGCTGCGCCGAAGCTGTCGGAACGTGCGCAGGCGCTGCTGACTGCCTACGCCGAGGGCATTAACGCCTTCCTCAACCGCCGCACGGGATTGCTGGAAACCCGTCTGCCGCCGGAGTTCCTGCTGCTCCGCCACACGCCTGAACCGTGGACGCCGACCGACAGTCTCGCCGTCGCCAAGATGATGGCGCTCAATCTCAGCGGCAATCTCAATGCGGAAATCCAACGCCTGACCTTGGCCGCGCACGGCCTGTCGCCGGATGACATGCGGGACATCATGCCGTCGACGGATGGTGATCGCGAAGGCCCGCTGCCGGATCTGCGCCAGCTTTACCCGCTGCAGAAGTTGAGTGCACGGCCACAGGAAAACCAGGAAACCGCGCAGATCGATGCTCTGCTCGATCCCGGTGCATCGAACAACTGGGTGGTGTCCGGAGACCGCACCAGGTCCGGTCATCCGCTGCTCGCCAACGATCCACACTTGCGGCTATCGGCACCGTCGATCTGGTATCTGGCACATCTGGGACTGCAGGACTCCCCGGACGGGCCGGCCAACATGATCGGCGCCAGCCTGCCCGGCACGCCAATCATCGTGCTCGGACGCGGCGATACGCTGGCCTGGGGCTTCACCAACGCCGAAGCCGACGTGCAGGATCTGTTTATCGAGCGCATCAATCCCGCCAACCCGACGCAATACCTGACGCCGGACGGGTGGCGGCCGTTCGCGGTGGAGGACATGACTTTCCGCCTGCGTGGCGGCGAAACCCGCGTCACACATCGGCTGCGTACACGGCACGGTCCGGTGTTGCCGACCAGCTTCCGCAACCTGGGGCAGATCCTCGGTCCACGCCATGTCGCAGCCCTGAAATGGACCGCGCTCAGCGACGACGACACCACCATCACCACCGGTTTCTTCGATGGGAATGTGCGCAACGTGCAGGCCTACATCGAACGCTCGCGCGCCTATGTGGTGCCCATGCAGGCGATTGTGGTCGCGGATACGGACGGCCACATCGGAATGATCGCGCCGGGCCGCATTCCGGTGCGCAATCCGGCGAACCGCATCGCGGGCCGCGCGCCGGTGCCGGGCTGGGATGCGACGTACGACTGGCAGGGGAGCATTCCGTTCGACGCATTGCCCAAGGACGTCGACCCGCCCCAAGGCGCGATCGGCACCGCCAACGCGCCGATCGTGGGCGATAACTATCCCCATCTCATCACGCACGATTGGGAGCCGGGTTACCGCCAGCGCCGTCTCGACGAGCTCGTCATCGCGCGATCCGGTCACGACATGGAAACCATGAAGGCGGCGCAGCTCGACGTGTTTTCGCCGGCCTTCGCTGAGTTGAAGCCATTGATGATCAACGCGGCGCGCGCCACGGCGGGCGGCTATGGCTCGGTGCTCGATCGGCTCAGCGCCTGGGACGCCACGATGCACGCCGAGATCGCCGAGCCGCTGATCTTCATGGCGTGGCTGCGGGCCGCCGTGCGCGGCATTTTCCAGGATGATCTCGGCATCGCATTCGAGCAGTTCAACACGCCTCGCGCCCCGGCCATGATCCGTCTACTGCGCGGGCAAGCGACAAGCCGCGACTGGTGCGACGATCTGAGGACGGCTGAGAAGGAAGATTGCGGGCGGGTTCTCTCCCGTGCTCTCGCCAGCTCCGTGGCCGATCTCGAACAGCGCTACGGCACCGACCGCGCCAAGTGGACCTGGGGTGCAGCGCATGTCGCCTTCGGCGAGCATCAGGTGTTCGGCCGTCTGCCGTTGATCGGCTCCTATTTCAACATCGGCAAGGCCTCACCCGGCGGCCCGTACACGCTGAACCGCGGCGTCGTCACATTCGGGTTGGAGCCGCCCTATCTCAATCGCCACGCCTCAACGCTGCGGGCGATCTATGACCTCGGCGATCTCGACCGCTCGCTCTACATGCAGCCGACGGGGCAGTCCGGCAATCCGTTCTCGCGCTATTACCGGACTTTCGAGGCGCAATGGTCGGACGGCGCCTATATAGAAATCCCCAGCAACCGCCAA
>JAEZBZ010000331.1 GCA_023412745.1 Pseudomonadota bacterium | reverse complement strand
CAGGCTCCCGGAAAGCCGTCGACGTTCCATCGCCGCGTCCGATGATGGATGGCGCCGCGTGGTTTTTCGTCGTGCTTGCACTGGTGTCGGCGAGTGCATTGGTTTGGGTCAAAGGCTTCCCTGCCTTGCTAGCCGCCGGAGAAAAGGCGACGAGCCTGCTGCTGACGGTCGCGCCGATGATCCTGGTAGGTCTGTTTCTCGGCGGCTTGGTCAAGGAAATCACGGACCCGCAGCGCATTGCACCCATTCTGGGCACGCAGTCCGGCGTCCGTGGGCTCATCATCGCGACGCTGCTGGGCGCGGCAACGCCCGGTGGCCCATTCGCGGCGTTCCCGATCGTTTACGCGCTGTCGCTGGCCGGTGCCGATATCGGCGCCGTTATCGCCTACCTGACGGCGTGGTCGGTGCTTGGCCTGCACCGCTTGGTGATTTGGGAACTACCGCTGTTGGGGTCCGATTTCGTCATCGCGCGTATGCTGGCCAGCCTGCCACTGCCGGTCGTCGCGGGCCTTGTCGCGCGCATACTGGTGAACCGGTTGCCTGACATTCCGATCGGCCGCGAGGGCAGCACGAAAGGAAACCGTTCGCCGTGACGCTGTCCCTTCTCCTGCTGCTTGCGGCTACGATTCCCGTCGCAATTTACGCCTGGCGGCGAAATCCGGCCAATGTCCGCCGCGCCACCAGCTTCACGCAACAGGAATTCGTGCGCATCATCGTGCGGCTGCCGTTTGCGCTGATGGCGGCCGCCTGCATCGCGGAACTGGTGCCGGAACAGGCGCTGGCCGCCGTCCTGGGGCCTGAAACCGGGCTGCTCGGCATTGTCGCCGCGTCCATCTTCGGGGGATTTCTGCCCGGCGGGCCGATCGTCTCTTTCCCGATCGCGATCCTGTTCGCGCATCAAGGTGCGGGCGGCCCACAGGTCATTGCGTTGATCACCGGCTGGTCGGTGTACGCCTTCCACCGCATCATTTCGTTTGAAAGCCCGATCATGGGCTGGCCATTCGTCGGCCTGCGCATGGCCGCGTCGTGGTTCGTGCCTCCGGCGGCGGGCATCCTGGCGGGCCTGCTCGCCGCAGCGTTCGGACTGTCGATCAACATCCACTGACGCGGTCGCGTGCGCCGGACGCCGTTTACTTGCGCGCGAAGCGGATGACGCCGTCGCTGCCGACCTGCCGTTCCGCCAGACCGAGCGTCACCAACCGGTGCAGATGCGCCAGCGTCTCGCCCAGCGCCAGATACCACTGCCCTTCGGATACGGCGCGGGCGAACATCACGCGCGCACATTCCGTCCCCGTGATCGGCCGATCCATCGCCTTCAACGCGATATCCAGCCGCTGCTCATGGTGGTGCTGGAGTTGCGCTATGCGCGGCAACAGCCCGACAAACGGCAATCCATGCGACGGCAACACCAATGTGGTCTCAGGTAGCGTCTTGAACCGTTCGAGGGAGGTCACATAGTCCGTCAGCGGGTCGGCCAGCGGCTCTCCCGAGAACACGCCAACGACTGGCGAAATCCGCTGCAGGATCTGGTCGCCGGCAATCAGGATCTGGCTGTCCGGGCTGGCAAATGAAGCGTGCTCATCGGCGTGGCCATCGGCCGTGATGACCGACCAGTCGCGCCCACCCATCCGCAGGCCGTCACCATCCTTCAGGCGGATATGCGCCCGCGGCGGATCACCGAATGTGTCATGCAGCGGACCGCGGTTGTTGGCATAGTCGTCGATATCCTTGGCGTCGCAGCCCTGCGCGCGCAGATGACGAAGCGCGTCCTCGCTGACCGAACCGTGCCGCGCGGCCGCCGTCACGCGCGCCCACAGCCACGCCGTCCGCGTGGCATGGAACGGCACGTGGAAACGCTGTGCGAACCAACCGGCAAGACCGACGTGATCGACATGGCCGTGCGTCGCCACTAGTCGCCGCAGCGGACGCCCCTGAAGCGGCCCGGCGGCCAGTTGCTCCCAAGCCGCCCGCGTATCGGCAGAGTCCAGGCCGCAATCGACCGCCGTCCAGCCGTCGCCATCGTCCAGAAGCCACACGTTAACGTGGTTGAGCCGCACCGGAAGCGCCATCCGCGCCCACAACAGACCGTCGGCGATGCGCACGACTTCGCCGAGAGCCGGCGGCTCCGGAAATGGCAAATGGATGGCATCTGCCGGATCTATTCCGTCCTTCATGGCAGCAGGCTAATCCCTATGATCGTGGCGGCGAAAAGCGCGCAGGGCAGGAGGCGGCTTTCGGCCGCCAAGACTGCTCCTTTAACCCTCATTCGCACGACCCTCGCAATGCAGCATTGCGGTCAGCAGGGCTGCGCGCAATGCACAGTTGGCGGCGCGAACGACATGGCGAGGTCCGGAAAACCCGCCTGCGATCATAAATCCTGGACATCGAGATTGAAGTTTTCGCCAGGGAAGTACTTCGCCAGACGGATATCCGCCGTGCGCGCGTGCGCCTCCATGCCTTCCAGCCGCGAGATGCGCGCCGTTGCGGTGGCGACATTGCGGGAGGCCTCGCGGGTCATGCGCTGCGTCGTCACCACCTTGATGAACTTGTGCACCGACAGCCCGCCGGTGTACCGCGCCGCACCTTTGGTCGGCAGGATGTGATTGGTGCCCTGCGCCTTGTCACCATAAGCGACGGTGGTCTCCTCGCCGACGAACAGCGAGCCGTAGTTCTTCAGCCGATCGATGAACCACGCGTTGTCGGCTGTCAGCAATTCCAAATGCTCCGCCGCCCATTGATCCGAGATCTGCGCCGTCTCCTCGTTGCTGTCGGCAACGACGATCTCGCCATAATCGCGCCACGCCGCTTCGGATGTCCGGCGCTGGCCTTCCGGCAGCGCGGCGATCAACTGCGGAACGCGCGCGAGGACATCCTCGGCCAGTTGCTCACTCGTCGTGACCAGCCACGCCGGGCTATCGGGGCCGTGTTCCGATTGGCCGACGAGATCCGCCGCGACGATCGCCGGGTCGGCGCTGGCATCGGCAATGATGGCGATTTCCGTCGGCCCCGCGAACAGATCGATACCGCCGCGGCCGAACAGCATGCGCTTGGCTTCGGCGACGAACCTGTTGCCCGGCCCGACCAGAATATCGGCTGGATGTCCCGTGAACAGGCCGAACGCCAGAGCAGCGATGCCCTGGACGCCACCGAGCGCCAGGATCCGGTCGGCGCCGCAATAGTGCATCGCGTAGAGAATGCCGGGATTGACGCCTGCGGCCCCGTGCGGCGCCGAACATGCAATGACATTGCGTACGCCCGCCACCTTGGCCGTCGTGATGCTCATGATCGCCGAGGCGACATGCGCATACCGCCCGCCGGGCACATAGCAGCCCGCCGTCGCGACCGGGATCAGACGCTGGCCGAGCACAATGCCCGGCTCGATCTCGGTCTCGAAAGCGCTGACGCTGGCCTTCTGGCGTTCGGCAAACGCGCGCACACGCTGGTGCGAGAACGCGATGTCCTGTTTCAGTTGCTCGGGGATTTTTGCAGCGGCAGCGGCGATCTCGGCCTGCGTTATCTCGATCGGGCCCATATAGCCGTCGAGTTTCTCGCCGTACGCCCTGGCCACCGCCTCACCGCCGAGCTCGATCTCCTTGAGCATATCGGCAACGCGCTGCCGCGTTTCATCCTCGCCACTTTGGGGAGTTTTGGTCGCCTTCTTTACTGTGCGGATCGCCTTATCACGCCTCTCGCCTAGCACAGACTGTCGGCGCACATACTGCGTCCGATAGGCTCCGCCACGCAACACGCGCGATTGGGCATCAGCCGCCGTTGCGCCAGTCCTTGCGGGCAGCGAACACCATCTGCGCACCGAAGATCACGATCGCCAGCCGCACCAGATGGTGCAGAGCCGTGAAGGCAACGTCCAATCCCAGGATATAAGCCAGCAGGTTCATCTCGGCCTGGCCACCCGGGGCATAGGCGAGCAGCACGCTGGTGCTGTCAAAGCCGGTCAGGTGCGACACGCCGATCGCAACGAAGCCGGTCACGATCACCAGGATCACGGCGAAAACCGAGCTCCACGCCAGCGTTGTGGAAAATTCCTTCCACGTCACGCCACGAAACTGAGCGCCCAGGAGCACGCCAAGCGTCACCTGCGCCAGGACGATGATCTCGATCGGCACCTTTGCGGCCGACAGCCCCGTGGCATGGACGATACCGCTGAGCAGCATCGGCCCGATCAACGGCGCGCCGGCAAGGCCTATCCGCATCGCCAATTGCCAACCGAAAAAGCCCAGTCCGAGAAGAACGAGGCCATCCCAGATACCGAGCTGCGCGAGAGGGCTACCCGGCAGCGGGGCGCCGCCGAGACCCTGGCCGTCAGCGAGTTGCAGCCAGAACGGCAGCAAAAACACGATCAACAGAATGCGGGTCGCCTGCACCAGCGTCACCGTCCGCGGATTGGCTCCGGCATCGGCGCCCATCGACACCATGTCGGTCAGGCCGCCCGGAACGGCGGCAAAGAACGCTGTTGGCGCGTCAAACCCAGCAAGGCGACGGAAGAACAGCATGCCGGCCGCGATGATGATCACCATGTATGGCACCAGCATGAGCAGGCTGCCGATCATGCCAACGAAGTTATCCATCAGCGCCGGTGTGAATGATGCGCCGATGGCAACGCCGAGCACAGCACGCACCGGGATCGACATGAAACGCGGCGGCGTGAACGGCACATTTAGTACCGCGGCAATCAGGCAGACGGTCAGCGCACCCAGGAACCAGGGCAAAGGCAGTTTAAGGAACACGAACAGAGAAGCACCGGCAAAGCCGATGCCGTAACCAATGGCGACGCGCCCGGGCTGTATCCTCTTCAGCCGCCCAACGGTCGACATAACGCCTTGGGAAGACTTATGATCTTCACCACCGCCGCGCGATCCGTCTGGCATTCACGTGTCCTTTGCCGATTGTGTTGGCCGCGACACATTGCCCGCCAGGGCTGGAACAGCCGGCAGGTCAGAGGGCATGGCGACGAACTCACGGTTCACTGCTATCGGAAGCGATTGCAGCGCGCCGTGGATAACGGTAGAGGCGGGATCGGTCAAATCCCGGCCGGTGACATAATCGGATGCCATAGAATCATCTGGTTGCCGCCTTTTGCCAAAGAGGCTGATATCGGCAGATGACACAATCACAGACACCGGGCACGGATCGCGGACGGCATGGCCAGTTGCGGCACGGACAGCCGCCGCGGCCACGCGCGCCAGGCGGAGCCCAGCGTAGACCGCCGACGGGATCATCACGCGCCGCCCCCCCGCGTCGCCGCGGCGGCATTGGCGCGTTCCTGCTGTGGACGGTCGTGACGATCGTCATGCTCGTAGTGGCCGCCGGGACATTCCTGGTCATCGCCGCCCCGACCGATCTCGTCCGCGACCGGCTGATCCAAGAAGTACGCGAACGCACCGGACGCGACCTGCACGTTGCCGGCGACACTTCGCTGCGGTTCTTCCCGGACGTCGGCATCAGCATGGCGCGGGTGTCGCTGTCGCCGCCGCCCGGCATGTCCAGCGATCCCACAATGCGTGTCGCGGCGATCGACGCCAAGGTGCCGCTGTTCGCCCTGCTGCGCGGCGAGATGCGCATCGATCGTGTGGTGCTGCGCAGCCCCGAGCTCAACCTGCACATCGATAGAAACGGCCGCCGCACCTGGGATTTCGCCGACGCACCCGCCACGCCCGCGCTGCCACGTCCGATCTATGCGCAGTTTCCGGGCAGCGCCGGCAAAGCCGCGGCGAAGCGGCTGTGGCTCGATAACATTCACATCGAAGGCGGCACGGTGCGCTACCGTGACGACCGGCGCGCCGTCGAAGAGACCATCAGCGACCTCGACCTCACATTGGCTCTGCCGGCGCCAGGCGCGCCTGTTATAGCAACCGGCAAGGGAATCTGGCGTCGCGAGCGGGTCGCCGTCGAAGCCACCTTTGCCTCGCCAGACGATCTGCGACGCGGCGGTGCCATGCCTCTGCAGGTGCGCGTATCAGGCAAACCCATCGAGGTTGGCTTCACCGGCACGGTCGATCCCGCAAAGGCCGATCTCGCCGGCGAGCTGACACTGAAGGCTGAGTCCCTGCGCGCCCTGGCGGGTTGGCTCGGCAAACCGATGACCAGCGGCGACGGGCGCGGGCCGCTCAGCCTGACCGGCCGCCTGCGGCACTCCAGCGAGGCTTCAGAACTCAGCAATGCCGATATCCATATCGACGGCTCAGCGCTGCGCGGCGCCATCGCGGTGGATCAATGGGGCGGACCACGGCCGCGCCTGCGCGGCGACCTGCATGTGGCCGAGCTGAACCTCAATCGCCTCTTGGCCATGGGCGAAGCTGGCGGCAATACACGCGACACACTGCGTCGCATGCCACGATCCAAAGTCCAGCTCCCGGCGAACTCCATCGATGATCTGCTCGAGCGCGACGAAAGCGAACCTACATCGCCGACGTTGCGCCCACAGGTTCGCGGCTTCTTCGCCCGGCACGGGTGGAGCGAGACGCCGTTCAATCTGGCCACCCTGGCTCTCGCCGACGGCACGTTGAAACTGGCGACTGATCGCGTGCTGTATCGCGACGTGGTGTCAGGTCCGGCGCGTATTTCCGCGACGCTCGACAACCGCGTGCTGCAGGCCAATATCGACGACATCGCGCTGTACGAAGGCCGTGGCCGCGGCGTCATCATCCTGAATGCGGCACACACCGACCCGACGCTGCAGCTCAGCATGCTGTTCGAGGAGGTGTCCGCGGGCGGCCTGCTCAAGGACGCAAGCGACTTCGACTGGATCGCCGGCAAGGGACGTATTTCGCTGGCCGTTGCCGGACGTGGCAAATCGGAACGGCTGCTCATCGAAACTTTGAACGGCGAAGCCCAATTCCACCTGCGCGAGGGCGCCCTCGTCGGCTATGACATTCCCCAGACCATTCGCGGATTGCAGCAGGGGCGCATTCCCGGCTTCGATCGCAACATGGACCAGCGCACCCCATTCAGCGAGGCATCCGCGACCTTCAAGATCACCGACGGCATAGCGCACACCCGCGATCTGCGCCTTATTAGCCCGCTGATGCAGGTTTCGGGCGCCGGTTCGGCCAACCTGCCATCGCGCACCCTCGACTACACGCTGCGCCCAAAGCTTGTCTCGACGGGGCAGGGCGGGCCGCAATTGTCCGGCTTCGAGTTGCCGGTACGCATAACAGGCTCATGGGACCGGCCCAACGTCCAGCCGGTGCTCGACGGCGTGCTGAAGGATCCCGACAAAGCGGTCGAGACCGTGAAAGAGATCGGGCGCCAGTTCAAAGGCAAGGACGTCAACGAAATCGTGCATGGTCTCGTCGGCGAAGACGGCAAGATCGATAAGGAAACCCGGCAGAAAGCCCGCGATCTGTTCCGCCAATTGGTGAAGCCGGACCGCTGACCGGCTTTTCTATTACAAGGAGCTGCTCCAAACCGTCAGTTTCGCCGCCACGCCTCCATGGCGACATAACGCAAATCTGCTTCGCAGTTTTCCACACGCGCTTTAGCCTACGGAAAAACACGCCTGCCGAGAGGATGCGCGCGCGATGAATCTCTCGCTTAGTCTGCAAGCTGTCGCCAAGCGTCTGCCGGATCGGCCCGCCATTACGTCCGATCAAGGCGTGGTCACATACGCCCAATTCGAACAGCAGGTCGCCGCTGTCGCTGGCAGTTTGCGCAACCGGCATGGGCTGAGGCCAGGCGATCGGATCGGCTTGTTCCTCGAAAACTGCCCCGAATTTCTCGTAATGCTCTACGCGGCCTGGCGCGCGGGCCTGGCCGCCGTTCCCATCAACGCCAAACTGCATCCCAAGGAACTAGCCTGGATTCTCTCCAATAGCGGCGCCCGGCTGGTGATCACGACGCCGGATCTCGCCGATAAAACTGCGGCCTTTCCTGGCGAAACGTGGCCGACGCTGATCGTCACCGGCTCGCGCGATTATGCGGCACTGCTGACGGGTGATGCCGTCTCATCGATTACAAACGATGCGAGCGATGAAGCTTGGCTATTTTACACTAGCGGAACCACGGGCCGCCCCAAAGGCGCAGTTCTGACCCACCGCAATCTGCTTTTCATGGTCCACGCCTATACGGCGGACATCGATTTTCTCGGACCCACCGATACCATGCTGCACGCCGCGCCGCTTTCGCATGGCTCCGGCTTGTATGGCCTCGCCCACATTGCCCATGGCGGCAATAACGTCGTGCTTGACGGATTTGACGTCGAGCAGGTTCTGGCGGCTTTCGCGCAATTCGGCAACGTCAGTACGTTTGCCGCGCCGACCATGCTCGTACGGCTGATCAATCACCCTAGCGCCGGCAATACCGATACGCGCGGTCTGAAAACCATCATTTATGGCGGCGCGCCGATGTATATCGCCGACATGAAACGCAGCATCGCGCTTTTCGGCCCGCGCTTTTATCAGGTGTATGGCCAGGGCGAGACGCCGATGACGATTACCGGCCTCGACAAGGCCACTCACGCCGACATCACACATCCCGATTATGAGCAGCGTCTAGGCAGCGTCGGCGTAGCCCGTACCGGCGTGGCATTTCGCATTGTTGATGAGAACGCACGCGAACTGCCACCCGGCGAGATCGGCGAAGTCATTACGCGCAGCGATTGCGTGATGCAGGGTTACTGGAACAATCCGGATGCCAATGCCAAATCGCTCCGCGACGGATGGCTCTGGACCGGAGATCTCGGAAGCGTGAATGAAAGCGGTTTCCTGACCCTCAAGGACCGCTCGAAGGATCTCATCATCTCCGGCGGATCGAATATCTATCCACGTGAGATCGAAGAGGTGCTGCTCACTCACACGGACGTCATCGAATGCGCCGTAGTGGGGTTTCCACATGCTGATTGGGGGGAGGAAGTCGTCGCGTATATCGTTGCGCGCCGCGGCAGCGGAATAACGGCTGAGGCATTGGATGCGCTATGCCTGAACAATATCGCGCGCTTCAAACGCCCCAAACTGTACCGCTTTGTCGACAGCCTACCCAAGAACAACTATGGCAAAATACTGAAGACGGCGCTGCGGACCCAAGATCGTCCGTGAGAATACGCCTCACCGCGACGCGCGAGAAACGCCGCATTCTGCAACTCATTTCTGCTCTCCGTCGTCATTCCCAGGTCAAACTACCGACGTCATGACTTGTGGTTCCGAATTCATATCTGCGTTCGTGACACCGTAGGCATTGGCGTCGCACAGGAATTGCATTCGAGACCGCACAATTTTTACAAATCTGACAAAATCCCTATCGCAAATACTCCGCACAATGCATATAAATGGCGTCTCATCGATGCCTGCGTGATGCACAATTCGGTGCGAATTGCGGATATCTTCCCGTGATCTCGGATCATTTTGATAACGTCATTGTCCGGGATGCGACCAATTGCTCACTATTTGTTATATTTTGAGCGCCTACAAAGCCCCAAGAAACCGGACGATAGTGCAAAAGGAGTACCGAATGTCCAAAGTGAACGGCCTCGACCGGATGTCGTACAAGGAACTGGTCGATCTTCGCGATCGCGTCGCGAGTGCCATGGCTGCCCGTAAGTCTGCTGAGCAGGCCGAAGTGAAGCGTAAGATTGCCGAACTCGCCGCTCGTTCCGGTATCGATCTTTCCGAACTCATCGGCAGCAGCAAGCCAGCACGCAAGACGGCAAAGGTTAAGGCCAAGTACCGCAACCCGTCCGATCCGAGCCAGACCTGGGCTGGCCGTGGTCGTCAGCCGCGCTGGCTGGTCGCTGCCCTGAAGAAGGGCCAGAAGCTGGAAAGTTTCCGCGTCTAATCCCGTGAAATCACGCAAGCCCTATTGCGTCTGGAAGAGCGCCTCGGAAACGGGGCGTTTTTCGTTTGTGAAACGACCATCCATTCATCCGTCAACAGATCTCATCGCTTTCTTGATGAGGAAACAGGCAATCCTTGTCCCTTAATGCCGAGTTGACCCATCCTGCAGCTGCGCTTCACGCGTGCGAGGTTGCAAACGTTACCGCGCGCCGAGACCGTACGCCGAATTCATAATCTATTCCGCCAGAACATCTGGCACTCTGTCGCAGATGCTGTAATTCTAGCCACTCGGCTCCGGTGCGACGATAGTCCCTCGCGACCTTTGCATCGCACCTTTCAGGATGCGCGACTCAACGCAGGACGAGAATGCCTCATCACACGCCGCTTATCGGAACTATTGTTGTCGGACTTGTGTTGGCTTTCATTCTCGGGGCCATCGCCAATCGACTGCGCATTTCGCCGCTCGTCGGCTATCTCCTTGCTGGTATCGTGGTTGGCCCGCATACGCCGGGTTTTGTTGCCGATCAGGCTCTGGCGTCAGATTTGGCCGAGATCGGCGTCATTCTCCTCATGTTTGGCGTTGGCCTGCATTTTTCGTTCCGAGACCTGGTCAGCGTTCGCGCCATCGCACTACCGGGTGCTGTCGCCCAGATCGCCGTTGCGACCCTGATGGGTATTGGGCTGTCCCACATGCTGGGCTGGCGTTTGGGCGCCGGCGTCGTGTTCGGCCTTGCACTATCGGTTGCGAGTACGGTCGTTCTGCTGCGCGCCCTTCAGGAACGCCGCATATTGAACAGCAACCGAGGCTACATCGCGATCGGCTGGCTCGTTGTCGAAGATATCGTGATGGTACTGACGCTGGTGCTGCTTCCCGCGCTTGCGCCCTTCTTTGATCGGAGCGGGGACATCGCCCCCGGATTCGAGCCAGGATCGGCCGACATCGTTTTGACCCTGGCGATAACAGTAGCCAAGATTGGTGCCTTCTTCGCCGTTATGATGCTGGTGGGACGGCGGGTCATTCCGTGGATCCTGCACAACGTCGCGCACAGCGGCTCGCGCGAATTATTCCGTCTGTCGGTTCTGGCCATCGCGCTCGGCGTCGCGTACGGGGCTGCGGAGCTATTCGGCGTATCCTTTGCGCTCGGAGCATTTTTCGCTGGCATGCTGCTGAGCGAATCTCAGCTCAGTCAGCAGGCGGCAGCCGAATCCATGCCCTTGCGCGACGCCTTCGCCGTACTCTTTTTCGTTTCCGTGGGCATGCTGTTCGACCCCACGATCTTGCTGCGCGAAGCGCTACCTGTCGTTGCGACCCTGCTGATCATCATGGTCGGCAAATCGCTGGCAGCCCTGGCGATCGTGCTGGCCTTTCGCTATCCGCTGGGCACCGCGCTGACGGTCGCGGTCAGCCTTGCACAGATTGGCGAGTTCTCGTTCATTCTGGCTGGTCTCGGCGTCAACCTCGGCCTACTGCCGGAGCGCGGACGCGACCTGATCCTCGCTGGCGCACTGCTATCCATTCTTCTCAATCCGTTGATGTTTTACGGTCTCGACTGGCTGAAGCCATGGCTCGAACGGCGAGAGGGAACGGCGGCGCCGGCCTCTGGCCAACCAGAGGAACCGGCACCGCCCGAGATCCCGGAAAAGACGACGCTGCGCGATCATAACGTTGTGGTCGGTGCCGGCCGCGTCGGCAGGCGCGTGGTCGAGGCATTGCAGCGCTCAACGGTGCCTCTGCTGGTTCTCGACGAAAAAGAGGATACCGTCGCGAGCCTGAACGAGAGCGGGACCGAAGCGATTGCCGGCAACGCAACCGTTATTCTCGAAGCGGCGAACCTGCCGGAAGCCCGGACGCTGCTGATCGCCATTCCCGATGCATTCGAGGCGGGCCAGATCGTGCAGCAGGCGCGAGCGCTCAATCCCACATTGGAGATCATCGCGCGGGCGCATTCCGACGCCGAGGCCGAACACCTGCGCTCGTATGGCGCCAGCGATATCGTCCTGGGCGAAAAGGAACTCGCGACGGCCTTGATAGAAACCTATCTGAAGGCCGAGCACGAACTCGCGAAACGTTCAGTAGCGACCTGACAATCCCGAGAGCGGGGCTGGCATTTTAAGGTCCGCCAAACAAGTGGCCGGCACATCCAGGCACCACGCGACGCCTGCGGGGTCCCACATCAGTCGCGCAGTGCCGCCAAGGCTGTTTGCTGCCATGTGCTCGACGACGGTGTGGCCAAAGCCGTTTCGCGTCGGCGGCACGACCTGCGGACCGCCCGCTTCCTGCCAATGCATCGTCAGCCGCTGTTGATCAGCGCCTTCGCCCCGCAAACCCCATTCGACGTGAACGCGGCCGGCCGGAACCGAAAAAGCACCATACTTGGAGGCATTGGTTGCAAGCTCATGCAGCGCCATTCCGATCGTCTGCGCCGCATCCGGCTCAAGCACCAGCGCAGGCCCCTCGACTGTCAGTCGCGCTCCGGCTACGTCGACAAACGGCGCAAGTTGCGTCGCCACGAGATCCGAGATCGCGATACCTTTCCAGTTCTGGTTGACCAGCAGATCATGTGATCGCGCCAGGCTAGCAATCCGCGACGCAAAGCGCTCCTGGAACTCTTCATAATCGCTCGCGGCACGCGCGGTCTGTCGCGCCATGGCCTGGACGATCGCCAGCAGGTTCTTGGAACGGTGCGACAGCTCCCGCATGACAAATCGCGTTTGCTGTTCGCTGTCGCGCAGCGCGCTTTCGCGGGTGGCAATCATGCGCGATGCCTCGGCCAGAGCATTGACCACGAAATTCGCTTCACGCATCAGCGTCGGCGCAACGACGACAGGCTGTCCATCACCCAGCGCGCGTGCAGCCTTGATCACGCGGCGGGCGGGCTGCTGGATCATACGCCCCGCCAGCAACGAGGCCGCTACCGACAGGCTGAGCGATAGCACCGCCATCGCCAGCATCAGATTGAAGGCCTGATTGGCAGGGTCCGCCAGAAGTGATTCCGGCACCCACACAACCGCACGCCACGCACTCCGCTCGGAGCGGTAATACCCGGTTACTGACGCCCGATTTTCGAGATCCTTCGATTCTACAACCCCGTTTGGTCCCGCAATGAGCGCCCTGAATTCAGGAGACGACGATTTCCCGAAGAATTCGTCTTGTCGAGAGGACCGCGCCAGCACCTTGCCCTCTCCGTCGAGGACAGCCGCGAACCATCCTTCCGGGCGGTAAGTCTGCTGGACAACCTCAAGGATGGCATTCGGCCGAGGCACGTAGGCGAGGACGTATTTGATATCACCGTCAATCTGCACCGGCACGAGAACGGAGAAAACCAGAAGCTGGGACAGCGCGCCCACGCCCAGATCACCAACGATTGACCGGCCGCCTTCGAAAACCTGCCGCACACCGGTGATGTTCCCGGTCTTCGGCAGCGATGAACCGGGAGGAACGCGCGTATTGACGATCTGCTGATAGGATCGATCGATGAGAATGAACTGGCCACCGGTTTTGGCGGCCGTATCGCGAGCGACCTGGTCAAACGTGTCGAATTCCCCGCGCTGCAGATAGCGCATCCCTGCCAGAATTTCCGCAGTATCGATGTAGCTGAGCAATTCCCGGTCGACACCGCGCGCGAGCATGGCTGCGACTCCGGACACGCGGTCGAGATCGGATGCGCGCTCTATCGACGCGAAACGGTACATCCCGAAAGCGCCAAGGACCACCATCGGCATCAAGGCCGCCAGGACGACGAGCCCAAGCAAAACGCCCAGAGGCTGCTCACGCTGTGATCGCCGAGCCCATTCAGATAACCGACTCCATGGCGGCCTATGCGCAAACAAACCCAAACCAACCTCACAATCGTCCGTTACCGGTCTTTCGGCCGGTCGACCTTATCCTAGTCTCTGCTCAATCGTATTCGGCGCGCCATCGGCGCACAATCAGATCAACGAATT
Source organism: Pseudomonadota bacterium (assembly GCA_023412745.1). Classification (GTDB taxonomy): domain Bacteria; phylum Pseudomonadota; class Alphaproteobacteria; order Rhizobiales; family Hyphomicrobiaceae; genus ZC4RG25. Next base: position 2,393 of record JAEZBZ010000331.1, on the reverse strand, counting down.
GTGGCGATGAACGGCCGCATTGAGCGGATGATTGGGCCACGAGCCACTGGCGCGCGGTGATGTCGCTGGGCGGCGATGACCGACCGCGCCGAACGTGACCTCGGCAAGGGTTAACGGAGCATACAGCTCTTCGCCATCGCGTTTGGGCCGCGCATCGCCGTTTCTATCTTCGTTGCCTTGGCGATACGCTGCTCACCACGCCCAACGCTGGCATCCAGAGGATGCAGCGCTTTTCGCCACGATAGCCGAACCCAAACGCGCCAGCCTCAGCCAGCAAAGCGCATAGCCATACCTTCCGGCAGAATCCGATCTCCTTTCAGTCGCATTGGCGCTTTGCCGCGCTGGACAGGCTGCCGGCGCGCAACCATGCCTGCGCAGATGCGCACTTGCGCGCGGGCCGCCAGCATGGCCTAAGGCGGGGCTGACATCTCCACGCCCAAGGCTGCCATGATCCATCTTGACAACATCGCCAAACAGAACGGCCACCAGATCCTGTTCACCGGGGCTTCGGCGGCGCTATTCAAAGGCGAGAAGGTTGGGCTCGTCGGCCCCAACGGCGCGGGCAAATCGACACTCTTCCGCATGATTGTCGGCGAAGACGTCCCGGACGAGGGGCAGGTGTCGGTCGATCGCGGCCTCACGATCGGCTACTTCAGCCAGGACGTCGGCGAAATGTCCGGCCACAGCGCCGTGGCCGAAGTAATGAACGGCGCCGGCCCTGTCAGCACCGTCGCTGCAGAGCTTGCGGAACTCGAGGCCGCGATGGCCGATCCCGAGCGGGCCGACGAGATGGAGGCGCTGATCGACCGCTACGGCCTGGTGCAGACCCACTTCGATCAGCTCGGCGGCTACGCGCTTGAAGGACGCGCGCGCGAAGTGCTCGCTGGCCTGAACTTCAGCCAGGAGATGATGGACGGCGACGTTGGCGCCTTGTCCGGCGGCTGGAAGATGCGCGTCGCACTTGCCCGCATTCTGCTTATGCGCCCGGACGCCATGCTGCTCGACGAACCGTCGAACCATCTCGACATCGAAAGCCTGATCTGGCTCGAGCAATTCCTCAAAGACTACGAAGGCGCGCTGCTGATGACCTCGCACGACCGCGAGTTCATGGATCGAATCGTGACCAAGATCATCGAAATCGATGGCGGCGAACTCACCAGCTACTCCGGCGGTTACGAGTTCTATGTCGCGCAACGCGCGCTCGCCGATCAACATCAGCAGGCGCAATTCGAGCGCCAGCAGGCGATGCTGGCCAAGGAGCAGCGCTTCATCGAACGGTTCAAGGCGCGCGCCTCACACGCAGCCCAAGTCCAGAGCCGCGTCAAGACGCTCGAGAAGATTGAGCGCGTCGAGCCGCCGAAGCGGCGTCAAACCATCGTCTTCGAGTTTCCACCGGCGCCGCGCTCAGGCGAGGACGTCGCGACCCTCAAAGGCGTGCACAAACGCTATGGCAGCCGCATCATCTATGATGGCCTGGACTTCCAGGTGCGCCGGCGCGAACGCTGGTGCGTGATGGGTGTCAACGGCGCTGGCAAGTCCACTTTACTGAAGCTCGTTGCAGGAACAGTCGAACCGGACGCGGGCAGCGTCGCGATCGGGGCCAGCGTAACGACGGGCTATTTCGCACAGCACGCCATGGACCTGCTCGACGGCAATCGCACCGTGTTCCAGTCGCTCGAGGATCAGTTTCCGCAGGCGGGCCAGGGGCCACTGCGTACGCTCGCCGGTTGCTTCGGCTTTTCGGGCGATGACGCGGAAAAGAAGTGCCGCGTGCTGTCGGGCGGCGAGAAGGCGCGTCTGGTCATGGCCAAGATGCTGTTCGATCCGCCGAATTTCCTGGTGCTCGATGAGCCCACCAACCATCTCGACATGGCGACGAAGGAGATGCTGATCGTGGCGCTGTCACGCTACGCGGGCGCCATGCTCTTCGTCTCGCACGACCGGCACTTCCTATCGGCGCTATCCAACCGGGTGCTCGAATTGACCCCCGATGGCATCCACACTTATGGCGGCGGCTACACCGAATACGTCGAGCGCACCGGCCACGAGGCTCCGGGCCTGCGCAGTTGAGCTTGGCAGAACGGCATCTCACGGACGCGCAGCAAAACGTGGATCTCAGGTAGAACCGGAAGGGGGCAAGTCAACACGGATCAACTGGCTGGGAGCGTAGATTTCCGGTGGGACGAGGAAGCGTTGTCGTTTGAGAATGCCGACAAGTGGCTCGGCCGGTCCCCGTTGTGGATGGACGAGACGGAAGCTGAGAAGCCTACGCGCACCAAAACAATTGAGAGCTGACGATTGTCCTTGCATTATTTTAGGTTGTGATTATATTCGCGCCATCGACCTTTGCTTGTGACGTCATTCAGAGCCGCTGCGCTCCGTCCGATTTCCTC
>JAEZBZ010000322.1 GCA_023412745.1 Pseudomonadota bacterium | reverse complement strand
CAGCATAATTTGATCGAGAATTTGCTCATGCACTGTTGCGTTGCGGATCGGAACCATCGCCTCGACGCGGCGATCCAGATTGCGCGGCATCATATCGGCGGAGCTGATATACACGGCCGCTTTAGGTGATGGCAGCCCCTCTCCGCGCCCAAAGCAATAAATCCGGGAATGCTCAAGAAAGCGCCCGATGAGGCTCTTGACACGGATGTTCTCCGACAGTCCCGGAACGCCGGGTCGCAGGCAGCAAATGCCGCGCACGACCAGGTCGATCTCCACGCCGGCCTGGCTCGCGTCATAGAATGCCGAGATGATCTGCGGATCGACCAGCGAGTTCATTTTCGCCCAGATCGCGGCCGGCCGGCCGGCCTTGGCATGCTCGATTTCCTCGGCAATGTGTTCAAGTATCCGTGCTCGGATGCCGTGCGGGCTTGCCGCCATCGCTTCCAAATCCTGCGGCCGCCCGTAACCGGTGACGAAATTGAAGATCCGCGCCACGTCACGACCGATTGCGGGATCGGCGGTGAAATACGACAGGTCGGTGTAAACCCGCGCCGTTTGCGGATGATAGTTGCCGGTTCCGATGTGGCAGTAGGTGGCGATATCGGTGCCTTCCCTGCGCACCACCATGCCGATCTTGGCGTGCGTCTTCATTTCCACGAAGCCATAGACGACGTGAACGCCGGCCTTTTCCATCTCGCGGGCGAGATTGATGTTGGTCGACTCGTCGAACCGCGCCTTCAGTTCGACCACTGTCGTCACCGACTTGCCGGCGTCGGCCGCCTCCTTCAGCGCCGCGACGATCGGGCTCTTCTCTCGCGAGGTCCGGTACAGCGTCCACTTGATCGCCATAACGTTGGGGTCAGCGACCGCCTGACGCAAATACTGCAGCACCGCTTCAAAGGATTCGTAGGGGTGATGCACCACGAAATCCTTGGAACGGATCGCGGCAAACACATCACCGTTGAACTCGCGGATGCGCTCCGGAAAGCGGGCCGTAAAGGGCTTGAACATCAGATCCGGCCGATCGGCAATGATCATCTGCTTGGTATCGGCAATGCCGAGCAGCCCGTCCTTCAGGAACACGGCTCCTTCAGCCACTTCCAGTTCGTCGATCACGAATTTGCGCAGTTCCGGCGCCATATCCGCATCGATCTCCAGACGGATCACATGCCCGCGACGGCGGCGCTTGAGCTGGGTCTCGTAGGCGCGCGTCAAGTCTTCGGCTTCTTCCTGAAACTCGATGTCGCTGTCGCGCAAGACCCGGAATGTACCCTGCTCCAGGATCCGAAAGCTGGGATACAGCTCATCCAGATACATGCCGATCGCGGTCTCGACGCGAATGAAGCGAACGCTCTTGGGTTTGTCGGGATTGCCCGGCAGGCGGATGAACCGATCAAGCTGTGAGGGTATTGGAATGAGCCCGTTCATCGCCCGGCCATCCGGGTGCACCATCTGAATGACGAGCGTCAGGGCGCCGTTCTGAATGAACGGAAAGGGATGCGCCGGGTCGACATTCATCGGCGTCAGGATCGGGAACATGTGCGAGAGAAACTCGGTGTCGAGCCAAGCCTTCTCCGACGGCTGCAGCGCCCGTGCATCAATGAGGTGGATGCCCGCTTCCGCCATTTCAGCGCGCAATGCCGTCCAGCAGGCCTGCTTGTCGGCGACGAGCGCGGCGACGAAGCGATTGATCTCCGCGATCTGCTGCGACGGCGTCAAACCGTCCGCGCTGAGCGTGGTGACATTGGCGGCGACCTGGCCGTACAGGCCGGCGGCACGCACCATGTAGAATTCGTCGAGGTTAGAGGCAGAAATCGACAGGAAGCGCAGCCGTTCCAGAACCGGGTGCGACTGGTTCATGGCTTCCTCGAGCACCCGCCTGTTGAACTGCAGCCAGGAGAGTTCGCGGTTGTAGAAACGCGCCGGACCTTCCGGCGGCTCGACTGTATGCTCGAGCGCCTTGGACTTGTGCTTATGCTTTGCCGCGTTCATTCACCAGCTCCCTAACGTCTGTCGTCGCATGTCCGCCAGACTTGCAGGCGCTTTCACGACAGGAACATGACAGGCGTCATTGTATCAAATCGCCTCGTCGCCAGCGCGATCCTCGGCCTGTTTGCCAAGGACTTCCGACACCAGCGTCCGCGTCACCTTGCGGCGGGTCGCCAAAGCCATTTTATCGACCTCAGCCACAGCACGCGCGGCAGCTTCCGTCGAACGCTCGATCCGCAGCGCCAGATAGGACAGCACGTGCGGCTCGATAGCCAGTTGGCGATCGGAAAACAGCTTAACTAACAAAGCCTTGAGCAAAGGCTCATCGGGCGGTGAAATATTGACGACCGGCGCCGCCCTCAGCCGCGATCGCAGGTCGGGCAGCGTGATTTCGATCTCGCCGGGCGCCACCCGGCTGGTCAGCAGCACCGACAGCTTCTGTTCGGCCGCGACGTTTAGGAGGTGAAACAGCGCCCGCTCGTCCGCGATGCCACGGTCGATATCCTCCACCGCCAGCGCCCCGGCATTGGCCAACTGAGCAATCGCATCGTCATCGACGGCCGCCCCAGCCACGACGTGGGCACCGGACCGACTGCGCCAGACGTTGACGAGATGGGTCTTGCCCGATCCCGGAGGCCCGGCGACCGCCACGGCCGAATGAGGCCAATCAGGCCAGCGGTCGATCAGCGAAACGGCGGCTTCGTTGCAGCTACTAACAAGAAAATCCTCTTCGCCCAACGCACTGCGCAGGGGAATATCGAAGGCCAGCTGCTCGGGCGTACCGCTCATGTCTCCTTCTCGAGCACCTGATAGGCTTCGGGCTGCTGTTCGCTGTCACGACCGCGATAGATCGAACTCGACAAGTAAACCTCAAGCGCGAACCGCACCAGCACCGCCACCGCCGCGCCGACGGGAACGGCCACCAGCACCCCGACGAAACCGAACAGATATCCAAACACGAACAGCGTGAAAATCAGCCAAACCGGATGCAGCCCGACCTTGGGACCGACGATCTTTGGCTGCAGCAGCGCAGAATCCAGAGCCTGACCAATCCCGAACACGACGAGCACCTTGATCACCGGCAACGTATCCGGCCAGAACTGGATCAGCGCCATCGACACGGCAGCAATGAGGCCGAGCGCAACGCCGACGAACGGAATGAAGCTCAGCACGCCGGCGACAATGCCGATAAGCAGACCATATCGGATATCAGCCCAGGTCAGACCAACAGCATAGATCGTGCCGAGGACCAGGCACACTAGCCCCTGACCACGGATGAATGCCGACACTGCAGCGTTGATGTCGCGCGCCAGCCGGCGGATCGTCGGCGCATGATCGCGCGGCAGCCAACCGTCGAGCTTGGCCAGCATCGGATGCCAATCGACCAGAAGGTAGAACACCACCAGCGGCGTGATCAGCAGCAGCGAAACGAAATTCACCAGCGCCAGCCCTTGCGCCCACACCGACTGAGCGACCGTACTGATGACTGTCCCCCAGTTGCGGGACAGCTCATCTGCCGAGGCATCAAGCCATTTCTGGAAATCCGGAAAGCGGCTGCCGAGACGCTCCTGCGCCCAGCCTTCGACAATGCCGCGCAGGCGCACGACCTCGCCGGGCAGCGCCTCGGCGAATTGCTGGAGTTGCTTGATGACGATCGGCGCCAGGAACACGATCGCCGCGACCAGCATCAGCATCAACAGCGTGACGACACCCGCGGTCGCCAGGGTGCGCGGCATCCCCATCGCGCAGAGCCGGTCGGTCAGCGGGTTGAGCGCATAAGCGATGACCATTCCGGCCACGAACGGCAGCAGGACTGAACGCAGAACCAGCGCGGCAACGACAATCAGAATCAGGGCTGAGAGCCAGAAAAGCACCTGCCGTTCGACGCGCATCCTTCCCCTCCCACTGCTTGGCTAGCTGGCACTGCCGTCCGTCTCAGAGCCCGCCATATGCCGAAGCCAGCTTTGCAGATATGCGATGAGCGACGCCACCGTGAGCGCGCCAGTGAGCCAGACGAGCACGAAACGGGCGCCTTCCATGCCCAGCCCGAACCCTTCGTCCGCGAGAACCGTGGCCGCCAATGTGAGTTGGGCAACCGTATTCGCCTTGCTGACCACCAGCGGCTTGATATGTACCGGATGACCGAGCAGCCACGACAGCACAATGGCAACGACGATGAGAATATCGCGGGAAACGACCGCGATGACCAGCCAGGATGGCAGGGCACCTGAAACGCCGAGCGCGATGAAAATCGACACCACCAGCATCTTGTCCGCCAGCGGATCAAGATAGGCGCCCAGTTCGGTCTGCCAGCCATAGCGCTTGGCCAAGAAACCGTCGACGGCGTCACTGATCCCGGCAATGACAAACAATATGAACGCGGCCTGGACCTGCCCCGAAACGAGCAGCCAGAACACGACGGGCACGATGATCGCGCGCCCAAGTGTAATGAGGTTCGGAATACTCAAAGCTGAAGCCGGCAATTCTTGAACTCGCAACTTGTGCTGAAGAGTGACAGAACTAAAACCAGACGCAAAGCCCCCTCAACCGACTGCACAACGCAGCGATCTGGGGGATTAAAATGCTGGACGCACCTGCAATACTCCGCCGACCTGCCGGACGTCGAGCCCACGCCCCGAGAGCGCCGCGGCAAGCGCGTCAGGTCCTCCAGGATAAATCGCGGCAATGTCGGCGCTGCGTGCCGACAGCCCGCCGATTTCGACGCGCTCTACGCCGGGAAGCTGCACGAGCTGGCGATGCATATCCTGCCATTGTTGCAAGTTGCGGAATTCCACGACCAGATGCACGTCGGCCGCGCCGGACGTGAACCCGCCGTCTTCCCCCTCGCGCGCGCGAACCGACTTCCAGCGGCCCTCCAGAATTCCGAGAGACACCACCGCGGCAAGCTCGGCCGAATAGGCGACGTCATCGAACGCCATCCGCCACGAACGCTTCAATACGAAATCGCCGACGGCATCACGCCCGGTGAGCGTGACGTTCAACCGCCTCGCCTTGAGGTCCGGCTCGGCCACCGCCAGCAACAGCAGATCGGCGGAATAGGCCTTGGCGAGCGTACCCAACGCGCTGCCATCACCTTGCTGCATCGCGACCACGACATCCGCGGAGACTTCGGATTTGCCCTGCCCGATACGAAGTGGCGTCAGCGAATTCTTGAGATCGAGCCCCGACCAGGCCGACGACCAGATGCTGGACCCGCGCGGCGGAGACAAATCCGAAGGCACCGGCCCTTGCCCGGTTGTCGGGGCGACGTACACAGGCACAAGCACCACTTCCGGCGCCTGAGTATCGACGAAAGGCACGCCCTCGCGGCGCAGCAGGTCGCGCACTGCTTGCGGCTGGAAGGAGAAATCGAGATTGGCGATGTACTGCGTCGCGGACGTCCGCTCGGAGCGTACCACGACGCCGTCGATCAGTTCGTTCGCCTTGGCCTTCTTGGCGCCGGCCAGCCGGCCGTATGCCGTCACCGGCACCAGCCGCTTGAGCAGCGAGTTGAGCGCGGCCTGACGGCCGTCGGTCATTGCGCGTTCCTTGGCGGCAACCGCGTTCCCGGCGCTGGCCTCGATTGGATAGTTGCCAATCGTATAGACGGCCTCTGCAGCGGCCACAGACGTCGTGGCATGCCCGAGGAGTCCGAGAATGACTGCTGCCGTCGCCATACCGCTGACAGCCCGCGCACAACGTCTCCTCAGCCTGCTCACCGCCCCGCCCTTCTTCCGCTTGCGCGCGCAAGTTGCCCTAGGCCCGCCAAGTCTGCTAGGACGCGCCATCTCGGGCGACCATTGGGGCCAAAATGGGGACTGGTCAATGCCCGAGCCCGACTGGGGTTCTCGTTTGCCCCGAAAAGCGGCCAGCGTGGCCGGGATTGCGCGCATAAGGATCCGATGACCGAGCCAGGCCAACGCGCGAGTGCGCCCGTAACTTACCGCGATGCCGGTGTGGACATCGACGCGGGCAATGCGCTCGTCGAAGCGATCAAGCCACTGGTGAAAGCCACCCGCCGCCCCGGCGCAGACGCCGATCTGGGCGGTTTCGGTGCGCTGTTCGACCTGAAGCGGGCCGGCTTCAAGGATCCGCTGCTGGTTGCCAGCACCGATGGCGTCGGCACCAAGCTTAAGATTGCGATCGACACGGGGCTGCACAGCACCATCGGCATCGATCTGGGCGCCATGTGCGTCAACGATTTGCTGGCGCAGGGCGCCGAGCCGCTGTTTTTCCTGGATTATTTCGCGACCGGCAAGCTAGACGTCGCAGTCGGCCGGGACGTCGTTGCGGGCATTGCCGAGGGCTGCCAGCAAGCCGGTTGCGCTCTGATCGGCGGCGAGACGGCCGAGATGCCCGGCATGTACGCGGCAAAGGATTACGACTTGGCCGGGTTCACGGTCGGCGCGGTGGAGCGCGATGCGGTGCTGCCGCGTCCCGACATTGCCGTCGGCGACGTGCTGATCGGGCTGCCGTCGTCCGGGCCGCACTCCAACGGCTATTCGCTGATCCGCCGCCTCGTGGCACAGGAAAAGCTCGACTGGCATGATCCCGCGCCGTTTGCCTCCGGCAAGACGGTGGCCGAAGCCCTGCTGGTTCCGACCAGGATCTACGTGAAGCCGGTTCTCGCCGCGATCCGGGCGACCGGTGGCGTCAAGGCGCTGGCTCACATCACAGGCGGCGGATTGATCGAGAACCTGCCGCGCGTCCTGCCGGATGGCATCGCGGGCAGTGTCGATCTGTCGTCCTGGACCGCGCCGGCCGTATTCGGCTGGCTGGCTCGCGCCGGTCAGCTCGACCAGACCGAGCTGCTGCGCACGTTCAATGCTGGCATCGGGCTGGTGCTGGTGGTCGCCAAGGACAAGGCCGACGACGTCGTTGCCCACCTGACCGCATCGGGCGAGGATGCTCGTGTGATCGGTGAGCTGACCAAGGGCACCGGCGCGAAGACCCAGGCCAAGGGCAAGGGCACGGCCGAAGCCGTCGCACTGTCCGGCGACCTCGCATTCGCCACGAGCTGAGTGCGCATCATGGCCAAGACACGCGTTGGCATCCTGATTTCCGGCCGCGGCTCCAATATGATGGCGCTGGTCGAAGCCGCGCGCAATCCGGATTTCCCGGCTGAGATTGCGACGATCATCTCCAATCGCCCCGATGCTGCGGGGCTCGCCTGGGCCGAATCACGAGGCATTGCCACGCTGGCGATCGATCACAAGGCCTATGCTCGCCGCGAGAATTTCGAGGACGCGCTGCACGCCGCCCTCATCTCCGCCAATGTCGAGTTGGTCTGCTGTGCGGGTTTCATGCGGCTGATGACAGCCTCGTTCGTAGACCGGTGGTATGGCCGGATGCTCAACATCCATCCGTCAATCCTGCCATCTTTCAAAGGCTTAGCCACGCACGAACAGGCGCTCGCGGCTGGCGTGAAGATAACGGGGTGCACAGTCCACTTCGTTGTACCGGAAATGGATTCCGGCCCGATCGTCGCGCAGGCCGCCGTGCCCGTCGCCGATGACGACACCCCCGACAGCCTCGCAGCACGCATACTCGCGGCTGAGCATAAGCTGTATCCGCACGCCCTCGGCCTGATCGCCTCGGGGCAGGCACGGCTTGTGGATCAAAAAGTTATCGGTGGAAAGCCGGTTAACCAGACGGCTCAGCTGTTCTCGCCAAGCCGTTGATCTCAAGGTAACACCCATCTGGATTAGGCGCGCCATTGTGTAGCGGGTAGGACAGAGCTTCTGGACCACGCGTCTTGCTGGTGGTACACGCCAAATTGCACCTCCAGCCGACACTCTGCTGGGACGCCGGGTCGCGCTGGATCGTGCCATATCAATGATTCGGTCGCCAGCAGCGCTAATCCGTTGAACGACGGGAATATAATCCCAATGCGGACGGCGTGAACGATCGAACTCGCGGAGTGATCTCGAGCATGACCGCCACCACACCGACGCATGACTATCAGCTCGGCGAAGAGAGCTCTATCTGGTTCAAGCTCACGCCGTTGCTGAAGGGTGACCCTGTCAACCCGATGCGCACGCTCATGCATATGGCGGAGCGTTACGGTGGCGTTATTCCCGTTAACATGGCTAACCAGCGCGTCGTTCTGCTGACCGAGCCTGATCATTTCAAGCACGTCCTTGTCAGCAAAGCCGACAATTACACCAAGTATTTCGATGGTCTGAGGCCAATATTCGGCAAGTCGATGATCACTGTCGACGGCCAGCTCTGGCAGAAAATCCGGGCGCCGCAGCAGCCAGCATTCCATCCGGATATGTTCGCCGAGTATATTCCGTACTTCCTCGACGCCATCCGCTCCAAGATGGAGAACTGGCGCGAGCTGGCGCAGTCCGGCGAAACTGTTGAAATGGTCGAGCAGACCTGGACGCTGGCCGCCGACATGATCTGCAAGGCGCTGTTCGACCGCGACATGCCGTTCAACCCGCACTTCGTGTTCAAGTGCGTGAAGACCTACACGGACGTGA
>JAEZBZ010000271.1 GCA_023412745.1 Pseudomonadota bacterium | reverse complement strand
GCGAATATGGGGAAGGCTACGTCCGTATCGCGCTCGTCGAGAACGAGCATCGCATCCGGCAAGCGGCGCGCAACATTCGCAAGTTCCTGTCGCAGCCGCCGTCGAGCATGCACAACGTCATCCCCTTACAGCAGAAGGCTTCCGGCTAGGCCGACTTCATGACCACACCACTTAGACTGGGCGTCGCGGGCCTCGGCACCGTAGGCATCGGATTGCTGCAAGTGCTCGAAGCGCATGCGGCGCGCTTGGACGCCACCCTCGGGCGGCCGATCCGCGTCGTTGCCGTATCTGCCCGTTCCCGCGACAAGAATCGCGGCGCATCCCTCGAAGGCTACAAATGGGTTGCGGATGCGGTTTCGCTTGCCGCCGATCCGGACATCGATGTTTTCGTCGAACTGATCGGCGGCGACAACGGCGTCGCGCTCGAAGCCGTCGAGACCGCCCTGCGAGCCGGCAAGCACGTCGTCACCGCCAATAAGGCGCTGCTGGCGCGCCATGGCATTCGTCTCGCGCGTCTCGCCGAGGAGAACGGCGTCGGCCTCAACTTCGAGGCCGCCGTTGCCGGTGGCATCCCGATCATCAAGACGATCCGCGAAGCGTTGCTCGGCAACGATATCGACCGCGTCTACGGCATCCTCAACGGAACCTGCAATTACATCCTGTCGACGATGCAGTCGCAGGGCAGGCCATTCGCCGAAATCCTCAAAGAAGCCCAGGACAAGGGCTACGCGGAGGCCGACCCAACATTCGATATCGGCGGTTTCGATGCGGCACACAAGCTGTCGTTGCTGACCAGTCTGGCCTTCGGCACCGAGGTCAATTTCGACGATATCCACGTCGAGGGCATCGCCAACATCACGCCGGCCGATATCGAGGCGGCGGATGAGCTCGGCTACCGGATCAAGCTACTGGGCATCGCCGAACGCACCCCGGAAGGCATAGTCCAGGCCGTCCACCCGACCATGGTGCCGAAGCAGTCAGCCATCGCTCAGGTCTCGGACGTCACCAACTGCGTCGCCATCGAGGGCGATTTCGTCGGCGAGCTGTTGCTGATCGGCCCGGGCGCTGGCGCCAAAGCCACCGCTTCTGCAGTCGCCAGCGACATCGGAGATATCGCGCGCGGCTTGGTGCTGCCGCCGTTCCTCACGCCAGCAAAGCAGTTGAAACCTTATCCTCGGGCTGCTTTTGACCGCCATCACGGTGCCTGCTATGTCCGCCTCAACGTCGTGGATCGTCCCGGCGTCATGGCGTCCATCGCCAGCCGCATGGCCGAGCAGAACGTGTCGATCGAGAGCATCGTGCAGCGCCGTCCGGGCACCCCGACCGCTGGGGCCGCCAAGCCTGACGCCAACGCACTGGCGCCGATCGTGCTGGTGACACACGAGACCACGGAAAGTGCCATGCGCAACGCGCTCGCCGCTATCGAAGCCGATGGCAAGGTGGTCGAGCGTCCGCAGATGATCCGCATCGAAGAATTGTGAGCCTGGAAGCTACGGCTTCTTGGTCAACTGGGAGAGAAAAGCCCGATGGCACTCGATAAAACCGATGGTCTGGACCGCGTTCTGGTCCTTGAGGTCGCACGCGTCACCGAAGGCGCCGCCATCGCGGCGGCGCGGCTGCGCGGTCGCGGCAACGAAAAGGCTGCCGACAAGGCTGCCGTCGATGCCATGCGCAAGGAACTCGGCCGTGTGCATATCCGTGGCCGCGTGGTGATCGGCGAAGGCGAAATGGACGAAGCGCCGATGCTCTACATCGGTGAGGAAGTCGGAATCGGCGACGGACCGGAAGTCGACATCGCGGTCGATCCGCTGGAAGGCACCACCATCTGCGCCAAGGCGATGCCGAATGCACTCGCCGTGCTGGCAATCGCGGAACGCGGCGGCCTGCTGCACGCTCCCGACATGTACATGAACAAGATCGCGATCGGACCCGGTTATCCCGATGGCGTTGTCGATCTCGACGCGCCGACCGCCGACAACCTCCATGCCTTGGCCAAAGCCAAGGGCGTCCCGATCAACGAGGTCACCGCCTGCATCCTCGACCGTCCGCGCCACGCAGAACTCATCAAGGCCGTGCGCGATGCCGGCGCCGCCGTGCAGCTCATTCCCGACGGCGATATCGCCGGCGTGATCTGGACGACGGATCCGCAGCACACCGGCATCGACATCTACCTCGGCTCAGGTGGCGCGCCGGAAGGCGTGCTGGCCGCGGCAGCCCTGCGCTGCATCGGCGGCCAGATCCAGGGCCGGCTGATGCCGCTCAAGGACGAGGAACGCGAGCGCGCCGCCAAGATGGGCGCCGACGTCAACCGCAAGTACACCATGGAAGACATGGCCTCCGGCGACGTCATCTTCTCGGCCTCCGGCGTCACCGACGGCTCGTTGATGCAGGGCGTGCATTTCCGCGGCGACTTCGCAGAAACCGAGACGGTCGTGATGCGCGCCAAGACCGGAACCGTGCGCCGCATCAAGACGTCATTCCGCAACATTGGCCGCAAGCTGGCCGGATTGTAAGCGACGGCGCGTCGCCGTCCTGCTCCCTGCCTGCCGCGAAGGAGGCCGCGTGATGCGCTTGTCCGTTCTCGATCAATCGGTTGCGATCACCGGTCGGCCGCAGGCCGCCTCCATCCGCGAGACCCTGGCTCTGGCGGAGGCCTGCGAGCAGTTCGGCTATCACCGCTTCTGGGTGTCCGAACATCACAACCTGCCCAGCATCGTTGGCACCGCGCCCGAAGTGCTGATGGCGGCAATTGCGGCCCGCACCCAGCGCATCCGCATCGGCAGCGCCGGCGTGATGCTGCCCCACTACGCATCGCTCAAGGTCGCCGAACAGTTTCGGGTGCTCGACGCATTGGCCCCCGGCCGTATCGATCTCGGCGTCGGCCGTGCCCCGGGCTCAGACGGCCACACGGCGCAGGCGCTCAATCCATTCGGTTCGTCACGCTCCGCCGATTTCCCGACACAGGTGCGCGATCTGCAGGCGTGGGTCACCGGCGCACCGCTGCCGGAGGGGCATCCGTTCGGCCGCATCCTGGCGCTGCCCGCCACCAATACGCCCGATGTCCCGCCTCCGGACGTGTGGATGCTCGGCAGCTCCGATTACGGCGCCCAGGTTGCCGCCTTCTTTGGGCTGCCCTATTCCTTCGCCGCGTTCATCACTGACGGCGCAGGCACGGAACAGGCGCTCGCCACCTATCGCCAACTGTTCAAACCCAGTGCGCGCTATCCCGAGCCCTATGCCAATATCTGCGTGTGGGCGCTGACGGCCGATACAGAGGAAGAGGCCCAACGGCTGTTCACCTCGCGGGCCCGCTGGCGCATCGCCCGCGACCGTGGCGTGTTCGGCCCCCTGGCGCCGCCGGACGCCGAGCCGCCATTCGCCTTCTCCGAAGCCGATGAAGCCCGCATCGAGGCGCTGCGGAAAACCGCCTACGTCGGCACACCCGCCCAGGTTGGCGCGCGATTGCGCGACCTTGCCGCCCGGCTCGGCCTGGACGAATTGGTCATCCTGACGTGGTCGCACGATCCGACCGCGCGGCGGCGCTCCTACGAGCTGCTGGCCGCCGAATTCGCGCTGGTGTCGGCCTGATCACGGTTGGTTCAGTGCCTCGGCGGCAAACCGTCCACAGGTCCGCCCCCTGACATCTCCTTTCTGCCCCCTCTTCGTGCGAACATCCCGGCGATTCACGGGGAGGGCCTATCATGGTTGCACTGCGCAAAGTCCGGACTGAAACGGATGGCGACTTCGGCGCGGCGTTTCTCGGCGTCAAGCAGTCCGCCCGCGGCTTCACCTGGCGCGAACGCCTTGAGCCGGCGTCGCAGCCTCTCGCCACCGCGATCAGCCAGCGTCACGGCCTGCCCGATCTGCTCGGCCGCATGCTGGCAGCCCGTGGTATCGCGCTGGAGGACGTGCCGACCGTCCTTGATCCGACCATCAAGGCGCTGATGCCCGACCCCAGCGTGCTGCGCGACATGGACAAAGCCGCCGCCCGGCTCGCCGACGCCATCATCGCGCGTGAGTCGATCGCCATATTTGGCGACTACGACGTCGATGGGGCATCCTCGTCCGCGCTGATGCACCGCTTCCTGGCGCATCACGATCTGGGCAGCCGCATCTACATTCCCGACCGCCTGTTCGAAGGCTACGGCCCCAACCCGAGCGCAATCGAAACGCTGATCAAGGATGGAGCCCGCCTGATCGTCACCGTCGACTGCGGCACCACCAGCTTTGAGCCTCTGGCGCATGCCCGCAAGCTCGGCGCCGATGTCGTCGTGATCGACCACCATCAGGCCGACGAGCAGCTCCCCGATGTGCAGGCCGTGGTCAATCCCAACCGGCAGGACGATCTCTCCGGCCTCGGCCAGCTCTGCGCCGCGGGCGTCACATTCCTAGTGCTGGTGGCGACGACCCGCGAGCTGCGCAATCGCGGCCACTATACCGCCGACCTGCCCGCGCCGGACCTGCTCAGCCTGCTCGACATCGTGGCGCTGGCCACCATCTGCGACGTGGTACCGCTCACCGGCCTCAATCGCGCCTATGTGGTCAAGGGTCTGCAGGTCATGCGCAACCGGCGCAATATCGGCCTGACTGCGCTGTTCGACACCGCTGGCCTGAGCCAGGCGCCGACGCCGTATCATCTGGGCTTCGTGCTCGGCCCGCGCATCAACGCCGGCGGCCGCATCGGCGACGCCGCCCTCGGCGCGCGCCTGCTGGCTGGCGAGGACGAAACCGAGGCCGCCCGCATCGCCGAACTCCTCGACCGGCTCAACAAGGAGCGCAAGGCCATCGAAACAGCCATGCTCGAACAGGCCATGGCCGAGGCTGAACAGCGCCTCGCCGCCGAGCCCGACCTGCCCGTGCTCGTGCTCGGTTCGCCAGAGTGGCACAAGGGCGTGGTCGGCCTGGTCGCCAGCCGGCTGACCGAGCGCTTCCGCCGCCCGACCTGCATCATCTCGTGGCACGAGGGAGTCGGCACCGCGTCGTTGCGGTCGGTGGCGGGCGTCGATATCGGCGGGGCCGTCCGTGCCGCCGTCGCCAAGGGCTATCTGGTCAAGGGTGGCGGCCACGCCATGGCGGCCGGCCTGACCGTCGAGGAAGGCCAGCTTGACGCCCTGCGTGGCTTCTTCACCGACATGCTAACGTCGGCCTCTAGCGCGGCGCGGGCCAGCGCTGGCCTGGATATCGATGGCGCGCTCACCGCCGGTGGCGTCACGGACGAGTTGCTGCAGCTCATCGAGCGGGCAGGCCCCTACGGCCAGGGCAATCCGCAGCCGCGCTTCGCGTTGCCGGCTCATCGCGTAAAATACGCCAAGATCGTCGGTGACCGTCACGTGCGCTGCGCACTGGAAGCAGCCGATGGCTCGCGGCTGGATGCCGTTGCCTTCCGCGCCGCCGACCAGCCGCTTGGCGACGTTCTGCTCGGCGCCGGAGGCATGCCGCTGCACATCGCGGGCACGCTGAAGCGCGATACCTGGGGCGGCCGCGAGAAGATCGAGATGACTATCGACGACGCCGCGGATCCGCGCCGTATGGGCTGAGAACGCGGGCATCGGCTGGCGTTTGCGCCTGTATTGCCTCGGCAACGCGGCCTCCCCCGCTGGGCGTCGTTGGCCGCCGGTATGCGTCGCTGGCTGATCGCGTGTTGCAGGCACCGTCCGTGCGCGCATGGGTACCACGCGGTACTCTCTCCCCCCGCCGTATCTGGCCGGTTTCCGTAAGCGACCGCACCACGAGCAAGCTCAGGCAACAACCAGCCGCCATCGAAGCGCGCGCCCGCCAGCGGTTGAACACGGACACGAATGCCCCGCCGCCATTGATCCCGCACAATGCCAGCCAAGCCCACGCAGAGAGGCCAAAATCATCGATTTGGCCGCGTTCCGCCGCGACAGTTGTGCACGACCGCAACAAACCAGTGCGATGATCCGGCACATGTCGCGCTGCACGCTTGCGCAGCGCGCCAATCCTACCTATACCGTGCCCCCAGCGCTCCCTTCGTCTATCGGTTAGGACGTCAGATTTTCAATCTGAAAAGACGGGTTCGACTCCCGTAGGGAGCGCCAGCATTGTGCAATATCAACGACTTAGGTGTGGGTTGACGGTGGGGTTGACGGTCAACCCTCAGGACTGCACCTTTTGCACTTCTCGCACATTCAAGCGACCTGGTAATAATTTCCAATATAATCAGCAGGTTACTCCGCAAGAATGCGACTCCTAAGCGGAGTCGCATAAGTGAGGGTTATTCTGTCGCTTCTCTAAGAACATTTGCGAACAGAGG
>JAEZBZ010000169.1 GCA_023412745.1 Pseudomonadota bacterium | reverse complement strand
TCCGCTCCTACAACCCGGCCAATACCTACGCGCTGGCGATCGTGCATCTGGGCGATCGCATTCGCGGCGATGGTCCGTTCATCCAGGACTTTCCAGGCGGCGAGCGCATTCCGACACTTGCCGAGATCCAGGAGATGCAGCGCAGGCTCACGGCGGCCGGCTTCAATACCGGTGGCACCGATGGCCGCGTCGGCCAGGACACGATGCGCGCGATCCGCAATTATCAGCGCAAGGTGGGGCTGGCGCCGGCGGATGGCTATGCCGGCTTGAAAGTTCTGGCGCGATTGCGGCAAGGCGGCTGATGCCGATCAGTATTGGCTGAAAACCTCGGTGCGGCCGTCGCGGTGGATCAGCAGTACCTGATACGGTTCGCGTTCATTGCCGACTTCCATGCCAGGCGAGCCGATCGGCATGCCTGGCACGGCCAGCCCGATCGCATCGGGCCGCTCCTTCAGAAGACGGCGGATGTCGGCTGCGGGCACATGTCCTTCAATCACGTATCCGCCGACACGGGCCGTATGACACGACTGCAATTGCTCGGGAATGCCGGCGTCCGTCTTGAATTGCGACAGCGCCTTATTGTCGAGATCCTTGCCTTTGGGCGAGAAACCCGCGCGGCCGACGTGGCGCATCCATAATGTGCAGCACCCGCATGAGGCCGACTTGAACACTTCGATCGGCTGTGCACGGATCGCAGCAGAGGGCACTGTCGCTGTTATCATGGCCATGACAACGAACGCGAGAAGTTGAGGGAGCGCGTTGTGTTTCATCTGTGAGTCCCCCGTGTGCTTGCTGGCGTACCTGAAACCGGACAAGGCGGTGGGGTCAAGGTGTTGGCGCAGATTTGATCCGGCGGCGGTACCAGATTGCCATGATCTCCATGGCCAGCGTTGCGATCAGACCCGCGACGAGCAGCACGGATTCAGCGGCGCTATAGCCCCAAAGATCGACGACAATCGCAAACACGGCGGGCGCGATGGCGTTCAATATCAGGTACGGCGTTGCCAATATGCCGAGGATGGCGCCGTAGCCCTTTGAGCCGAACAGCGCCAGCGGAACCGCGCCGCGCACGATCGTGACGAGACCGTTAGCGATGCCGAAGAACACGATGAACAGAAGCGCGGCTGTGAAATTTGCGCCCCCCATCAGCAATATGGCGAACCCGAGCGGAATGCCGCCGACGGATATCCGCCCAAGGTCTACGGCGTGCAGGCGTTTGCCGAACAGGATTTCGGCCAGCCGTCCGCCCACCTGCGCCACGCCTTTCAGTGACGCCAGCGTGACCGCAGCGGCGACGGAGAGGCCGCTGGCCTCCAGCACCGCTGGCAGATGCACCGACATGGCGCCGAACACGAAGGCGCTGGCCGACATGACGATGGCGAATAGAACCATGCCCAAGGTGCGCGCCTGTCCCTCCAGTGGCGTATCTACGATGCTGGCGGCCGAAGCTGCGGCAGTGCCGGCTGTCCGGATTTCCTCGCGCCGCGCCAGCCCCCACCAATGCAGGGGCAGCGCGACGAACAAATTGATCGCCGCATAGACGAACAGCGTCGTGCGCCAACTGTAAGCGCCGGTGATCATGTGGCCGACCGGCCAGAACACGGTCGATGCGAAACCGCCGAACAGCGTCAGGTAGGAAATCGCACGGCGGCCATGCTGCGGCGTCACCTGCACCAGGGCGGCGAACGCGGCGTCATACAGCGACATGCGCATGCCGAGGCCCATCACGATCCAGCCGGCGAGATAAACCACCGGATTAGTCGCGATCGCCACAATCGCCAGGGCGGCTGCGCACAATAGGGAACCGACACTCATGATCAGGCGGCCGCCGAGGCGGTCGATGGCCTTGCCTATGGCGGTTGAGAAAATGCCCGAGGTCAGCAGGCCGACCGTAAGCCCCGCGAACACCAGGCTGCGGCTCCATCCGGTATCGGCGGCAATCGGGCCGCCCAGCACGCCGAGGGCGTACAGCGTGGTGCCCCAGGCGATGATCTGCGTGATGCCGAGCGCCAAAATCGCGGTGCCGGTGGGGGCGCACAGCCACGCGAGCCAAGCGGGTCGAGGTCTGACACTTTCACCGGGCAACATCTTCGGACTCAGGTTCGCACCTTCAAGGAACTGTCACAATACAGGCTGAGCCCGGAAGAGACAGCAGGAACCGCTTCGAAATTCACTTGTGACGATGCTAGGACGCATGGGAACCTCTTCGATCCTGCCATTCGCGAAACGCAGAAGGATTTGCCATGTCAACAGAACGCGTCGCCATGATCAGTGCCGGCGGAAGTGGAATGGGTGCCGACGCCGCGCGGCAGCTCGCAGCCGACGGCTTCAAGGTCGCGATCCTGTCGTCGTCCGGCAAGGGCGAAGCGCTGGCTAAGCAACTCGGCGGCATCGGCGTCACCGGCTCCAACCAGTCCAATGATGACCTGAAGCGGCTGGTCGATATGATCATGAGCACGTGGGGCCGCATCGACGTGCTGGTCAACAGCGGCGGGCATGGTCCGCGCGCGCCGGTCCTGGAGCTGACCGACGAGGATTGGCATCGCGGCCTCGACGTCTACCTGATGAACGTCATTCGCCCGACGCGGCTGGTGGCACCAATCATGGTGAAGCAGAAGTCCGGCGCAATCATCAATATCTCGACCTTCGCCACCTTCGAGCCAGATCCAGTGTTCCCGACCTCAGGCGTGTTCCGCGCGGGCCTCGCCGCCTACACCAAGCTGTTCGCCGATAAGTACGCAGCCGACAACGTGCGCATGAACAATGTGCTGCCGGGCTTCATCGACAGCCTGCCGGTGAAGGAAGAGTTCCGCTCGCGCATTCCGATGGGCCGCTACGGCAAGAGCTTCGAGGAGATGGGCGCGACGATCGCGTTCCTGGCCTCGCCGGGCGCTGGCTACATCACCGGCCAGAATATCCGGATCGACGGCGGCATCACGCGCTCGGTCTGATCGCCGCCCCTGCTGTCGCGGGCCGCATGCGGGCCAGCCATCCCGCATGCGGCGATGCCGCGCCTCATGACCATGCCCAACCTCTGGACGTTCGCCGCCGCAGAGCCAATATGCTTGGCTGAGGAGATCCAAGAGTGAGCGATCAGGAAGAGAACCGCTTCGCGGCGCGCGCGGCGCGCTATATGCGGGTTGGAACCAACGTCGGGGCGGTGGCAGCCAAGGTTGCCGGCCAGCGGCTGTTCGGCATCGAGGGCGACCGCTCCAAGAACGCGATGGAGCTGGCGGCGGCGCTGGGGGGGCTCAAGGGGCCGATCATGAAGGTCGCCCAATTGCTCTCGACCATTCCAGAAGCCCTGCCGCCGGAATACGCGCGCGAGCTGGGGCAACTGCAAAGCCAAGCGCCGGCCATGGGGCCGGCGTTCGTGCGCCGCCGCATGCAGGCCGAGCTGGGGCCGGATTGGCAATCCAAATTCGCGCGTTTCGAGCCGACAGCGTCGGCTTCCGCGTCGCTGGGCCAGGTGCACAAGGCGGTCGCTCACGATGGCCGCACGCTGGCCTGCAAGCTGCAGTATCCGGATATGCAGTCGGCGGTTGAGGCGGACGTCAACCAGCTCAAGATGGTGTTCTCCATCCACGCGCGGATGGATCCGGCCGTCGATACGCGCGAGATCCTGACCGAGATTTCAGCCCGCCTGCGCGAAGAACTCGATTATACCCTGGAAGCACGCCACATCGCGCTGTACGCGCTGATGCTCGCCGACGAGCCGTTAATCCGCGTGCCCGATGTCGCCAGCGAACTGTCCACCGGGCGCCTGTTGACCATGAGCTGGCTCGAAGGCAAGCCGCTGCTGACTTACAAATCCGCGCCGCTGGAAGACCGCAACACCATCGCGCGCGCCATGTTCCGCGCCTGGTGGTATCCGTTCAGCCATTACGGCGTGATCCACGGCGATCCGCATCTCGGCAACTACACCATTTTCGAAGGCAGCGATGGCCGGCCGGCCGGTATCAATCTGCTCGATTACGGCTGCATCCGGACGTTCCGCACGAAGTTCGTACAGGGTGTCGTCGATCTCTACACCGGCCTTTCCACCGGCAACCAGGGTCTTGTGGTGCACGCCTACGAGACCTGGGGCTTCAAAGGGCTGACCAAGGAGCTGATCGAGGCGATGAATATCTGGGCTCGCTTCATCTACGGCCCGCTGCTCGATGATCGCGAACGCACCATTGCCGAAGGTACGACTCCGGCGGAATACGGCCGCCGCGAGGCGTTCACGGTACACAAGATCCTAAAGGAGAAAGGGCCGGTTACCGTGCCGCGAGAGTTCGTGTTCATGGATCGCGCTGCGATCGGCCTCGGCGGAGTGTTCCTGCATCTCGACGCGCGCATGAACTGGTATCGGCTGTTCAACGAGACGATCGAGGATTTCAATATCGATACGGTAGCCGAACGCCAGCGCACTGCCTTCGCGGCAACCGGCGTGCCTCTGCCCTAGTCGACGCTCTCCGCGTGCTCGAATACGATTTTCGCGAAATGCGACAGCAGCAGATAGTTGAACGCGAAAAGTTCTTGGCAATCGTTGATGAGTGGCGGCAGCAGGATGATGCCGCCCGATTGCGGCCGTCGTAGCAGGACTTGCTCGTCAGAATCTCTCACCAGTTTGATGACATGCACCCGCGATGCGCCGATGTTGCGTGCCAACGCGGAAATCGAAACGGACAGCACCGCCTGTTGGCGTAGCATTTTTGCCGTCTGCGCTCGCCAGAAGCGAAAACGCCACGAACAATCCGCCGTTGCCTTCGCTGAACAACGTCGTCGATGGGATGTGCTCGCCATAGCGAAACCTGGCGCAGTAATGTGCGCTGACAAGCCGGATGACGCCCGGCAGGAAATCCGGTTGGTCCAGCCTGTCGAGTGCCTCGGCGGCCTCAGCGAGAATGCGTGCGGCGGCCGAGAAATGACAACGCCATCGCTCCCGCTGATGAGCAATGAGCTTTGCGGTCGGCACCAGTTCCCCTTGCTGCAGGCACATGTCTTTCAGGCGTCCTGCCGTCTGCCCGATGCATCCTCCTGCTGCCGAAAATGCAAATCGAGCACGAACAGCGGGACAAAGAAGCGGCCGCGATCATTGATGATCGCATTGAGCAGCCGATGGCCGTGATGAAGCGCGACAAGGCCTGCCGCAGTCTTGCGCGCGGCGTTTTCGAAGCCTGGAGTTGCCATTAGCGCGCTTTGCATGTGATGCATGCGGTCGCCTATGAGCTGAACAAACCGAGGCACCATGAGCGGCCATCTTGTCATTTTCGATTTCGACGGTGTCATTGCGGACAGCGAAGTCCTGGCGAACGCCGTGCTCGCGGAAGTGATAGGCGAACTCGGCGTTCGTACCACACTGGAGGACGCCTATCGTTTGTACATGGGGAAGCGATTCAAAGACGTGATCGACGCAATTGAGCAGGCCACGGGACGAAACCTGCCCTCAACGTTCGCGTCGGATTTTCAACAACGGACCTTCGCGCGTTTTCGTGAGGCGTTGCGCCCCGTCAGTGGGGTTCGCGATTTTATAGAATCCCTTGCTGGCACACCGAAATGCATTGCGTCATCGTCGTCTCCGGATCGCCTGGAGCTGTGTTTGGAGCTTCTGGATTTTAAAGCCGCATTTGGCGATTACGTATTCAGCGCATCGACGGTTGCGCGTGGTAAGCCGTTTCCGGATATCTATCTGTATGCTGCTGAAAAAATGGGCGTGCCACCACGCAATTGCATTGTCATTGAGGACAGCGTGACAGGCGTGACTGCGGGCAAGGCGGCCGGAATGACGGTTATCGGCTTAACGGCGGCTTCACATATCCAGGATGGACACGGTGAAAGGCTGACGGCCCACGGCGCGGATCATATCGCGACGACCTATCATGATCTGTTGTCGATCACGCATAGAATAAAACAGGCTATCTCGTAGCTACCTCTGAAACCGCTGGATGACCCATGGTTTCTCGACCATTCGCGGTCGCTCTCCGGCAGCCAACGCATCGCTGACGATATGACCGGCGTCCCTGACGATCGGTGCGAATTTGCGAAGAACAATTTTTGAAAGTCGCGTGATGGGAGCCGACAAGCCGATCGCCGCGATGACATTGCCGGCCGGATCCTGGATCGGAGCAGCAATGCCGCCGACATTTTCCTGAAACTCACCCAAGTTGAAGGCCAGACCGGTATCCCGGACCTTTTCCAATTCGGCATCCAGTTTTTTCAGGGATGTAATGGTGCGCGGCGTAAAGCGATGGAGCTTGGCGCCGACGGCGGCGCGCATAGAGTCATAATTGAATGCCAGCAGAATCTTGCCTGCCGCGACACAATGGAGCGGGGAGTTTACGCCGCGCTGGGTGTGAATGCGGATTTCCTGCTCGCTCTCGATCTCCTCGATGTGAAGTACCTGCAGTCCGTCCAGGACGCACAAATGCACGGTTTCCGATGTCTGCATCGCCAACGCCCGCATGGCTGGTGCCGCCAACCGGGTCAGATTGACGTTGCCGATGATCGCATTGCCGAGACGCCAAGCCTTCATGGTACAGCGATATCGACGATCGGCTTCCTGACTGACGTACCCCAGACTCTGCAGCGTCCCGATGAGGCGGTGCGTGTTGGATTTCGTCAGCTTCATGTCTGCCGCGATGTCGGTTACACCCATGGGCCGCGGCGCACCAGCGAGATACTCCAGGATCAGCAGCCCCTTTGTCAGCGTTTTGTCTGTCGGCTTGCTCAACTCGAAATCGTCCCCCTCACTGGTTTCTTCGATCAGAGTGCGAATGGTTCTGCATATCGGAACAATTGTGGAGGTGCAATGTGCCGCTTCGTTGTCCTGAAATATGGAACGAAGATTTGGAATATTGACATAATTGCGCCATGCGATTTAGCGTCTCCATCGGGTGATAGACTTGGAGCGACTTTAGGGGGATTGACGGATGCGTGTGGCTTCTGCGTTATTCGCTGCTGTGGCTATGGCGCTGGCTCTCGGATCGAGCGTGAGCGCGGCGGAGAAGTTCCCCAACAAGGCGATCACGATTATTGTGCCTTTCGCCGCTGGTGGTTCGACCGATTTGTCGGCGCGCGCGCTGGGCGACGCTGTCTCGAAGATCCTCGGTCAACCCGTTACCGTTGAAAACAAGCCGGGTGGATCCGGCGCGATCGCCATCGCTTCGCTGCTGCGGGCTCCTGCCGATGGTCATACGCTACTGATCATGGGTAGCACCCAGATCGCCAACCAGTTCATGAACGACGTTCCTTACGACGTGACCAAGGACATCGCACCGGTCGCGCATCTCACGGCATACAATGCCGGCCTCGTCGTGAAGTCGGACGCGCCGTGGAAGTCCTTCAAGGAATTCCTCGATCACGTGAAAGCTAAGCCTAATAGCGTCAGCTACGGCAGCTCGGCAGCGGGCACACCACAGCACCTCATCATCGAGAAGCTGTCCGCGGAGCAGGGGCTCAAGATGAAGTTCGTCCCCTTCGGCGGCGGTGTGAAGGCAATTACTGCCGTTCTTGGTGGTCACATCGAGGCAGCCAGCCAGGTGACAGAATGGAAGCCGCACGTTGAATCCGGCGACCTCCGGCTGTTGGTCACTTACGGGACGAAACGGATGCCGCAGTTTCCTGACGTCCCCACGCTCACTGATCTCGGCTACAACACATCCTACTTAGGTTTCAACTCGATTGTCGCCCGCAGTGGTGCGCCGGCTGAGGCGGTGAAAGCGCTCGGTGAGGCGATCAAGGTGACGCTGGCGGATCCGAACTCCGAATTCAACAAGCTGATGCAGCGCTACGATCTGGTGACGGACTTTAAGGGACCCGAGGAGTTTGAGGTATTCCTGAAGCAGTTCATCCAGGACACCAAATCAATGATCGAGCTGAGTGGTCTTGCCAAGAAGTGAGTGGCCCCTAGATCAAGCCGGTCGCAGGCCATGAAGCTAAACAACGATCAGGTGAGCGCAGCCATCGGCATCGCAGTCGGCGCATTCGTCGTGCAGCATGCGCTCACCTACAGGATCGGCTCGCCGTCGGCGCCGGGCGTTGGCTTTTTCCCGCTCGTTGCTGGTTGCGCGATGCTGCTGTTTTCAATCTTCGGCCTGGGCATTGCGAGCTGGCGGGCTGCATCAGGCGAAGGGTGGAAGCCGTTGCTCAAGGGCAGCGAATGGTCCCGGCCGCTCTTCGTGGTGGTGCTGCTCCTGGTTTATGCAGCGGTTCTGGAAATCCTTGGCTTCGTGATCACCACCGCCCTTTTGCTGCTTCTGCTCTTTCTGGTGCTGGAGCGCATGCCATTGCTTCGGGCCCTCATCGCCTCGCTTCTGATTGCTGGCGCATCGCATGTGGTTTTTGTGATCGCGCTGCAGGTTCAGTTGCCAAAGGGCATTTGGGGTATCTGAGCGTTGATCCCCCATCCCAGGAGGTCATGGCTGTTGGCGCATCCGCATCAGCCCCGCCGGTTCATTTTGTAAGGTCAGGACATGGAGCTCTTTGACGGCCTCGCCGGCGGTTTTCAGATTGCGCTGACGCCGCAAAATCTTCTGTTCGTGTTTCTTGGCTGTCTGCTCGGCACGCTGGTCGGCGTGCTCCCTGGTCTCGGACCAATCGGCGCGATTGCGCTGTTGCTGCCGGCGACTGTCCATCTGCCGCCGGTGACGGCGATCATCATGCTGGCGGGCATCTACTACGGTGTGATGTACGGTGGGTCGATTACGTCGATCCTGATGAACATCCCGGGCGAAGCGGCCTCTGTCGTAACTTGCATCGATGGGCATCAGATGGCCAAGCAGGGCCGTGCCGGATCTGCTCTTGGTATCTCGGCCATCGGCTCATTCGTCGCCGGCACTGCGGGCCTCATCGCGCTGACGGTCCTGGCCCCGCCACTCAGCAAGCTCGCCTTGATCTTCGGCCCAGCGGAATATTTCGCAATGCTGTTGTGCGCGCTCTCGATCGTCAGCTTTCTGGCATCGGGGCCGCTCTGGAAGGCGTGGCTGATGGCGACCTTCGGCTTGGTTCTTGGCTCTGTCGGTATCGATGAAATCACCGGCTCGGCGCGCTTCACCTTCGGCGTCCCTGTCCTGCTCGACGGCATCAACATGGTTCCGGTCGTGATGGGTTTCTTCGGTATCGGAGAGATCCTCGCCAATCTCGAGCGCCGGGAGAAAAACACTGTTATCTCGACCAAGATCGAGTCTCTGTATCCGACTAAAAAGGAGTGGGCGGATTCAGCGGCGCCGATCGGACGCGGTACCGTGCTCGGCTTCGTGCTCGGCATTCTGCCTGGGGGCGGCGCGGTGTTGTCGTCTTTCCTCAGCTATGCGGCCGAAAAGAAAATCTCCAAGACCCCGGAACGCTTCGGCCATGGCGCGATCGAGGGTGTGGCCGGTCCGGAAGCCGCCAACAATGCCTCTACCGCGGGCGCGTTCGTGCCGCTGCTGACGCTCGGCATTCCAACGCACGCGCTCATGGCTTTGCTGATGGGCGCGCTGATCGTACACGGCGTCCAGCCAGGTCCACTTCTGATGAGGGATCACCCGGAAGTGTTCTGGGGCACGATATCCAGCATGTACATTGGCAACGTCATGCTGCTGATCCTCAATCTTCCGCTCATTCCGCTGTGGGTGCGGGTCCTGAGCATTCCGTACCGGTACATGTTCCCGACTATCCTGGTAATCGTTCTGGTCGGTGCCTATAGCCTCAATAACAGCCTATCCGACGTTTACATCACCATCGTGTTCGCGGTGATCGGGTACTTCGCGCGCAAACTGGAATTCGACGCCGTGCCGCTGCTGCTGGCGCTGGTCTTAGGGCCGATGCTGGAGAGTTCGCTGCGGCAGGCGCTGATCGTGTCGGGTGGCAGTTCCAGCATTTTGCTGGGGAACCCCATCGCGCTGAGCTTTCTCGTCCTCGCGATTCTTATCCCCTTCGTCGCCTACCTTCCGGGCATCGCAAAGCGGGCCGCCAAGTTGCGCGGCATGGACGGCGCCTGAAAGACCGCACACCCGGTTCAATCCGTTGGAGATCTCCATGAATACAGCCGCAATCGTCGAAGATCTTGATACGTATACCGCATGTCTCGTCCAGCCGGTCATCAAGTTCGCCTACAAGCGCGATGATATCAGCGAAAATCTCGAGCGCTATCTGGGGCTGATCGATACCGTCGCCCGGCGTTTTGGCAGCCCGAGTGCGCCGCTCAAGCTCATGGCCTTTCCGGAATTCTTTCTGCAGGGGTTCAC
Source organism: Pseudomonadota bacterium (assembly GCA_023412745.1). GTDB lineage: Bacteria > Pseudomonadota > Alphaproteobacteria > Rhizobiales > Hyphomicrobiaceae > ZC4RG25. The sequence continues at coordinate 16,706 of JAEZBZ010000169.1, read as the reverse complement.
GACGCGCCCGGACATCGACATGGATTACTACAAGCGCGAGATCCTCATCACGCTTCCTGGGCCGGAGAGCGATCGGCTGGCGGCTAAGGCGCGCCAGCACGGGATCTATATCCTGGGCTGCGCGCTCGAACTCGATGAGCGCCTGCCGGAGTATTTTTTCAACACCGCCTTCATCATCAATCCGGAAGGTGAGATCGTTCACAAATACCGCAAGGCCATACCCGCAATTCATGCCGAAATGGCAATGAGCCCACACGATCTTCTTAGCCGCTACATGGCGCTGTACGGGCAGGAAAAGGACGTTCTGGCGACTGTGTTTCCGGTGACCGATACGCCGATCGGGCGGATCGGCACGTTCATCTGCATGGATGGTCATTTCCCGGAGGTCACCCGCGCGATGGCGCTCCAAGGCGCGGAGGTTCTGGTCCGTCCGACCGCATTCCCCGAACCACTGGTCTCCTCGCCGATGAACACTTGGGAATTGCAGAACCGCGTGCGCGCCCATGAAAACATGGCTTACGTGCTGGCGCCGAACACCGGTGGGTTGATCACCAGCGAGTTGCCAACGTGTTTCACGCCGGGCGACACCATGGCGGTTGATTACAACGGCCTTATTATCGGGCGCGCACCGTATCCGGGCGAAAGCATCGTGTGCGTGGAGATCAACCTGCGTGGCTTGCGCGCCCGGCGCCAGGATCCGCGACGCAACTTCCTGACGCAGATCCGTTCCGAGCTGTTCCAGGACATGTATAAGGACCCGATCTACCCGCAGGATTTGTTCCTCGCCGACGCATTGCAGGATCGCAAAGGCGTTTCAGGCCGCAGCCCGAAGCAGGTGATTGACGCGTTCAACAAACTCGGCATCTTCCGCGAACCGAGCTAGTACGTCTTGGAGCATTGAACAGCTAAGTCTATTGATCGCGAGGCGCCACATCGCCCGAGGTGAAGCTGCGGAATGGTGTTTTAGATAGGATCTGGAATATCGTTCGACGAACTGGACTGCGCTTCTGTCCGGTCCAGCCGCTGCTCGTTGCGGCGCTCCTGAGTTATAGCACCAAACGTAATTCCCGCCCCGCGGCGTCTCCCCCTTGCTGGCGCTTGAGCGACTGTCCGACGTTGCCCGAGATCTTGGCGAGGCCAGCAGAGGTCGAACATTGATTCGCCACTAGATCATATCGGTTTGTAAATAGCAGTTTGCATTGGCCTATGCCGCCGGACGGCCGTTGAGTTGGCGCCGGCAACAAGAGTTGGCTGCATAGCTCTTGTGCGCAATGTGCACGCCGGGTGCGTGTTCAATCGTCAGTCATCATGACATCGCATTCGGCAAGCATCTGAAAAACGTTTGCAGTCACAGGCAACTAGCGCTGCGCCCAGGTATCTGCCGTGGCTCTTCCTTGTGCACGGCGTTTTTCGGCGCGGGTCCAGGTCCCAATCATGCCACGAGCATTCCAGGCATCGGGCTGCATGTTTTGCAGCCAGTACTGGACGCGGACGACATCTGCGATTAACGTGATCAACATCATATGGAAAGCAGTTCCATATATTGGAATATGCAGTCACTCAGGGCTCGATCGCTGTCAGGTTGTTTTCGCGATATGGGGGTGTTGATGGGCTGTCTTGACGTTGATCGAGGGGCGTACGTTTTGACGCTTTGGGCAGCAGGAAGAAGTGCCAAGTACGTCGTATGTCGCCGAAATCGTGGCGCAGGTCGCGTGTTCCTCTCGGACGATTTCTACTCAAGCCGTGTTTGCCAGATGGAGATTGATACATGAGAGTGAGATCGCTACTCGCAGCCCTGACGGTGTGTTCATTTATGGCTCCTGCCATGGCACAAGAGGCGCCAAAGGGAGCTGTCAGCCTGATCAATCCGTTTACGGTTGGAGGGTTGACGGATCTCACGGCACGCTTCCTGGTCGATAAATCAAAAGCGAAGTTCCCTGCCGGCATCGCTGTGATCAACCGGCCTGGTGCGGGTGGCTCGATAGGCGTTACGGAAATCGTGCAATCGAAGCCTGATGGCAGTACAGTCGGCTTGGCACCCACGGCGTCGATCATCGATCAGCCTCAGATCAACAAGCTTCCGTACAAATCGCCGGACGACTTCGAGCCGATCATTAATACGATCACTTATTATCAGTTCCTGGCGGTTAGGGCTGATGCACCGTGGAAGACAATTCAGGAGTTGATGGACGCGGTGCGTGCCGCTCCGGGAAAAATCAGGTTCGGCAGTTCCGGAATTGGCACCGCCTCGCATCTCAATCTCGCTCAACTGATGTCGTCCGCAAAGATCGACGTCGTACATGCTCCGTTTTCCGGGTGGGCTGAGGGCAGTGCGGCGCTGCTCGGTGGTCACGTTGACACTCTGATTATCAATCCTGGAGAAGGCCGCCAGTTGGTCAATGCCGGGCGACTGCGGATACTCGCGGCGTTCAGCCCGGAACGCAGCAAATTCTATCCTGATGTTCCGACCTTCAAGGAACTTGGGCACGACGCAGCGATCAGCCTGAGCTTCGTGGTCATCGGACCGAAAGGTTTGCCCGATGCGACCAAGGCTTACTTCCACGATGCCTTCAAGGCCGTGCTCGAAGACGAAAGCTTCAAGACGTTCGCGGCATCTCGCGAAGTGGCGGTGAATTACATGAATAGTGCCGATGCCAAAGAGATGGTGTGGCGCGAATTCAAGGAGCACACCGCATTGCTCGAGCGCCTCGGATTGCTGGCGAAATAACATGCGCTCATCGGCATTCGGACTTGGAGTTGCGGCTCTGGGCGTGGGGTATCTTACCCTCGCCCAGGGTTTGCCTTTGAAGACTGCGAGCGGCCCCGGTCCGGGCTTGTTTCCGCTCCTCGTCGCGGCAGTCCTGCTTGTGACCGGCGCGATCGCCGCGTGGAAGCCGGAAGTGAGTGTTGGCGTTGTTGAGGACGCGGGATTCGGATCACGCTTCGCCGTAGCCCAGGTCTTTGCCGCGCTTGTTGTTTTCAGTCTCATGTTTCAACGGGTCGGTTTTCTCATCAGCGGCATTTTCGTGATGATCACTGTGCTGAAGGCATTCAATACCCGTTGGCTGCCGTCGCTGTTCATTTCCATCGCGAGCGTATTCGGTATCTATCTGGTTTTTGTTCCGTTGCTTGGCTTGGCGCTGCCGCGCGGCTCCTGGTTGCCCTGAGGAGCAAAGGCCATGGAAATCGCCCAGGGCTTGTTACACGGCTTTGCCGTCGCCATGACCTACGAGAACCTGTTCGCCTGCCTCATCGGCGTGGCGTTGGGTTCTCTGGTCGGTGTTTTGCCGGGCATCGGCCCGAACGCGGGCATGGCGCTGCTCATTCCACTGACGTTCACCATGCCGCCGACCGCTGCCATTATCATGCTGGCCGGGATCTATTACGGCTCGATGTATGGGGGATCGACAAGCGCAATCCTGCTCAACGTCCCGGGTGAGGCGGCCTCCGTAATGACCGCGGTCGACGGTTACCAGATGGCGCGGAAGGGGCGGCCGGGACCGGCATTGGCGATCGCGGCAATCGGGTCGTTCGTCGCAGGTACGATCGGAATTATCGGGATCGTTTTTATCGGAGCATGGCTTGCCGAGTTTGCGTTGCGATTTGGTCCACCCGAATATTTCGTGATGGCGGCCGCGGGATTGATATTTCTTTGCGGGCTCTCACAAAATTCGCTGCGGGTTGCCTTCGCTATGGTCGCCATAGGTCTTGCCATCAGCACCGTTGGTATCGATTCGGTCAGCGGTACACAAAGGTTCACGCTCGGCTTCCCGGGGCTCGCCCAAGGCATCGACCTGATCCCGGTGATCATGGGCTTGTACGGAATGTCAGAAGCGCTGCTTCTGGCAGAGCAAGGGCTCGTCAAAGCGCGCATCACCTCGGTCCGCTTTCGCGATCTATTGCCGTCCTGGCTGGAAAGTAAAATGTCTTTCTGGCCGATCATGCGCGGCTCCGTTCTGGGTTTCTTTGTCGGCCTCATACCCGGCCCCGCGACTGTTCTTTCATCCTTCCTGTCCTACAGGCTTGAGAAAAGGCTCTCGCGCACACCGGAACGTTTTGGCCATGGTGCGATCGAAGGCGTTGCCGGACCGGAGAGCGCAAACAACTCCGCGACGGCCGGAGCAATGGTGCCAATGTTTTCGCTGGGTATCGCGTTCTCTCCGGCAACGGCGATGCTGCTTGCGGCGTTGACGATCCATGGCGTTCAGCCGGGACCGCTGATGGTGATGCAGTCTCCAGACATCTTCTGGGGCGTCATCGCCAGCATGTATATCGGCAACGTCATCCTGCTGCTGCTGAACTTGCCGCTGGTCCACCTCTTCGTCTCGGTGCTCAAGCTGCCGCAGAACATCCTCGTCGCGCTGATCGTCGTGGTTTCCCTGGTCGGCATCTACACGCTCAACAACTCAATGCTCGACGTCTGGGTCATGGTGATCATGGGCGGCGTCGGCTATGGGCTGCGCAAGCTTCAAATAGATCCGTCGCCGCTCGTTATCGCGATGGTGCTCGGCCCGATGATCGAGAAGGCGATGGGGCAGTCATTGTATCTGTCCGGGGGAGATTGGAGCTATTTCCTCGGCCGCCCGATCGCTCTTTCGTTTGTCGCGATCGTCATCTTGTTTCTGGTTCTCAGTTTTGCGCTTCGATTTAAACGACACATACCAAAGGAGTGAAGCAAGGTGGCTCAAGCAAAGGGTCTCAAAGAGATCGCGTATTTTGATTGCGCGGGCGGCGGACAGGTCTACGTCCAAGGCAATTATTGCTACATCGCGCACATGGATGCGCCTGCTGGCACGACGATCCTAGATATCAGCGATCCGCGCAATCCGCAGCAGGTGGCGCACATTGCCATTCCGGATGGCGTTCACACGCACAAAGTCCGCGTCGAAAACGATCTCATGCTGGTCAACTGGGAATGCCCGCCGCCGTATATTCTCGGCGAGAATTTCCAGGGCGGCCTCGGTATCTATGATGTCAGCAATCCGCGTGATCCGAAGCAGATTACGTTTTGGAAGACCGCGGGTACTGGCGTCCATCGTTTCGATTTTGACGGACGTTATGCCTACATCACGCCGGAAGCCGAGGGTTATCACCTCAACATCGCGATGATCCTTGATTTGAATGATCCGACGAAGCCACAGGAAGTCGGTCGCTGGCACATGCCAGGCCAGTGGGTGGCAGGCGGAGAGACGCCAGACGAAGGCTATCGCATGACGTGGTGCCACCAGATCCTGCGCCGCGGGAATCGCCTGTACGTCGCCTACTGGCATGGTGGCATGGTCATCCTCGACATTGACGACATGACCAAGCCGAAGTTCGTCTCGCACCTGAAGTACAGCCCGACATTTCCGCATCCGACGCACACCGCGCTGCCGATGCCGATGGAGCTGGCCGGACGCAAGATCCTGCTGGTTGCCGACGAAGACGTGCGCAAGGTGCGTCCGTCGCCGCCGCCATTCATGTGGCTGGTCGATATCACCGACGAAAAGCAGCCGGTGCCGATCTCGACCTATCAGATCGAGGGCATCGAGAACACCAACATGCCGGAGTTCTCGGGCTGCCATCAGCCGGCTGAGCAGGTCTACGGAACCGAGATCCCAGTGGCTTGGTTTGCATTCGGGCTGCGCGTGGTCGACGTCAAGAATCCGTACGCGCCGAAGGAAGTCGCTCATTGGGTGCCGGACGCTCCGAGCGGTTTCGATCGTGCCGGCACCAACGACGTATTCCTGACCAAGGAGGGCCTGATGTACGTCATCGACCGCAACCGCGGCATGCATATTCTTGAGCGGACGTGACAACAACGACGAATGATCGCGAGGCACCCATGACTGAGAAGGGCGAAAAGATTCCTGTCACAGTTCTCACCGGTTATCTCGGTGCGGGAAAGACGACACTTCTCAATCGCATTCTCACGGAAAATCACGGCAAGCGCTTCGCGGTCATCGTTAACGAATTCGGCGAGATCGGCATCGACAACGACCTCATCGTGGAGTCCGACGAGGAGGTCTATGAGATGAACAACGGATGTGTGTGCTGCACCGTACGTGGGGATCTCATCGGTGTACTGGAAGGATTGATGCGCCGGCCCGGCCGGTTCGATGCCATTATCATCGAAACAACCGGGCTGGCCGACCCTGCGCCGGTGGTGCAGACGTTCTTCATGGACGAGGCGGTCCGCGCGCGAACCGCGCTCGATGCCGTTGTCACAGTGGTTGATGCGCGCCACCTGCCATTGCGTCTTTCCGATAGCCGGGAGGCGGAGGACCAGATCGCATTCGCTGATGTCATCCTCTTGAACAAGTCCGATCTGGTTACGCCTTCACAGCTCCAGGCGATCGAGGCGACGGTCCGCGCGGTCAATCCGCGCGCCGAATTGCATCGTACGGAGCGGGCCGTGGTCAGCCTCGACCGGGTGCTTGACCGCGCCGCGTTCGATCTCCAACGCGTGCTCGATGATGATCCCGAATTCTTGAATATTCCTGCGGAATGCGAAGCAGGATGCGATCATCCGGATCATGACCATGATCACGCTCATCTCCATCATCATCACGCGCCCTCGGATATTCACGACACCAGCGTGACGTCGGTGTCGCTGCGCACCGATGAACTCGACACCGATCGCTTCTTCCCGTGGATCCACAAGATTACCCAGGAACAGGGCGAGAAAATCCTACGCATGAAGGGGATTCTGGCTCTCGCCAGCGAGGAGCGCCGCTATGTGATCCAGGGCGTGCATATGATCGTAGAGGGCGACTATCAGCGCGCGTGGAAGGCCGACGAAAAGCGCGAGAGCCGGCTAGTTTTCATCGGTCGGGAGCTGGATCGCGACTTGCTGCGCGCGGGCCTCGACTCCTGTCGCGTTTGATCCATGGCAGAAGCGATTGACCTGCAACTTGGTGGGCATTGCATCGCGGCGGTGTTCGTCGGCGGCACGCCGATGTACGCGCTGGCGGATGGAACTCTTCATTGGCTTGGTGATGCGCCGGGCTCTGGCGAGATCCACAGCGGTTTGCTGACTGCGATCCTGACCAGCGATCGAACCGCGATATTGACCGGTGGCGAGGATGGTCGCGTTTGCCTGACCGACAAGTCCGGTCGTCCGGTCGAACTTGCCAGCGTTCCGCGCAAATGGATTTCAGCCGTTGCCTCGGGCAATGCCGGCGCTTTTGCCTACGGATCCGGGCGGTCTGTCTGGTTCAACGATGGCGCAGGAGCCACGCGGACGTTCCAGCACAACAGTACGGTCGAAGACATTACGTTTTCTCCTGACGGTATGCGCATTGCGGTCGCGCGCTACAACGGCATCTCGATTCATCACCTCGCGGATGAGAGCCAATCGACCGAACTAACCTGGAAATCGATGAATACCGGCGTAACGTTTTCGCCGGATGGACGTTTTCTGCTGGCGCGGATGCGCGAAAGCGGGTTTCACGGCTGGCGTATGGCGGATGGTCAGCACATGCGCATGATTGGGTACACCGCGAGTATCGCCGATTGGTCCTGGAGTGCGCACGGCGAATGGCTGGCTACGTCCGGCGCTTCCGCAGCGATTGTCTGGCCCTTCGACGGCGATGAAGGCCCGATGGGCAAGACACCGCTCGAACTCGGTCGGAGCGAGGACAGCACCGTCACTGCGGTTGCGTGTCATCCGGCGCGCAGATCGGTCGCGATCGGATATGCGGATGGGACCATTCGGCTGACCGACATCAACGCGGATAGCTGTGACACGTTGCGATCCGGTGGCGATGGCACGGTGACGTCGATCGCATGGGACATGACTGGAACACGCATCATTTTCGGTACGGATACCGGTGTTTGCGGAATAATCGATACGAAAGCAGTTTGAGCAAACGAGCGAGAACAATGACGACACTTCATCTCGATCACATCACTTTAGGCGCGCGTACGCTGGCGGAAGGCGCCAGCTACATTCGCGAGATGCTCGGCGTTGAGATCCCGGCGGGCGGCAAGCATGGTGACATGGCCACGCACAATCACGTCATGCGCATTGGCGATGGCGTATTCCTGGAGCTTCTCGCTGTCGACCCTGATGCGCCGAAGCCTGTCAGCGCGCGCTGGTTCGGCATGGATGATCCGGCGCAGACGGCGCGGCTGGAAAAAGGTCCGAGCCCGATTGGCTGGGTGGTGAGTACCGATAATCTTGACCGCGCGTTGGCAAGCGGTGCGGTCGATCTCGGCAAGCCGCTGTCGATGTCTCGCGGCACGAGATCGTGGCGCATAACCGTGCCGGACGACGGCTGTCTGCCGTTCAGCGGTCTCGTTCCCGCGCTCATGCAGTGGTCGGAAGGCCCACACCCGTCGAGCGGGATGCAGTTCCCCGGGCCGGTGTTGGAGCAAATTGTTCTGAAGCATCCGGAGGCGGATAAACTGCGCGCGATTCTCGAACGGATGGGCGTGTTGCGCTTTGTACGGGTGGAGCAGCATGCGGCTGGACCGGCGATGGCGTGGTTGTTCAAGCTCGCCAACGGTGAATCGAGGATGCTGGGCTGAAGGACGTAACACGAGATAAGCGGGTCGGTGGTGGATAAGACGGTCGTCAAGGCATTTGCCCTGCTGGAACTCCTGATCAGGAAGGCGCGCCCAACCGGGGTGACGGAGCTGGCTGCAGCCATGGAATTGCAGAAAAGCAATATCCATCGGTTGCTGTCTACGCTGCAGTCGCTCGGCTATGTGCGCCGGCTTGATGCCGGCCTGTACGAGCCAACATTGCGCATGTGGGAAATGGGGCAGCGGGTCTACGGCGGTTTCAGCATCGTAAGCGTTGCTCGACCGCACATGCGACGGCTGGTCGATGTCAGCGGCGAGACGGCTCATCTTGCGATGTTTGACAAAATCGACATCGTTTATCTCGACAAGGTAGAAAGCCCGAATCCGGTGCGGGCCTATACGGCAGTTGCCGGACGCGCTCCAGCCTATTGCACCGGCTCCGGCAAGGCCCTGCTGGCATATCAGGACGATGCCATCATCAACGAGGTTGCGCGTCGCATCGAGCCCTATACGCCAACCACGATCAAAACCATAGCTGCTCTTCGCAAGGAGCTCGACCTCGTACGCAAGCGCGGCTTCGCAACCAATATCGGTGAGTTCCAGCCCAATGTCGCTGGCCTTGCCGCGCCGGTGCGCAACGGTCACGGCGAGGTTATCGCGGCGGTCGGTATTGCAGGACCGCTTGACCGGTTGAGGCCGCGCAAGATCAAATCGCTGGTGCCAGCGGTCCTCGATGTTGCGCTGAATATTTCGCAAGCAATGGGCACCAGACTGGCCAGTGACCAGAACACGGCGGCGTGACCGATTGCCCTTCGGAGAAAGCGGGATGAAAAATAGCGCGCGTAGATTCGGTGTTCTCTTCCCGCCCGGCAATGTCGCCATGGAGCGGGAGCTGCACGGTCGTATGCCGGCCGGCGTCTCGATGCATTGCAACCGGCTATCACGGCCCGATTCATCGCTGTCGGAGGAATCCCTTCTAGCGATGGCCAACTCCGTGGATCGGGCGGCCCGCGATCTGGCGCAGACCTATCCGGAGGTCATCATATATGGCTGCACCAGCGGAAGCTTTCTCAGCGGTGCGGAAAAGGACACCGATATCGCAGACAGAATTGCGGGCGTAACTGGCATTCCCGCGATCACCGCATCCACGGCTGTACGCACGGCTTTGCACGCCGTCGGCGCCAGGACGGTGTACATGGTTACTCCCTATCCCGATGATCTCAATCGGGAGGAGATCGCGTTCCTCGCGCATTACGGTATTCGGGTCGCAGGCTGGAGTTCTCTAAACTGCAGCACCAGCGAGGAGATCCGCGAGGTCGACTCGGGGCGTGTGGCCGACATGGTGTTCTCGCATCGTGGTGAGATCGACGCGTGCGATGGGATTTTCATTAGCTGCACAGCGCTGTTTACCGTTGATCAGATCGATCGGATCGAGAACGAGCTGAATCGGCCGGTGGTCACATCCAACCAGGCCTGCCTCTGGGCGGCGCTTCACCGGATGAAAGTCAACTCCCGCGGATTGCGCGCGGGCCGGTTGCTCGAGCAGTTTGGATACTAGGAAGCTGCGCCGCCGACAGCTTGAAATTGAGGTGCATTATGTGCGGGTTTTTCGGGGATCAGGAAAATCGATACCGGCCATTCGTCCCGGCATCCGAGGTCGTGGTCGAGCGCACCCGCTTCGTCGAAGCCCGGATGGACGGTGAGCGGGTGCCGGAGGCAGCTTGGGACGCGTTTTATAGTCCAGCCTGCACGGCGATAGATTTCGCGCAGTTCCAGCGGATGTTCGTGGCGCGCAAGGCAGCGGTGACGTTCCTCGCCATTCAATTATCATCGCGACGCGCGCAGCGTACGACGTCGACATTCCGCTGCATCGCTGACTAGCTGCAGCATACACTGCCGTAAGTGAGGCGAAGCTCCGCTTCCCATGGGCGCGTGACAAGACCGGGAATGGCTTGTGCGGCCATGGGTATCAATGGGCGGGAACTTTGCCCCTTTATCGGCGTGCAATGTTGACCCCATCACAGCATGAGGTTCTTCGCCTCCAGGCGCAGAGCTGTGGAGCGTAGCGGAGCGGCGGAGGGATTGGAGGCGGGGTCAGTTTTCGACGCCCGTTGTCATTCGCGCGTGGGCCTGTTCACCGAGGGCAGCTAGTGACCCACCTTTGCCGTCGTGCCGGTGAGCAAAAGTGGCGTAACATTATCAGCGTCGATTGGGCGGCGTCGTAGACTTTGCACGTAACGCGGCAGATCTCTTCCTGCCGCATGGCCGTGGCGATGGAGAATTTGACGATCCGGCCAAAGGAGATGATCTGACGGAAGCTCTGATCCGCTGACTTGATGATGATATCCAGCTCACCTGTGTCGGTCGGCGGGTTCCTGCAAGCGGGCCCGGGCCTGCTCGATCGGGACGCAAATGACATGGATAGCCGCTGGGGGTTCCTGCGTCCGCACCGGTGACTTAGTATTGCCTGGTTCAGTGAGACGTTGCGAATTGTGGCATCTGCGCGGTGACCGAGCGCCAGCGGGGACGCCTTCGCTGCAACGACGTGGCACAGCCTTAAAGCGGGTAATTGCGGTTGGGTTATCCAACAGTCCTGGTGATGCTCAGAAGCAGCTCCACTAACTTGGTCGCGATTGCACCACCAAGCGCGACGAGCGTCGTGTAAAGCCAAAATCTCTTGATGGTTGCACCGCTGTGCAAAAGTCCATCGCGGTTATGCTCTCTGACTACCTGCCGTACCCCGTTCGCCGTCTCCTGCCGAGCTTGAGTAAAAAGCCGATGTCACGGGCGAATATCGTTTCGCTCATTTGCCTTCCCCCAATTCGCCCGTGCCGCTATTACGAGCCAGCTGACAATCTCGTCGCATATGACATGCTGATTGTCTGCAATATCAGAGGCTATGCTGATCGCAGCAGTGCACTCAGCAGACCAAGATTAGGTTTTATATTGTCTGAATATCGCAAATTCTCCGTTGCGCCCATGATGGATTGGACTGATGGCTTTTGCCGCCGGTTCCATCGGCTGCTGACGCGCCGCGCGCTGCTGTATACGGAGATGATTACCGCCGAGGCGATTATCCACGGCGATCGCAGCCGGTTGCTCGGTTTCAGCCCGCAGGAGCGGCCGCTGGCTTTGCAGATCGGCGGCTCCGATCCGCATCGTCTGGCGATGGCCACTCGGATCGGTGTGGATTTCGGCTACGACGAGATCAACCTCAATGTCGGGTGCCCCTCGGATCGCGTACAGGAGGGGCGTTTTGGGGCCTGCCTGATGGCCGAGCCTGATCTCGTCGCACGGTCGATCGCGGCAATGCAGGACGTGGCCGGGAGCACGCCGGTCACGGTGAAATGCCGTATCGGCATCGACGACCAAGACAGCGAGGCTGACCTGGAGCGGTTCATCACGACGGTTTCGGCGACCGGCTGTAGGACGTTCATCGTGCATGCGCGCAAGGCATGGCTGAAAGGCCTGTCGCCTAAGGAAAACCGCGAGATCCCGCCGCTCGACTATGAGCGTGTCGCACGGCTGAAGCAGGCGCATCCGGAGCTGACCATAATTCTCAATGGCGGCATAGCGGACCTCGCTGACACCACGCGGCACCTGGAGACCTTCGACGGCGTGATGCTGGGGCGTGCCGCCTATCACACGCCATATCTGCTCGCAGACGTCGATCGGGTCGTGTTCGGCGAGACGAACGAGCCGCCTTCACGCCTGGAAGTGCTGGAACGGCTGCTACCCTATGTCGACGCTCATGTCGCGGCAGGCGGCCGGGCGCACTCCTTCACCCGGCATATCCTGGGGCTCTACCACGGGCTGCCCGGTGCGCGCCGGTTCCGGCAAATTCTTAGCAGTGGCAACGTCGGCCCCGAGCATCTGCGGCAAGCAATTGCCGCGGTCGCCAGACGCGGCAGCATGGCAGCCGAAGACACCGCGGCCGCATAGCCGTCGCATACCTGCTCATTTCATCGTTTACGAACGTCCGAGATGGCCGTGCGCTGTGGCTGTATTGGGTATGCGCCAATAACAGTTGCAATAAGCTGCGCTAACCTTGAGTATTCATCTGTGCGCTAAGTTCCCGCGCAGTGATCGTGCGTTATTTGTATTGCGTTGATGCATGAAAGCTCTTGAAGAACCCACGCGTCATGTCATGGACGCGTACCGGCGGCGATTCAACGATCCGTTGAACGTGTCCGTGCGCGACCTCGATGTTGAGACGCGCGGGCGGTTCGTGGCCGCCCTGGAGCGCGCACTGCATCGCAATGTGCCGCTGCTCGACTACGAGTTCGAGGAATTTGAGCTGTCGCGGTCGAGAAGGTTGTGGCTTTATCTCGGTCGCAGGGTGGCGCGGCTGGCAGGTCGCGCGTAGCCCATGGTATGACCAGCGTTAACGCTCGCCGGGCGGCTTCGAGAGGGCAAAACGCATGGGAAACCCGAACCTGAAGGCAAGCAGGCAGCGCACGCTCCACTACGCCATGGCCGGGGTTCTGCTGTTTTCGATGGCGAGTTCGGCTATTGCGCAGGAATCTCGCTCTTATGACGACAAGCTGCTCCGCTTATCGGAGATCCTCGGCGCGGTGCACTACCTGCGCGAACTGTGTGGTGCCGACGACGGCCAGCTCTGGCGCGACCGTATGCGCGAGCTCATCGATGCGGAGGGCTCGACGGCCCTGCGCCGGGCGCGGCTGACCCGCAGCTTCAACAAGGGTTACCAGGGCTATAGCCGCACCTACCGGACGTGCACAGGGTCGGCCCAGACGGCGGTCAGCCGCTTTCTCACTGAAGCGACACAGCTTTCGGAAGGGCTGGTCAGCGGCACGCCGTGAGCCTTGGCGGGAATGTGTTAAACGCCAGATTCACACTTAATCGTTGCCCTTGCCACTCTCTCAAATCTCTGTGCTAGGGAACAGGCATACCCGTTGGCCAAACGCCCACGCCCAGCCATGACGAGAGCGATGATGCAGACATTCTGCAAGCCAACCGACACCAAGAGCGACAGCTTCAAGGCGTTGAGCCTCATTCTGGAAGCGTGGGACGAAGGCGCCGACCAGGGTATTGCGCCTGAGATGATGGCCTATGCAGCGCTGTTCACGGCGCTGACCGATCTGGTATCGGCCTTCGGCGAAGATGCGGTCGCCAATCTCGCGCGCGGGCTGGATGCGCGCGTGCGCCAGGGCGAATTCACGATGGGCGGTACGACGCAGTAAGTGCGGCTGGCCGGCTGCCTATGCGGTCAAGGCCAGAGCGCGTTGAAAGCCAGTTCGCCGATCAGGACGACGCCAAATCCAACCAGCAATACGCCGGCTATCCGGTTGATCTTTTGCAGGTTGTCGATCGGCAGGCGGTGGCGGATGCGCCCGATCAGGGACGACAGGCCGACCCACCATAGGAAACTGCCCGCCACGATCGCAGCCACCATGGTCAGCGCATCGATCGTCGAACTGACATCCACGAAACTCGATACGCCGCCAAAAATCGCAACAAGACCCAGCACGGCACCGGGATTGGTGATCGTCAGGAAAAAGGTCTTTGGCGTATCCCATAGGAATTCGGAGAGTGTATGCGGCTCCTCGTCAGCGCTGGCGATGACGCGTGCCGGCGCGATGTAGAGCCTGACGCCGAAGACCAGCAGTGCCAGCCCGCCGAGCAACTGGATCGCATCACGATAATCCTGGATGGCGCCCGCTATGGCGCCGACGCCGAGCGCCGCAAGCAGCGCGATGAGCCCATCGCCGAGCATCGCGCCAAAGCCGGCCGCAACGCCGCCCCAAAAACCACGCTCGATCGCACGCTGGATACACAGTACGTTGACGGGTCCGACGGGAGCCGACACGAGAACGCCGATGATCAGGCCGACCGGAATGATGAGGGGGTTGGGAATGAACTGCATCAGTAAAGCGCGACGCCCATCCAATATCCGCCCCGGCTGCGGCAGGCCTCATGGGCCAGCCGGGTTAACGGCGGCAGAAAAAAACGAAATATGCGCAGGTCTTCGCGCGTCAGGGGCTCTCTCCTGATGGCTTGGTCTTATCCTCGGATCGCGATTCGCGAAGTTCTATTCCTAGTAATGCTGGCCGGCATTGTCCAATGCTTAGCGGCCGGAACCGTGCTGGCAGAAAAGACCAAAAGCCGTAACCAGCCGCCGCCCCAGGCAATCGTCGCCGCGCAACCCGCTAAATCGGCGCTGCCAGGACCGGCTGCCGATATGCGCGAGGCCATACTTGCAGCGGTCCACAGCGGCAAAATCGAGGATCTGCTGACCCCGCTCGAATGGAACGAGTTGAAGCCGATGATCTCAAGCGACAGGGTCGGCGATCCGATCGCCCACTGGAAAAAGATATCGGCTGACGGGGAGGGCCGCGAGATCCTGGCCATTCTCGGCAATATCCTGGATGCGGGCCACACCACGCTGCCGGTCGGCAAGGATATCGAGAATAATCTCGTCTACGTCTGGCCGGCTGTCGCGGAAGCCGATCTCGGCGCACTGACGCCCGCGCAGGAAGTCGAGCTGTACCGGCTGATGCCGCCGGCCGAAGCCAAGGCCATGCGCGAGAAGAAAACCTGGTCCTGGTATCGCGTGGTGATCGGCGCGGACGGAACCTGGCACTCGTTCCAGAAGCACTAAGGCGTGTGTGGCATGACGGCGGGCTTGCTGAAGCAGGCGTGGCTTAGACGTCCGTGTCCCTGTCCGATGGATCGTCGGGGCGATAAGTATGGTGCTGGCCGTCGCGATCGGTGACCGTGTATCCGGCTGCATCGTTGTCCTGCAGATAGCCCGGTCCGATCGGTACCTTCCCGGCGCCGCCGGGAATGTCGAGCACGTAAGTCGGCTGCGCCAGCCCGGACACGCGTCCGCGCAAGTGGCGCATCAGTGCCTGCCCCTCGGCGACTGTCGTTCGCAGATGCGACGTGCCCGGCGCGAGATCGCCGTGATGCAGGTAGTAGGGCTTGATGCGGCATTCGACGAAGGTGCGCATCAAGGTGGCTAGGGTGTCCGCATCGTCGTTAACGCCCTTCAGCAGAACGGTTTGGCTGACCAGCGGGATGCCTGCATCGGCGAGGCGCGCACAGGCGGCGCGCGCGTCCGGCGTGAATTCGCGCGGATGATTCGCGTGGATCGCGACCCAAACGGTGGCCGTCGTGATCTTCAACGCGGCGACCATCTCCGCCGTCACGCGCGCTGGATCGACGACCGGAATGCGCGAGTGCCAGCGGATCACCTTCACATGCGGGATCGCGCCGAGCATCTGGCTGAGTTCGGATATCCGGCGCGGTGACAGCACCATGGGATCACCGCCGGTGAGGATCACCTCCCAGATCTCCGGCCGCTGGCGGATGTAGTCCATCGCCGCCGCGAGTTGTTCTCCGGTCAGCGTTTCGCCTTGGCCGGGGCCGACCATTTCGCGGCGAAAACAGAAGCGGCAGTACACCGGGCAGACGCCGACGGCTTTCAGCAACACCCGGTCGGGATAACGATGCACGAGGCGTGGTACGGGCGAATGGATGTCGTCCCCGATCGGGTCATGTCGCTCATCGGGCGTGGTCGTGAGTTCGCGCGCGTCGGGAACGAACTGCCGCGCGATCGGATCGTCGGGATCGGTTGGATCGATCAGCTCCGCCATGGCCGGCGTGATGCTGACGGCATAGCGCGCGGCGACGGCTTCGAGCGTAGGCAGCGCATCCGGGCCGATAAGCCCGGCGTCGCGCAGCGCCTGGGCGCTCGTGATGCTCTTGTCGATCCTGCTCATGCGCTGTTGGGACGGGTTTTATCCAGCTATGTCAAGGCCGGGATCGGATCAGCCGGGCATCGGGGTCCAGAGTACCTGGTCGATATGATTGGCGCCGGTCGCCAGCATTACCAGCCGGTCGAAGCCGAGCGCGATGCCGGAAGACGGGGGCATCTGCGCCAGCGCCGCCAGGAAATCCTCGTCGATAGGGTAACGCTCACCGTAGATGCGCTCCTTCTCGGCCATGGACTCCGCGAAGCGGCGGCGCTGTTCGGCCGGGTCGGTCAGTTCGCCGAATGCGTTCGCCAGTTCGACACCACAGACGTACAACTCGAAACGCTCCGCAACGCGCGGATCATCCGGTTTCGGCCGCGCCAGCGCTGCTTCACTGACCGGATAGGCGTCGAAAATGGTGGGGCGTTCGCGGCCGAGTTGCGGCTCGATCCGCTCAACGATGACGCGGCTGAAGATATC
>JAEZBZ010000166.1 GCA_023412745.1 Pseudomonadota bacterium | reverse complement strand
GCGCTTGATCATGCCGTGCCGCTTACCCGCGGCCTGGGCCTTCACCTTGCCGGTAGCAGTGAACTTGAAGCGCTTTTTGGCGGCGCTCTTGGTCTTCAACTTGGGCATTTGGCTTGCTCCTTTTCTCGCTAACGGCGCCTTGCGCCGCGAGGATCATGGCCGATCGGGCAATCCGAGCCGATTAAAGCTCGATGCGTCGCTCCCCCGGATGAAGAGAGCAGCCAGACCTCAGATCCTTCATGCAAACAATAATGAGCCGCCACGGCATGCCCCGCCTGGCGGCTCGGCCCGCTTATAATCCACAATTCAGCGTTAGCGCAATGGGGCTGCAGCGCGTCGATCGACTTTACCGCGGCGCCAGCACCATCACCATCTGGCGGCCTTCGAGGCGCGGCTCGGACTCGACTTTAGCGTGGTCCAGCAACTCGGCCTTGACACGCTGCAGCAAATCCATCCCCAGCTCCTGGTGCGCCATTTCGCGACCACGGAAGCGGAGGGTGATTTTAACCTTGTCGCCCTCTTCGAAGAAGCGGCGGATAGAACGCATCTTCACGTCGTAGTCGTGATCATCGATGCTCGGACGCATCTTGATCTCTTTGATTTCGACGATCTTCTGGTTCTTGCGCGCTTCGGCCGCCTTCTTCTGCTCCTGGTATTTGAACTTGCCATAGTCCAGGATTTTGCAGACCGGCGGGTCGGCATCAGGCGATACTTCAACGAGATCGAGTCCAGCAGCCGCCGCCCGCTCCATTGCATCGAAGCGGCTGACAACGCCGACGTTCTGGCCGTTCTCGTCGATCAGTCTTACATCTCGGGCCCGGATCGCATCGTTGATCTTGGGGCCGGTTGACTCGCGCTCAGGCGCGCCCCTCACCATTGGTCTGCGGATGTGAAATCTCCTTAGTCCGTTTCAATCAGTGCCCGCACATCGGGCATATCGCACAAAAAGCGGGGGTTCGCACCCATGGCGCCCCTCCGCTTGACGTTATACCCAGAAGATCGGGAAGAATGAGTTTCAAGTCAAGCGCTGACTATGGGACTGTTATAAGCTAGCATCACAGGCGTGTTTGCTGGGCCATGTTGGTGCCGAGCAAAGTATCGTAGACTTGAAGGGTGGCCTGCTGCATGGCCGTTAAAGTAAACCGCTTCATAACATAGGCCCTGGCGCGCTGCCCAATGGCTGCGCGCTCGGCTTCGCTGAGGCGCAGCGCGGCTTCCAGGCAACCGGCCAGCGCTTGTGGATCGCCTGGCGGCACCAGCCACCCGGTGATCTCTTGCCGCCCGACTTTGGGTTCGGCGCACACGGTTTCTGGGGCGGCGCCGATGTCGGTAGCAAGTATCGGGCACATCATGGCCTCAGCCTCGGCGGCAGCGCGGCCAAAAGCTTCGGCACCCGTCGATGCGACGACCGACAAGTGGGCCGCCATGTAGGCTGCCGGCATGTCATCGACATGACCGACGAGCTTCACGCGCTCGTGCAGGCCGAGACTGGCGATCTGCTGGCGTAGGCCATCGGCGTAGCCGGTGCGGCCCTGATCGTCACCCGCCATAATCACAACCCAGTCGCCCAGGTCCTTGCGGTTGGCCAGCAGCCCCGCCGCCGCGATGAGCACGCCCTGGCCCTTCCATTGGGTCAGTCGCCCGGCATTGAGTACGACGCGCTGGTCCGGCCGCACGCCCCAAGCCGCGCGCATCTGCGTGACCTTTGCAGATGCGACGCGCTGCGGGTCGAACTGATCGTCGAGCCCGCGATGAATGACGCGGATGCGATCCTCGGGTGTTCCGTAGCGGTTGCGGATCAGCTCTGCGGTATAGCGCGAGTTGGCGATCACGACGTCGCCGCGCGCCATGACGCTGTTATAAGTGCGTTTCAGCGCGCCACTTTCGGCATACGCGCCGTGATAGGTGGTCACGAACGGAATACCGGTCATGCGCGCCGCCATCAGTGCGCTCCAGGCGGGGGCGCGGCTGCGGGCATGGATAAGGTCGACCTTTTCGGTGCGAATGATCCGGCGCAACCCCAGGCCATTGCCGATCATGACCGCTGGGTTCTTGCTCGCAGCGCGAAGCTCGACTACCTCGCCGCCGACCTTGGCGACCTGGGTCAGCATGCGGCCGCCGTCGCTGACCACGATGGCCCGCCCGCCCGCAGTCACAATGGCCTGCGCTATCTCGACGGTGGTGCGTTCTGCCCCACCGGTATCGAGGCGAGGGATGATCTGCAGTATGGTTGGGCGGCGTGGCGGCAAAGCATGCCCCTTTGCGACAGGAAGGACTTCACTAGGATGCCCGATACAAACCCGCAATACCTGCAGGTCGGAGAAGGTACGGCTCGCCGCCGCATCGCTGTGCTGCGTGATCCAGGCGACGTGCCGGAGCTGATCTGGTTGCCGGGTTTCAAGTCGGACATGATCAGCACCAAGGCCAGCGCGCTCAGCACCTGGGCGCGCACCCAAGGCCTGGCTTGTACCAGATTCGACTACAGCGGGCACGGCCAGTCGCAGGGCCGCTTTCAGGAGGGCACCATCAGCCGCTGGCTGGAGGAGGTGCAGGCCGTCTTCACGACCATCACCCGCGGCCCGGTGATCGTCATCGGCTCGAGCATGGGCGGCTATCTCGCGCTGTTGCTGTTGCGCCGCCTGCTCGCCGAGATGCCGGAGGAAGCCAGCCGCATCAAGGCACTGCTGCTGATCGCGCCGGCCTGGGACATGACGGAAGCGCTGATGTGGTCGCGCTTTCCGGCCGATGCCAAGCGCGCGATCATTGAGGATGGCGTGTGGTTTCGGCCGTCGATCTACGGCGATCCTTATCCGATCACGCGCGATCTGATCGAGGACGGCCGCCAGCACCTGTTCGATCGCAAGTCGTGGGATCCGGGCCGTCCGGTGCATATTCTGCACGGCCATCAGGATCCCGATGTGCCCTGGCAGCACACGCTGGATCTCGACAGCTATCTGCTCGGCGGCTGGACGCGCATCACCGCCGTGCCGGATGGCGATCACCGACTGTCGCGGCCGGAGGATCTCGATCTGCTGTTTGAGGTGATCGGCGAGATCGTCTCCAGCCAATCACCAGAATCACCCTGAACGGTCGCGTCAGTCGAGGGCGGTGCTGTGATGTGTCGCCAGGCCTGACTGGACCGCGGCTTCCAGGGCCATCGGTCCTGCATGCGACGCGACGGCTTCCGGCACGACCCACATCATGTAATCGTCGGCGAATACCGCTTGGCGGCACGACAACTGACCTTGGATAACGCGGCAGGTTGGATCGGCTTCGACCATTTGTGCCTGGCGACGATCATGGCGCAGTACGCGCAAATCGATTGGCTGGATTTCGGCCGACGTTCTGCCGAGGTCAACGCCGCGGAACACGCAGGTCAGCGAGTTGTTGCAGGCTCCAGCGCGCGAGCCGAGCGCGACGCTCGGGCCGAACGCACGGCCGCGTGGCAACTCCTGTGCGGATGCGGATGCTCCACGGCTGACGTAACACGATCCGTTCACGCAAATGACGGGATCGGCGGATTTGTCGAAGCGTCGTATGCCGCGACGTCCAGGCTCCATGACCAGCAGGACCGTGACGCGCCTGGTTGGCGCGGTGCGGGGCGCGTTGAAGGGTTGATTATCTGGCCGCAGGTCGTTGGGAAGCGGGCCACCAAGTCCCTGAGGTGGCAAGAACGGCGTGTCTTGCTCGATGCGTGCTTCTCGCGTGCGCCGGATCCTGTCCGATAAACGCCGCGCCTCTTCCTCACGTGCCGCTTCCAGGCGGGCGAGATTGTCCTGTTCCACCCGCTGTCGTGCGGTTTCGCGTTCGGCGGCTTCGCGATGCGCCATCTCGAGTTGGCGTTGCTCGCGTTCGGCGGCGAGAGCGGCCACGGCGCGCGCTTCCGCGGCACGACGGGCTTCCTCCTCGGCCAGCTGACGCTCGATGGCAAGACGACGTTCTTCGCGTGCCCGGCGTGCTCTTTCTTCCGCTATCTGAGCAAGCCTTTGTTCCTCGGCGTGACGGCGGGCGACATCTTCAGCGCGAGCGCGTTCGGCCGCGGCCACGCGCTCCGCCTCGACGCGGCGACGCATCTCCTCGGCTTCGGCGATCCGCTTGGCTTCCGCGGCCTTGCGTTCTTCTTCCTCTGCAATCCGCTTGGCTTCAGCGACGCGCGCGGCCTCGGCTTCGGCAGCCTTGCGGCGTTCGGTTTCCGCAGTCAGTGCGGCCGCGCGCACGCGTTCCGCCTCGGCTTCAGCTTCAGCGCGTTCGATATCACGCAAGCGCCGCTCGTGGACAAGTCGGCGTTCCTCGGCTTCCGCGCGCGCACGCGCCAGCATCTCGTCCTCGTCGGCCTTGCGGCGCGCCTTTTCCTGGCGCGTGGCTTCCGCCTTCTGCTCGGCGATGCGCTTGGCTTCCGCGCGTTTGCGCTGCGCCTCCGCGGCCTTGGCTTTGGCAGCGTCCGCCTTGGCCTTGGCGGCATCAGGTGCGGGTTGAGCAGCGGTCGTGGTGGTGGTCTTCACGGGCGGCGGCGCAGTTTTGGTCTGCGCTGGCGCAGGCGGTTTCGGCGTTGTCTTCGGCGCCAATTGCGTGGCCGATTTGTCGGGAACGGGCGCGATGATGACCGGCGTTACCGGCGGCGGCGCGGTGCTTTCGGCCAGCACTTTCTGTTCGGTGATGGGCTCCGACGTATCCGCGGCGAACTTCTCCGCGATGGCGTGGGCGGCTTCATCGCCGGCCTCGACGCTACAACCCGGCACGAACACTGCAACTGCGAGAGCAATGGCGAGAGAAGACACCCGGCAACGGTCCAGGGTGAGGCGCATGGGATCACGCTCCGAGACAGGGATGACAGCTCGTCGGTCGCTCGCTTGCAGGGGTACAAGCCAATGCTCCGATGTCTGTACGCACCATGCCTTGGGAGTGCGGCGACAAAACGGAGGTCGTCTGAATGTTTGGTGAATGAAACGTTAACGCTGCTTATCGCGACGCGATCTGGCGCAGCCCTTCGCGGTAGGTCGGAAACGCCAGCGTGACGCCGAGATCGTCCTTCATCCGCCTATTTCTGACGCGTTTGCTTTCCGAATAGAAGCTCCCCGCCATCAGGCTGAGACCTGCGGACTCGAACGGCTCATCGGGTGGCACCGGTGTGCCCAGCAACTCGGCGGCGAGCTGTACGACATCCTGATTGGGCGCCGGCTCGTCGTCTGTGAGATTGTAAATGGCGTGGTGGGACGCCGTGCTCATCGCCGCCATCAACGCGGTGGCGATATCGAACACATGGATGCGATTAAACACTTGACCGGGCTTGATGATGCGCCGTGCCTTCCCGGCACGGACGTTATCGATCGCGCTTCGACCCGGACCGTAGATGCCCGGAAGCCGGAAGACCTGCACGCGCTTTCCGGTTTCCGCGCCGAAGTCCAGCCAGGTATTTTCTGCGTCGAGGCGCTGAATGCTGCGCGGAGATTGCGGACGCGGCGGTGTTTCCTCGTCGATCCACGCGCCTTGCCAGTCGCCGTAGACACCGATGGTGGACAGATAGCCGATCCAAGACAGGTCCGATGCCCGCGCCAGATCGGCGCGATGAAGGCGCAGTGCGGGATCGCCGATCTTATCCGGCGGGATCGACGTCAGCATATGGGTAGCGCTTTGCAGGGCTTCGCCGACTTCGGCTGACGCTGTCACGCCATCGAAGACCAGTCCGCGCGCCCTCTCACCGAGTACGGTGATGCGATGTGCGCCGTCCGCCGTCGTTGAGGTTCCAGTGATATGCCAGCCTTGCTCTAGCAGGCGCGCGCTGAGCACGCGGGCGCTGTAGCCGAGCCCGAAACAGAACAGATGCGTCACGCGGCTTTCTCCCTGTGCCATTCGGCGCGCACGGTTTCGTCGTTCTCGCCGTCGATGAAGCGCGCTTTCAGCGTATCGAACGCTGGCTTGTCGCACAGCCGCCACGCAGCCCAGGCGGCCATGGCTCGGACCAATGGCGAGGCATCGGCTGCGAGCCGTTCGACGTGGGGCACCAATGTTGTGTCGCCGGAGTTGCCGACCGCTATCAGCACGTTGCGCATGAATCTGTCGCGCCCAGTGCGCTTGATCGGCGTGCCGGCGAACCGGATGCGGAACGCGGCATCATCGAGCTGAAGCAGATCGGCCAGCGGCGGATCGGTGGTGTTTTCACCGCGCCGGAACTTCATTTCGCGCGACGCTTCGGCGAACTTGTTCCAGGGGCAGGCGGCCAAGCAATCGTCACAGCCGAATACCCGGTTGGCCATCGGTTGCCGGAAAGCGACGTCGATATGGCTGGGATGTTCGATGGTCAGGTAAGCAATGCAGCGGCGGGCGTCGAGCTGATAGGGCGCGGGAAACGCCGCCGTCGGGCAGGAGTCGAGGCAGCGCCGGCACGATCCGCAATGATCGACCTCCGGGGCATCCGGCGCGATCTCGGCCGTGGTCAGGATGGCGCCGAGGAACAGCCACGAACCATGCTCGCGCGAGACCAGATTGGTGTGCTTGCCCTGCCAGCCGAGACCGGCAGCCTGCGCCAGCGGTTTTTCCATCAGCGGCGCGGTATCCACGAAAACCTTCACGTCCTCGCCGCTGATGTGCGCGAACGTGGCGGCGATCGATTTCAGCCGGCCTTTAACGACGTCATGATAATCGCGGCCCTGGGCGTAGCATGAGATGCCGCCGCGGGTCGGATGTTCCAGTACCGCCATCGGGTCGTGGTCCGGCGCGTAGCTGTAGCCCAGCATTATGATCGAGCGGACGTTCGGCCACAGCACCTTGGGATCGGCGCGGCGGTCGGCATTGCGTTCAAGCCACGCCATCTCGCCGTGCCGGCCTTCCGCCAGGAAGGATTGAAACCGTTCGCCCGCCGCACCGATCATGTCGGGCGTGGTGATCCGGATGGCCGAGAAGCCGGCCTCGCGCGCGGCCGCGATCAGGCGCTCCTTGAGATCGCCCTTGAAGGCTGGTCGGCGCAGCTCGGATTCAGAAATCAAGGTCATTGTAATGGGATGGCGGTGTTAGTCCGGGAACGCGCGCCGCCAGGATGCCTCGAAACGAGGGGCGCGATTTCATACGGACATACCACCCTTTCGCACTCGCATACTCTTCCCAGGGCACCTCGCCAAAATAGTCGACGCAGGAAAGTTGCGCCGCCGCGGCTATGTCGGCAAAGCTCATCTCATCGCCGGCAAGCCAGCGGCGGTGGTCGGCTAGGTGGCCGATGTAGCTCATATGATAGCGTAAATTGGTGCGCACAGCGCGCAGCACCTCCGGGTCCGGGCTGCGTGGCGGCGTCCGGGCGAGACGAGCAAACAGCTTCTCGTGCTGGAGATCGCGCAGCACGTCACGGTCGAACTTGCCGTGGAACCAGTCAACCAGCCGCCGGACTTCCGCCCGCTGGACGGCGTTGCCGGGGAAAAGCGGCACGCTTTGGCCGTCGAGCGGATGCTGGTGGACTTCATCCGCCAAGTATTCCGAAATGGCATAAGCGCCGCAGAGCATCTGGCCGCCATCCAATTCAAGCACTGGCAACTCGCCCGCCGGATTGAGGGCCAGGAATTCGGTCCGCCACTCCCACGGCTTCTCTTCGGTCAGCTCGACGTCGATCGCGAGCTCGGCCAGCGCGATCAGGATCGATCTGGAGAACGGGCAGAGCCGATAATGGATCAGTGTTTGCATGGCGTTAAGCCGGATCTGCGTTCCTGATGGGTGGCACCGATACACGCGTCGGCAAGGCCGTGTGTCGCTAGGACTGACGTTCTCATGCCATGAATCTGCTACACGTGCCGGGTCTAAGGTGCCGGAACGTGCCGTGACAATGGACGAGAGCCGGGGGGGCACGCGTCCGAAGACGCCGACGGGGTAAGGTATATGCCGATTTGGCAGGTTTTGCTGCTGGGATTGATTGAGGGGCTGACGGAATTCATTCCAGTATCCTCCACTGGGCACCTTCTGCTCGTTGGCCATTTCCTGGGCTTTGAATCGCCAGGCAGGACTTTTGAAGTCCTGATTCAGCTCGGCGCGATTCTGGCTATCCTGACTGTCTATGCAACGAAGCTGTTTCAGCTCGCGACGAGCTTGCCGACTAACCCGCAGTCGCGGCGATTTGTGGTCGGGATCCTGCTGGCGTTCCTGCCGGCGGTGATTGTTGGCGTCTCTCTCCACAGCTTCATCAAGATCGTGCTGTTCGAATCGCCGCTGTTGATCTGTGTGTCGCTAATCCTGGGCGGCATCATACTGCTGTATGTCGACCGGCTGGCACTGACGCCGCGCTATACGGATGTCGCCGACTACCCACCGTCGCTAGCGTTCAAGATCGGCCTTTGCCAATGCCTCGCGATGGTTCCTGGTGTTTCGCGGTCTGGAGCAACGATTGTTGGGGCGCTGCTGCTGGGAACCGACAAGCGTTCAGCGGCCGAGTTTTCCTTTTTCCTGGCCATGCCGACGATGGCCGGCGCCTTCAGCTACGATCTCTATAAGAACTGGGCGATCCTGCAGCCCAACGACATGACTGGTATCGCGATCGGCTTCGTGGCGGCATTCGTCGCGGCGGTTCTAGTCGTTCGCCACCTCCTCTACTTCATCAGTCGCCACGGCTTTGCGCTGTTCGGGTGGTGGCGTATCGCCGTCGGCGTCGTGGGACTTGCCGGTCTGGCAATTCTGGGCTGAGCGACGGTCAAGTCCTTCTTCGGTGGGCGGCCTTTAAATTAGGCCGCGTGAGAGGTGGCTGGTTCCGTCAGAACCGCGTACAGGGCCGCTGAATCGGTTGCCGCGCGCAGGCGGGTGATGGCATTCGGCTCCCGCAGCAGGCGCGAAATCCGAGCCAGTGCCTTGAGATGGTCCCCGCTGGCGTGTTCTGGCGCCAATAGCAGAAAGATCAGATCGACTGGTTCATTGTCCAACGAATCAAATTCGATCGGCTCGTCGAGGCGTGCAAACACGCAAAAGATCTGCTTGAGCGATCGTGCCTTGACGTGCGGTATCGCGATGCCGCGGCCGAGCCCGGTCGAGCCCAACCGTTCGCGCTGAAGCAGAGCGTCGAACAGTTCGCGCTGCTGAAGGCCGGTGAGCTCCGCGGCGCGCTGGCTGAGTTCCTGCAGCGCCTGTTTCTTGCTCTTGGCCTTCAGGGAGGAAATGACACCGTCGGGTGTCAAGAGGTCCCCAAGATCCATGATAGTCACATTCCTCCGGTCGCAGGCTCAAACCAAATAGCGCCGCTTCATCAAATATAGAGGCGGCGGTCTTGTCTGATGCAGGTGCGCAAAAAACCGCCGGCCCTCGCTTTCTCGAGCTGCCTGGCGCCTGACCTCGTCCCTGAACTTTCATGGCTGGGACATCGAAGGGCGACACGCGCGCCTTCATTTGCATACTGCGAAACACCAGAACGTATGCGTCGTCAAGCGTTGCTTGATCGCGGTTAGTCATTTGGGATGGCAGTCTCGATAAGCAATGATCCGATTCAACGCGCTCGGTCGCCGGATTTAGCCCTGCAATTTGCGCAGGGCCACCATACGTCATTGGATACGGATGCTTATCAGGCTGCATAGCCTCCCCAACGCGGCGCTGACAGGAAATGATGTTTTTGAGCATAACTCGGGCAACCAACGCGTAAACTGACTTTCGTGGCCCGCTAGTGAAGATGATCTGCGTTGGTTTCGGCATCTCACTATGTCCGAGAACGTACGCTCGCACAGACTGAGACGCGGCCTCTCCCCCGGCCATCTTCTAGACCAACCCAAGAATGCCCTCATGACCGTTTATGGCGGGGCAATTCGTCGCAAACACCTATGAAGCGACCGTAATCGCAGATGCCGCGGATGTCAATGAAATCGCGGCAGAAATAACGTCATTGCGCGATCGAGAATTAGACCGAAAATGCAGAAAAAAATAGGCACTTGGCTCTACGCCACGCTGGTCGCGTCGCGATCGAAAAGGCGCTTTTCCCGGCGCCGTTGTACCGATGACGGAATACGCATCGCTTCGCGGTACTTCGCAACGGTGCGGCGCGCGATGTCGATGCCGTCGCTTTTAAGTTTATCGACGATCATGTCGTCGGACAGGACCATCTGGCTGGTTTCGCCGTCGATCATCTGGCGAATGCGGTGACGCACCGCTTCGGAGGAATGCGCCTCGCCATCGCTGGCCGAGGCAATGGCCGACGTGAAGAAGTACTTCAGCTCGAAGATGCCGCGCGGCGTCGCCATGTACTTGTTCGAGGTGACACGGCTGATCGTCGATTCGTGCATCTTGATCGCCTCGGCCACGGTTTTGAGGTTCAGGGGCCGCAGATGCTGCACGCCGTGGGTGAAGAAGCCGTCCTGCTGCCGGACGATCTCCTCGGCGACGCGCAGGATGGTGCGGGCGCGCTGGTCGAGGCTTTTGACCAGCCAATTGGCAGTCTGGAGGCAGTTCAGCAGATAGGTCTTGTCGTCGCTCGACTGCTTGGTTTTCGCGACCCGCGTATAGTAGGTGCGGTTCACCAGCACGCGCGGCAGCGTCTCGGCGTTCAATTCGATATGCCAGCCACCATCGCCTGCCGGACGCACGAGGACATCGGGCACAACCGGCTGAACCTGAACGGAACCGAACCGCAGGCCGGGCTTGGGGTTGAGCCGCTTGATCTCCGCGATCATGTCGGCAAGCTCGTCCATATCGACGCCGACGGCCTTGCGTAGCGCGGGCAGATTGCGTGCTGCGAGCTGATCGAGATTGTCGAGCAGCGCCGCGATCTGCGGATCGTAGCGGTTCTGATCCTTGAGCTGGAGTGCCAGGCATTCGCTCAATGAACGCGCAAAGACGCCGGGTGGGTCGAATGTCTGGACGCGCGCCAGAACCCGCTCGATATGCGCGACCGAGGTGCCTAGCCGATCCGCGATCCCCTGCAGGTCGGCGGTCAGATAGCCGGCCTCGTCCACGGCATCGATCAGGAACTGCCCAATCATCCTGTCGGCGGGGTCTGCACAACCCAGATTGAGCTGGGCGGTCAGGTGATCTTTGAGGGTTTCGTCCGAAGTGAGTAGGGACTCAAGATCAGCGTCATCCTCGAAACCCGAATGATTGCGCTGGCGCAGGGAGGCCCAGCCGCTGTCCGCCATCTCGGGGCCGAGCTCGGTCGCGGGCGTATCCGGGAAGACGTCGGTCACGTCGCTGTCGAGATTGGCTGCTGCTTCGGTTCCCGGCGCGGAAAGGTTCAGCCAGTCATCATCGCCGTTCGAGCCCCCGGTAGGTTCTGCCTCGGCGGCGGGCGCCGCGAAGTCCGGTTCGTAGGAATCGGCATCGTCCCGCTCCAGCAGCGGATTGCGCTCTAGCTCGGCATCGATGAAGGTGTTGAGTTCCAGATTGGAGAATTGCAGCAAGCGAATAGCCTGCTGCAGCTGGGGAGTCATCACCAGCTGCTGATTCTGCCTAAACTCTAGCCTGGCGGATAACGCCATTGCTCCTACACCTCGACTGTCACACCTCGAGGGACAGTTCTTGCCGAATTATCACTTAAAGCTGCTTAACTGAACATGTCCCCAAGGTAGACCCGTCGAACGTCTTCGTTCTGTATGATTTCTTTCGGGTTACCCTGCGTTAGAACCTGACCATCGTAAATGATGTAAGCACGATCAATCAGGCTCAACGTTTCCCGCACGTTGTGATCGGTGATGAGAACGCCGATCCCGCGCTGGGTCAAGTGGCGGACAAGCTCCTGGATGTCGCCCACGGCGATCGGATCGATGCCCGCGAAAGGCTCGTCGAGCAGCATGTAGGATGGTCCGCTGGCCAGCGCCCGGGCGATTTCGCAGCGTCGCCGCTCGCCACCCGACAGCGCGATCGAGGGCGACTTGCGCAACCGGGTGATCTTGAACTCTTCGAGCAGGCTGTCGAGTTTCTCCTTGCGTTTTCGCCGGTTAGGCTCGACGAGCTCCAGCACCGCCATGATGTTCTGCTCGACGGTCAGGCCCCGGAAAATCGATGCTTCCTGCGGCAGGTAGCCGATGCCGAGACGGGCGCGGCGATACATTGGCAGTTTCGTCGCGTCGCGGCCGTCGATGTAGATCGCGCCGGCGTCGGCCGGAACCAGGCCGGTTATCATATAAAACACGGTGGTCTTGCCGGCGCCGTTCGGCCCCAGCAGCCCGACGGATTCGCCACGGCCGACCGCGAGGCTGACACCGCGCACGACC
The DNA here is from genome assembly GCA_023412745.1 of Pseudomonadota bacterium. Taxonomy (GTDB): domain Bacteria; phylum Pseudomonadota; class Alphaproteobacteria; order Rhizobiales; family Hyphomicrobiaceae; genus ZC4RG25. The sequence continues at coordinate 8,088 of JAEZBZ010000166.1, read as the reverse complement.
TTGCGCTTGCGATACGCCTTTTCAACCTGATGAACGGTAAGCCAGCCCTCTTCAGCGTAGGGTTGCTGGTCGTCGCCGCTTTCGGCTTCCGGGTAGTCGGCACCATTGCCGTGCTGCGCGGGCGCGCTCGCGTCCGACGCGTCGTCGTCCTCTGCTGTGCGGCGACGGCCGAAAGGGAAAAGTCTCACTGTCCGATCCTGAACTGAGGCCAGTCGAAGCTAGGCATTATGACACATTATTGCGCGCCGGATGGCGTGGTCGTCGAATTCCAGCTCGACGAACCTGTCCCGGTTGTCTCGCGCTGGTTCTTGATCGCTTCCCGGACCCGCTGACCTGCCGGTGTCTCGGCGCCTTTGGCCAATCCACGCTTGGCCATGTCCTTGGCGTCCTTGGGGTAGAACACCGCGCACATGCGGCCGCCGCAATTGCCAACGCCGGAGGTGCTTGGCACGCCGGCCTTGCCGCCGTCGGCGGGCTCGCGCGCGGCGGCCGTCGGCACGCCTTCCATGCGACTCTGTCCGCTCACCATGTCGATGACGAGCTTGGGACCGCGCACCACGTTGCGGCCCTGCGTCAGCACGACATCGCCGCCCACCGTCACCGTATTCGACTTCATGTCGAAATCTGCCCAGTCGCCCACCGCGCTCTGATCATCCTTGGAGGTGACGACGACCTTCTTGCGGGCCTGCACGCGCTGCAGTTGGGCAGGCGCTTTGGACACGCCGTCCGCCGCTGGCTGCTGCATCAGGTTGACGCCGGCCTGGCCGGAATATGTGGCGATCAACTCCACGGTGCGGATTGTGAAATCGCCCTGCACGGCCTGCACGTCGCCACGGAACGTCGCGGTGCGTGCGTTATCGTCCACGTCGAGGACGTCGGCATCGATCTCGATCGGCGCATTCGGATCGGTGCGGAATTGCGTCAGGCTGCTTTCGCTTTTCGCTGTCGGCTCGCTGCGGCGGCTACGGGCTTCGGGCTGTTGGAAGCGGGCCGCGATGCGCCCCGTGGGCAATCCACCGCCGGCCGGTGCGGAAAGCTGCATGGTGCCGAGTTTGCGATCGACCACAAGCCGCCGGCCCTTCAGCATGTTCTTGCCTTGCGTGATGATAACCGCGGTGCCGGTCAGCATGGCCGAGTCGGTCTTGAAGTCGAGGCTGGCCTGATCGCCGACGGCTTGCCGGTCCTCTCCGGACGTGAAGTTGACCGCGCCGGCCAGAATAGCCGTTTCGTTAACGGGGTCGAACTCGGCGATGTGGCTGGTGGCCCGGTCGCTGCCTTTGGTCAGGACGACGTTATCGCGCGCTATCAGTCGGTTGAGGCGGCCACTTGCGTTGGCCGCCGGGCCTGCATCCTGCGTCGCGGTGCCCATCGTCGAGCCGCTGTAGTAGACTTCGAGCTGGCGCGTGGTCAGCACCGAGCCATCCTGTTCCGCGCGTACGTTTTCGGAGAAGATCGCGATCTTCTTCTCGTCATCGACCTTCAGCGCCGGGGCCGAAACATCGACCGGCGCGTCGCTGCTGCCCATGAGCTGCGACGATGCGCGCGGCGCGTCGGGCGTGACGCCCTGCTTGTTTGCCGGCCGCTCCGCAGGCTTCAGGCGTCCGGTGACGCCGTTGTCGAACAGCAGCTCGCGCGTCTTCTGCATCAGCACCATGCGGTTGCCGCGCAGTTCACCGGTCGGCATGCCGACGGTCACCGGCTCATCCGAGATGATGCGGCCTTCCTTCATGAACACCTTGGCGCTGGTCAGGCGCACGTTCATGCCGTCGCTGGAGGCGATATCGATGGACTTAAACAGCTCCAGCTCATTCGCTTTCGGATCGAACATGCCGAGCGGCGCCGTCAGCTTGGTGGTGGTTTTGTTAGCCTGAACGATGCTGCCTTCAATGTCGTTGAGTTTCACCGGAGAATTCGGCTTCGGATCCTGCTCGGCCGTGCGCGCGGATACGACGAACCGGCCGCCATCCTGGTTGAAACCCTCATAGCGCGGATTGTGCATCGTCAGCACATCCGATGACAGCGCAACCGGCCCAAGTGTCAGCGTACCCTCGCCGATCTTGATCGAGTGCTGCATGAACAGCCCATACGAGCCGAGCGTCAGCACTGTTGCGACTGGCAACAAAACCTTGAGTGCACGCACCACGACGCTGTGCCGGCGCGCCTGGGCAAACGCAATATCCCGGTGAGACCTCACGCTCGAGGCCGCAGGCGCCGGTTCGGCCGACATCTGCCGGTCCCGGGTATCGGAGGCTAGGGCCATTGTGCGCGCTCTGCGACCGTCGATCCGTGAGTCGGGCAAGACTGACCGCAAAATAGGGAAACAATGGGACTGGCTTCAAGGCCACCGCGCTCAGCAGTCAACGGTTTTCCCGCGATGCCGACTGCCCTTGTGCCTGTTCTGTGATGCTCAATGTGCAAAAATGTCCATGTCGTCGAAGCCGGCGAGATCGAGTTGCGCGCGCGTCGCCAGATAGCGGAAGCTGGCCTCGGCGAATTCGCGGCGACCGCTGCGCTCCAGCATCTCATCGAGCCGCGTCTTGATCGCGTGCAGGTGAAGCACGTCCGAGGCGGCATAGTGGAGCTGCTGCTGGGAGAGTTCCGTCGCAGCCCAATCCGAGCTTTGCTGCTGTTTAGACAACTCGACGCCGGTCAGTTCGCTGGCCAAGTCCTTCAGGCCGTGCCGGTCCGTGTAGGTACGCACCAGCTTCGAGGCGATCTTGGTGCAGTAGATCGGGCTGACGTCGACGCCGAGATAAGCCTTCAGCACAGCGACATCGAAACGCGCGAAATGGAAGATCTTGGTGACGCTGGCGTCGGTCAGCATCGCCTTGAGACGCGGCGCGTCGTAACCGTCGGCAGCAAGTTGGACCAGATGAGCGGTGTTGTCGCCGGCAGAAAGCTGAACCAGACACAGCCGGTCGCGATGCGGTTTCAGGCCGAGCGTTTCGGTGTCGATGGCGACGGAACCGCTGAACGTCACGCCTTCCGAAAGATCGCCTTTGTGCAACTCGATGCGTGGGTTGGCCATGTCGATTCTTTGCGTGTTGGAGCGGGTGCGCGGTGCAACGCTTTCAGATCAATAAAATCAATGCGTTATGCTCAATTCTGAGCGAATTGTGTAACAGCTGGGCGGACCCCTGGCAAGCACGGGGCCGCACCTTTGGCCGATGCCTATGCACACCCCGTATCAGTCGCGTTGCTGCTTGCGCCGCAGATCCGCCCAGTAGGCCAGACGCTTGCGCAAATCGCGCTCGAAGCCGCGTTCCGGCGGGTCGTAGAATTGCTGCCGGCCCATGCTTTCCGGAAAGTAATCCTGCCCGGAAAAGCCTTCTTCGGTATCGTGGTCGTAGGCATAGCCCGCGCCGTAGCCTTCGTCCGACATCAGCCGGGTCGGCGCGTTGAGAATGTGCTTCGGCGGACTGACGCTGCCACTTTCCTTGGCCGCGCGCATGGCGGCCTTGTAGGCGACATAGGCGCCGTTCGATTTCGGCGCGGTGGCCAGATAGATCGTCGCCTGCGCCAGCGCCAGTTCGCCTTCGGGACTTCCGAGGAAATCGTAGACGTCCTTCGCCGCCAGCGCCTGCACCACCGCCTGCGGGGCGGCGAGACCGATGTCCTCGATCGCCATGCGGACCAGACGCCGCGCAAGGAACAGCCGATCCTCGCCGCCGTCCAGCATGCGCGCGAGCCAATACAGCGCCGCGTCAGGATCGGAACCGCGCACGGATTTATGCAGCGCGCTGATGAGATTGTAGTGGCCGTCTCGGGATTTGTCATAGAGCGGCGCGCGGCGCTGCACGAGCGCGGTCAGGGCTTCGCGCGTCAGCGGGCGGGCGCCGGTCGGCACCGCGGCGAACACTTCTTCGGCGAGATTGAGCACCGAACGACCGTCGCCGTCGGCCATTGCCAGCAGTGCGGATCGGGCATCGTCGTCGAGCGGCAGCGCGCGGCTTTCTTCGGCTTCGGCTCGCTGGATGAGACCCGACAGCGCGTCCTCGCCGAGCCGGTGGAACACCAGCACCGCCGCACGCGACAGAACGGCAGCGTTGAGTTCGAACGACGGGTTCTCCGTCGTCGCGCCGACCAGCGTGATGGTGCCGTCCTCCATGTAGGGAAGGAAGCTGTCCTGCTGCGAACGATTGAAGCGATGGATCTCGTCGATGAACAGCAGCGTGCCCTTGCCGGTCTGGCGCAGCGTTTTGGCGCGATCGAAGGCTTTGCGCAGATCCTGCACGCCGGAGAAGATCGCCGAAAGCTGCTGGAATTCCAGGTCGGTTTCATGCGCCAGCAGGCGTGCGACGGTGGTCTTGCCGCATCCCGGCGGCCCCCACAGGATCATGCTTTGCAGCCGGCCGGATTTCACCATCCGGGTCAGCGTGCCTTCCGGGCCGACCAGATGATCCTGACCGACCACTTCGCCAAGCTTCTGCGGACGCAGCCGGTCGGCCAGCGGCCGCGGCGCGCGTTTCTCTAGTCCGGCAGCTTGAAACAGGTTGTCCATCACAAGACCGATTGTCCTATCCGGCGACGGGTGGTGTGTCGAGAGCGTCGCTCGGCGGCGAGACGACGGCGATGTGTATTGGCCGATGCGTCTGCCGCTGCAACCGTTAGGCGTGGCCGCGCTCGACCGGCCGCACCGAGACCGTTTCGAGCTTGCCGTTGCGGATGTAGGTGATCTCGATATCCCGCCCGATGCGTTCGGCGCTGAGCAGGCGGATGAGATCGTCAGTTCCGGTTACAGGCGCGCCGTCGAGCGACAGCAGCACATCACCAACCTGCAATCCGGCCACGGCCGCCGGACCGCCGGCCACCATCTCGCCAACTCGCACCGCGCGCGGTCCGGCCTGAGCGGCCAGCGCCACGCGGCGCGACAGCGGCACTGTCTGGCCGGCGATGCCGATGTAGGCGCGGCGCACCCGGCCATGCGCGATGAACTCGGTTACGACGAACACGGCGGTGTTGCTGGCGACCGCGAAGCAGATGCCCTGCGCGCCGTTGATCATCGCGGTGTTGATGCCGACAACCTCGCCGTTAGCCGAGACGAGCGGCCCGCCCGAGTTTCCGGGATTGAGAGCGGCGTCGGTCTGGATCACGTCATCGATCAGCCGTCCGCTGCGGCCGCGCAGCGAGCGGCCCAACGCCGACACGACGCCAGCCGTTACGGTCGATTCAAAGCCCAGCGGATTGCCGATGGCGACCACCAGATGCCCGCGCCGCAGCGTCTTGGAATCGCCGAGCCTGGCGGCGGGCGTACCGGCGGGAACCTCGGCGCGCAGCAGCGCCAGGTCGGTATCGGGATCGTCGCCCAGTACGCGCGCCTCCGCGTCGCCGCCTTCCGCGAACGCCAGCCGCACGCGCTTGGCGCCGGCGACGACGTGGCTGTTGGTCAGAACGAGGCCATCGTTGGCGATGACGACGCCCGAGCCGACGCCGCCGCGACGCTGGCCATCGGCGATGGTCTCGACGCGCACGACGGCCGGCCCGACGCGATCGACGACGGTGGAAACAGCGCGCGAATAGGCGTCGAGCGGCGCTTCATCGCTCGGGTGGTGGATTGGGTCGGTATCGAAGTCCTGGTGAAATGCCTGGTCCATGAAAGCACCCCTTTCTAGAAGCGGGAGCCGTCGGCCGCACCGGATGGTCACGGCCGCGTGATGCGGTCAGCCGCACAGTCTTTGCGATGAACGAGGCGATGTGGGACGTAGCGCGAACAGTCTCAAGCCCGCCGGGTCGTCGCGCAGACCAGCTATATCGGGTGCGCAGGCGTCGGCGGCAAGTTGGGAACTCCAGCTTCCGTTGTCGACCGCAACCCCTACAACATGTTTTGCTCCCTCACCGTTGGGCAGTGCGTCAAGGTGGTCGATGCGGCGAGCCGCACCGCATGATTGACGTTACCTATCAGGTAACTTATAATAGTTACCTTGAGGGTAACGCGGGGGTAGACTATGAAGTTCTCGTTCGCGTCGAAGAAACTCGAACGCCAACTGTCGAACGCGAAGGAAACGGCCCGCGCCTTCGGCAATCGCGCGCGACCATTAATGCGGCGCCTCGACACTTTGAAGCAAGTGCGATGCCTTGCTGATGTTCCCAAGACCAAACCCGACAGATGCCATCCTCTGGTGGGTGACAGGGCAGGCCACTACGCGGTGGATGTGAAGGAAAACTGGCGGTTGGAATTCAAGCCGGACCACGATCCTCTGCCCGTGAAAAAGGACGGTGCTATTGATGAGAAGGAGGTTACAGCCATCCGGCTGTTAGGAGTGGTGGATTACCACTGACAAAGTTTTAGTGAGCGTACTTGAGAGGGGCTTATGATCCACGTTCAGCACGACGACGGGTGGTCGCCTGATTGGGCAACGCACCCTGGCGAGCATCTTGAAGAACACATCGATGCCCATGGGTGGACTCAAGCCGAGTTCGCACGGCTGTCTGGCCTCAACAAAAAGCTCGTGAGCGAGATCATCAGCGGCAAGAACCCGGTGACGCCGGAGACCGCTATCGTTCTTGAGCGTGTCCTGGGGCTTAAGGCATACGTCTGGAGTGGCCTGCAATCGAATTGGGATTTGTTTCAGGCCCGGAAGGCAAAAAGCAAAGTTGATCCTGAGACACGGGATTGGATGAAGTGCTTCCCGTTGAAGGAGCTTCGTGCATCTGGCGTCCTTCCCGATGCCAAGGATGACGACGAACAGACTTTGGATGGCTTGCTCGGCTTTCTGGGGATTGGAGCGCCCGGTGCGTTCGATGCCAAGGTGCAAAATCTGTGTGTGCACCATAGGCAGTCGAACGGGGATGTCAGCAAAGAGCACATTTTCTCCTGGCTGATGCTCGGTGAGCAGTGCGCCAGAGAGATGAACCTGCCGCCCTTCAATAGAGACGCATTCGAGGGTGCGGTACATGTGATTAGAGGCATGACCAATGAGCGCGCCGAGGTGTTCAGTCCCAGGATGGTAGAGTTGTGCGGCGCTGCGGGTGTGGCCCTAGTGTTCGTGCGGCCGTTCTCGAAAACCAAGCTTTACGGTTCCGCGCGTTGGCTAAGCGAAGACCGCGCCATAATTCAAATGTCTCTACGGATGAAGAAAAATGACCACTTTTGGTGGACGTTCTTCCATGAGTGCGCACACATCCTCTTGCATAAAGGTAAGAATTTTGCGGACGACGCGCCGGGCGGTAACGGTGAAGAATTTGAAAAGGAAGCTAATGCTTGGACTGAGGAAATTCTGGTCGGCAAGGGAAGGTTTGCTGAGTTCGTTGCAACTAGCCCGACAACCAAGGCAGAAGTGTGTGAATTTGCAGAGAGTATAAATCTGCATCCCGGCATCGTAGTTGGCATGCTCCAACACGTTCGGGAAATTCACTTCGGTGCAATGAATGATCTGAAGGCGACATTTGAATTTGCAGACTAATTGATGCCGCGAACGCAAGGGACCCATCCTCTGCTTAGAAGGCAGAGGTTGACGCTGCGCGACAGATTGGACAGCGCGCGACCCCTTGCCCCCGAAGCACAAGTGCTCAGGCGGCGGCCGCCCCCTACTTCTTCTCGCCACCCTGATACCGCCGCGTCCATTCGGCGATGATGCGGTCGCGGTTTTCTGAGGCCCAGTCGAGATCGTTCGGGATCATCGAGGCCGCGACGCCTTCCGGGTAATGCGGGATCGGCTGGCCGACGCCCTCAATGGCAACCTGCGGAATCGACTTCGCGTACATCTCGTTGGCCTTGCGGCTGGCCGCGAAATCCATCAGCCGCTGGGCCGCGGCGAGGTTCCTGGTGCCCTTCAGGATCGCGGCCGTGTCCATGTCCCAACCGCCGCCCTCCTGCATCAGCAGGACGTCGATCGGCGCGTTCTGCTGTTTCATGGTGGCGCCGATCAGCTCGTAGGCGATGCCGACCGGAAACTCGCCGGTCGCGGCCTGCCGGCACGGTTTGGCGCCCGAGTGCTCATAATAGGCGATGTTCTTGTGCAGGGCGTCCATGAAGGCCCAGCCCTTGTCTTCGCCGAACATCTGCAGCCATGCCGAGACGTGGAAGAAGCCCGTACCCGAGGACGCCGGGTTCGGCATCACGATGCGGCCCTTGTAGGCTGGGTTGGT